>JANMVV010000455.1:0-10446 GCA_031392925.1 Vicinamibacteria bacterium
AAGGCCGAAGTCGTCATGCTCGGCGGCCATCTCGACTCGTGGCATTCGGCCACCGGGGCCACCGACAACGCCATTGGCTCGACCGTGATGCTGGAAGCCGCGCGCATCATCAAGGCCGCGGGCCTCAAGCCGCGCCGCACCGTCCGCGTGGCCCTGTGGGGCGGGGAAGAGCAGGGACTGCTCGGATCCAAGGCCTACGTGAAGGAGCACTTCGGGACGTTCGAGAGTCCGAAGCCCGAGTTCGCGACCTTCGACGGATACTTCAACGTGGATTCCGGCACCGGCCGGATCCGGGGTGCGAGTGTGTTCGGCCCGAAGGAAGCCGGGGCGATCCTGCGTGATGTGCTCGCTCCCTTCGAGGACTTCGGCCTGATGGGCGCCACCGTCACTGCGTCACGCCGCTCCGGCGGCACCGACAGCACGTCCTTCAACGAAGCGGGCCTTCCCGGGATCGGCCTCGGCCAGGATCCGATCCAGTACAACTCGCACACCTGGCATACCAACCTCGACACCTACGAGAGGATCATCGAGGAGGACGCCATTCGGTCGTCCATGGCCATCGCCGGCGCGGTTTACCACCTGGCCATGCGCGACGAGATGCTGCCCCGGTTTCCGAACGAGAAGATGCCCGCTCCGCCGCCCTCGCCGACGCCGACACCGTAGGCTCTGCTCCGCCCGCGGTCCAGGCGATGGAATTCAATCGATCAGCCCACTGAGGGTTACGGACTGCCCGACCGCGGGCAAGGTGAACTCGGCCACGTGGAGTTTCGACCAATAGAGCCAGCGGTAGGCGCGATCTTCGAGCGTGTTCCGGAAGCGAAACGCGACCTCGAGAGGACGGCCCCCCTCAGTGATGGCGCGGATCTCCACGGTGTAGTCGGGGCGTTCGATTCGTTCGCCCGCGTGGAACCTGCGGGTGGCGCTGGCCATGACCTGATCCACCGAGTAGCGAAGGAATCCTCCTCTGGACCGAACCACCAGGGTGTTCGCGTCCTCCCGATACACGACCCCGGTGCTGAAAAGCGATGAGAGTTGCGCGACCCGGCGAGGACCGAACGGGCTGGCCTCCGCCTCCCGGATGATCCAGGCGTAGATGACCAGGAAGTCGTTGCCGTTGACGTAGATGAACGTCTGATCCCGCGTCTCCGGTTCGGCCGGGCTCTCTCGAGAGCCGCGAGCGGTGAGAAGTCCGACCTGCCGAAACGCCGCGCTCCGTCCGATCAGCAGAACCGCGGCCACCGGGACGTGGAGCACGAGCAGAAGGATCGCAGCCGAGCGCCGCCAGGAAGGACGCGTGACCGCGCGCCACGGCCAGACCCCGAGATCGCGAAACAGCAGGGCCATGGCGCCGAACGCTCCGACTCCGGCGAAGACCAGCAGTCGGTCCATGGGGAAGGCCGCGCACACCGGCACCAGGGCGAGGCTCATGCCGAGCAGCCAGAAACGCGCGAGCCGTTCGCGCCTCGCCACGTCGAAAAGCAAGGCGGCGAGGCCCAGTGTGGCCGCCGTCGCGACAAGCACGGCGAGACGCTGCAGCGAGCCGGGCAGAAACAGCCAGAGGTCGATCGGGGCCTGGAGCCATTGCGCGACCATCAGCAGCGGTAAGCGCTGCGGCGCCTGAACCAGAAAGGCGAGCGGTTCACGGCCCGGATCCACGTAGAGAGCCGAGCCCATGGTCCCGAACCCAGCCCGGTTGTACAGGGCGCGCCAGATCAGGACGATCGTTGCATAGGGCAGGAGCGGCAGGAGCCGCGCGACCCACGTGCGCCGTTCTTCGGTGAACTGCCAGGCCGCGACGTAAGCAAGTCCACCGAGCGCCGCCTCTCCGGAGCCGAGTCCGAGGGTCAGGGCCAGAAGCGCGGCCAGCAGATGCGAAGGCTTCCCCTCTTCCCGCCATCTGATGTGGCCATGGATGAGGACGGTTCCGAAGACGAGACAGAGAAGGGCGTTTCGATTGGCGAGCCAACCGGCGGGGAGGGCATGGGAATCTTCGACCGCGAAGAGCAGTCCCGCGATCCCCGCGGTCGCGGTGAGACCATGGACCCTCCGATAGAGGCACGCGACGAGGGCCACGCCGAGGCCGAACCAGAGCAGGCTGTGAACGTGCTGGAGGACGAAATTGTCGGGCCAGAGCGCGTAGTCGGCGCGATGGGTAAGCGCGGTGATCGGCCGGGCGAGGGCGATCCTCATGGCGGGATCGCTCCACCAGGGGACGGCGCCCTGAGCAACCATCAGGGCGCGATGGTCCTCGGGCACAAAGGAGAACAGGTCGAAGCTGGGATCAAGCGCGGCGCCGAGTTCGCCGCGCGAGAGGAGGATCATGCGATGGAAGTAGTCGTCTCCCGCGAGACTGACGGTTAGCGAGGGAAGGGCGAGCACGAAGGCCAGAAAGGCCAGACGGAAAGGCGTCAGGAGGCGGTCGAGGCCTGAGCGTGGAGTCATGGGCGCGGGGGAAGCGAGTCGGGCTCGATGGTACTTCAACCTGCTCCCGATGGAGTTCCGATTTGCCCCCCCGGGACCGATTTGGGTAAGACTGGGTGCCTGTTGGAACGTTCCACAGAACGCGATAACATCCGCTACCTTCGCGGGCCTTCGCCCCGATTCCACGGAAAAACCCATGACCAAACCCCGCGTTGGAAACGCCCCCGTGAGTTGGGCCGTCTATGAAGCCCACCTTCCGAACCCTCCCTTCGCCGCCGTTCTCGATGCCATTGCCGCGACCGGCTATGAGGGCACGGAGCTCGGCCCCTACGGCTATCTGCCCACCACGAAGGGAGCGCTCGCCCGCGAGCTTGATTCGCGTCATCTGGCCCTGGGGTCGTCCTTCGTGCCGGTCTCCCTCGAGGATCCCGCCGCGCGAGATGCCGTCATCGCCCATTCGCTCAAGGTCGCGAGCCTGCTCGCTCAGTTTGGGGTCAAGGAGCTGATCGTGGCGGACGACGAAGGCCCCATGCGGACCGCGCACGCCGGGCGCATTCCCCGGGACGGATCGAAGGGCTGGACCGCGGTCGAGTGGAAGGCGGCCCTTGAAACCCTCGAACTCATCGCCCTACGGGTCAAGGATGCGCATGGCCTCAGCGTGGTCGTGCATCACCACGCGGGCACGTACCTCGAGACGCCCGCAGAGATCGACCGAATGCTCGAAGGCACGCGCCCCGAACTCGTGAATCTGCTGCTCGACACCGGCCATGCGGTCTATGGCGGCTGCGATCCCGTGGACATCGCCAGTCGCCACGGCGCCCGGGTGAAGTACGTTCACCTGAAGGACGCGGACGCCGCGCAGCTTCAGAACGTGCGCACCAGCAGTGTCACCATGCAGGATGCCTGGAAGCGCGGCATCTTCTGCGCGCTTGGTGAAGGTGTGGTCGACTTCAAGGGCGTGTGCGACGCGCTCGCGAAGCACAACTATGACGGCTGGATGATCGTGGAGCAGGACGTGGTGCCCGATGAGTCGGGTCGCCTGAATCCGGATCCGACCGAGAGCGCGAAGAAGAGCCGGACCTACCTGAGGGAGGTCCTGGGACTGTGAGCGGCAAGCTGCGGGTGGGCGTGATTGGATGCGGCGGCATCGCGCAGATGATGCATCTGCCGACGCTCGCCGAGAGGCCGGACCTCTTCGAGATTGCCGCGGTCGCCGACATCTCCGAAGCGGTCCTGAACTCGGTGGCGGACCGGTACCACGTCGCCGCGCGTTCACGCGACTTCCGGGACGTCGCAATGAATCCGAACGTGGACGCAGTCTTCGTGCTGTCCTCGGGCCGCCACGACACCGCGCTCGAAGCCGCCTACGCGGCGGGGAAGCACGTCTTCGTGGAGAAACCTCTCGGCTTTGGACGTCCCGAGACCGAGAGACTGGCCGCCGCCGCTCGCGCCGCCCGCGGCTTCACCATGGTCGGCTATCACAAGCGCTTCGACCCGGCGTATTTGGCCGCGGTGGCCCTCGTGAAGTCGATGCCCGATCTTCGCTACGTCGAGGCGACGGTCTTGCATCCCGACGATGGCGCCTACCGCGAACATCACGCGATCCTGCCTTGGCGCGAGCCGAGGCGGCCGGGCGCCAATGAAGCCCAGACCAACGCGGGCGCGCGAGAGGAAGCGCAGACCGCGGATCTGAAGGAAGGTCTCGACGCTACCGTGCGTCCGGGAGCGACGGTGGATGAGCGGGCCGCGGCCCTGATGCTGTGGCAGAGCCTCATTCATGACATCAACGCGCTTCGCGGGGCCCTGGGCGAGCCGGAGAAAGTCCTGTCGTCGTCGGTTTGGAACGAGGGCATGGCCCAGCACTCTCTGACCCAGTTCGCGCGCGGCGTGCGCGTGTCGATGAGCTGGGTGTCTCTTCCCGGGGTCAAGCACTATGAAGAGCGGCTGCGCTTTGTCGCGCCGAACCTGCGCGCGACCCTCATCTTCCCGTCGCCCTACATTCGTCACGCGCCCACCCGGCTCGAAGTCGAGCGGATGGACGGCGAGACCCTGGTGGTGGAGGACCGCGTGGTGAGCTACGACGAGGCGTTCCGCGCCGAAGTCCACCATTTCCGCGAGAGCGTGCTTGCCGGGAAGGCGCCAGCCACCACTGTCGACGAGGCGGTCAGGGACGCGCGCTGGATCGAGGCGATCGGCCGGACCTACGTCGCAGCGGTTCCGCGCGACGTGGCCTAGTCCGCCCGTGTGCCGGGGAAGAACGCCGGATCGACCGGCGCTTCCTCGAGCACTTTGATCATCAGCCGCAGGGTCTCGTTGAGGGGCGTCGGCACGCCGAGGGCGTGGCCGCGGCGGGCGACGTAGCCGTTCAGGTCGTCGATCTCGGTGGGCCGCCCCTGCGCGATGTCCTGGCCGGTGGATGAGATCGCGGAGGGGAAGCCCGCGGCGAGATCCATCACCTGCTTCAGGACGACGTCGAACTCGAGGCGCACGCCGTCCCGGCGCCCGACCGTGACCAGTTCCTCGACGACCGTCCGCATCAGCGTTCGCGACGACTCGGTGGAGACGAGGCGCGCGTAGCGCGCCCGGCAAAGGGCGGAGAGCGCGTTGTATCCACAATTCATCGCGAGCTTGGTCCACAAGGTCAGACGAATGTCCGGGGCCAGCGAGGCCTGGATGTCCCCCCGCCGAAGCGTGGCCACGATCGACTCCAGCAACGCACCGCGTTCGGCGGCGTCGCCTCGATCGGGGAACCAGTCGCCCAGGAGCACGTCGCCGCGGCCGTTGTGATGGACGTGGCCGGAGCCCTTCATGTAGCACGAGACCACGAGCGCCGCCGAGAAGACGGGGTTGGGAAGGATCGCGGCCAGGCGCTCCGCGCCATCGACCCCGTTCTGAAACGCGAGGACCGCGGCGGTGGAACCTAGGAACGACTTCATCTCGGTTGCGACCCTCTCGGTGTCCCGAGTCTTGGTGCAGAAGAGGACGATGTCGCTCTGCGCGAGCGCGCTCACGTCGGTGGAGGCGCCTACCGGGACATGGAAGTCGAAATCGCGGCCGGTCAGATGGAGGCCCTGGGCCCGGACCGCATCGACGTGGATGCGGCGTCCCACGATGGTCACCGGCGCGCCGGCCTTGGCGAGCCACCCGCCGTACAGGCACCCGATGGCGCCGCCGCCCATCACACCGATGCTCGGCCAGGCGGGGGTTCCAGTGGATGCGAGGGTCACGCGCGGCCCCGACTCATCACCTGATCGCGCGAACCGAGAAGATGCGCCGGACGCAGCTCGCCTTCACTTCGCGTATTTCGGAGCGTTCTTCGCGTCGACGTATTCGGTGCCGGTGTCGATCAGCTTCGGCACCGTGCGGCCTTCGGCGAGGGCTATCGCCGCGAGCACGCCCTGACGGCCCATCTCGCGCGGGCTCTGGGCCACGCTGCCCGTCATCTTGCCTTCCACGATCGCACCCGCCGCTTCCTTCGTCGCATCGAATCCGATGATCGCGATCTTTCCTCTCAGCTTGCGCGCCTCCACCGCTTCCATGGCGCCGAGGGCCATCTGGTCGTTGGTGGCAAAGACCGCCTTGATGCCGGGGTGCGCGGTCAGCAGGTTCTCCATGACCGTAAGCCCGAGCTGACGTTCGCTGTTCCCGGGTTGCTGCGCCACCACCTTGATCCCCGGGGTCTTCGCGATCTCGTCGAGGAATCCCTTGGCGCGCGCGTCCTGCGATTCGTTGCCGGGAACGCCGGAGATCAGCACCACGTCGCCGGTGGTGCCGATGGCGGCGACCATGCCGATGGCGGCGAGCGACCCGCCCTTCGCGTTGTCCGTGCCGATATACGAAGACTTCTTCGCGAAGGGTGCGTCGGTGTCGATGAGGACCACGGGAATGCCGCGGGCCACCGCCTGCTCGAGGGTGCTGTTCACTTGCGCCGTCCCGGCCGGATCGACGATCAGGGCTTTCACGCCGCGGCGAATCTGGTTTTCGAGGATGCTCACCTGCTGGTCCACGTTGATCTCCCGATCGGGAGAGGAGATCACCAGTTCGTAGTCCGGATGTTCGGCCGCCGCGGCCTTGGCGCCGTCGGCAAGGACCAGCCAGAACTCTGAGTCCATGGCCTTGGTCACGAGGGCGATGCCCTTCCTCTCGGGAGCCCGGTTGCAGCCGGGAGCCACCCATGCGAGGGCGAGGACGGCGACGGTCAGGGTGCGTTTCATGTCTCTTCTAATCTCCTTGACGCGCGCGCAGCACGTCGATGAAAACCGCGGCCACGATCACTACGCCGATGACGATCATCTGCCAGTAGGCCGAAACATCCAAAAGGTTCAGGCCATTTCGCAGCAGGCCGATGAAGAGGGCGCCGATCAGGGTGCCCGCCACCGTGCCCACGCCGCCGAAGAACGAAGCACCCCCGATGATGACGGCGGCGATGGCATCGAGCTCCGCCCCGGTGCCGGCGAGGGGGAATCCGGAGTTCATGCGCGCGGCCAGAACCAGCGACGCGACCGCGGCCATCAAGCCGGACACCAGGTACGCGAGTTCCAGACGCGATGATACGGGTACACCGGCGAGGCGGGCGGCTTCGCGATTGCCGCCGATGGCGAAGAGGTCGCGGCCATACACCGTCCGCTCCACGAGCAGGTGAACGATGAGGCCCGCGATCGCCACCACGATTACCGCGGCGGGAATGCCGAAGAGATCGCCGTTGAAAGGCAGGCGAAATCCCTCGGGCAGGCCGCTGATGGGAACCCCCGCGGCCAGGATCATGGCCGCGCCTCGCGCCACGTTCATGGTTCCAAGGGTCGAAATGAATGGATGGGGGAGCTTGAGCCGGGTCAGCAGGAGTCCGTTCATGAAGCCGACGAGCGCGCCGAGGACAAGGGTGCCCGCGACCGCGACGAGAGGCGGCACGCCTGCCCGCATCTGCATGGCCAGGACCACGCTCGAAAGGCCCAGGATGGATCCGATTGACAGATCGATGCCCGCGGTGATGATGACCACGAGCTGACCGAGGGCGAGGAGCGCGTTCACCGAGGACTGTCGCAGGACATTGACCAGGTTGTCGGCGGTGAGGAAGTGCGGTGAGGTGAGGGCGAGCACGACGCACAGGATCACGAGCCCGAGGAGCGGGGCGAGCCGTCCGAGCAGCAGGCGGGCGCCTCCGCGGCTCATGCCGAAACACCCGCGGCGAGGGCCACGATGCCCTCGGCCGTCGCTCCGGCTCTCGACATTTCACCCACGATCCGTCCCTCCCGAAAAATCAGAATGCGATGGCACAGGCGCAATAGTTCCGGAATCTCCGACGATGCCATGACGAGGCCGAGGCCGCGGGCGGCCATGCCTTCGAGGTGCCGGTGGATTTCCTCCTTGGCGCCCACGTCAACACCGCGCGTGGGCTCGTCGAGAAGGAGGACCTTGGTTTCCGGACGCAGGAACCGAGCCAGGACCACCTTCTGCTGGTTTCCGCCCGACAGGGTCGCGACTTTCGCCGCGACCCCGGTTGCCTTGATGCCCAGTTCGCGGATCGCGTCGAGCGCGGTCTTCAGGAGAACGGGGCGGGAAAGGAAGCCGAACCGCTCGCCATTTTTGGGGAGGACGAGATTCACGTTCGTCTGAACGCTCTGCCCGAGCACCAGGCCCTGGCCTCGGCGGTCTTCCGGCACCAGCCCCATCCCGGAGGCGAGCGAGTCTGAGACGGTCCGGATCTCCGTCGCGCCGCTCCCAGGGTTGAGACGGACGGTGCCGTGGAGCCGTTTCTCGGAACCGAAGATCGCGTGGAGGGTACGGGATCGGCCCGCGCCCAGAAGCCCCGCGAGTCCCAGGATCTCGCCCCGATGAACCTTGAACGAAACGTCCTTCACCCGGGAAGACGAAAGGTCCGAGACGTCGAGCACCACGTCCTCGGAGGGCGCCTTCTCCGGTGCGCCCGCGGAGGTGACGTTCCGGCCGGCCATCGCTCGGACCACATCCGCGTTGGTCACATCGGCGAGGGCGCTGGAGAGGACATGCTTCCCGTCGCGAAGCACGGTGATGCGCTCGGTCATGGCCCGAAGCTCCTCGAGACGATGCGAGATCGCGATCACCGCCCGCCCCGAGGCCTTCATTCGCGCGACCACTTCGTAGAGTCGGTCGACCTCGCGGGAGGAGAGAGAGGACGTGGGCTCGTCGAGGATGAGGACCCGGGACCCGCGATGCAGAGCGCGCGCGATCAGGACGAGCTGTTGGTCGGCCAGGCGCAAGGAGCCGAAGGGCGCCTCCACCGGAATGTCGACTCCCGCGAGTTTCAGCGCATTGGCTGCGATCTCGTTCAGACGCACCCGGTCGATCACGCGCAGGAGGCCGAGGCCCGCGGGCGTCTCCCCAAGCGAAATGTTCTCGGCCACGGTCAGGGTCGGCGCGCCCTGCGGCTCCTGGGGCACGAGGCCGATGCCGCGGCGCTGCGCCTCGACGACGTCTCCGGGCGGAAGTGCCACGCCATCGAGCCGCACTTCTCCCGAATCGGGCTTGAGAATGCCCGCGAGCACCGACATGAGGGTCGACTTGCCCGCGCCGTTCTCGCCGGCCACCGCGTGACCTTCGCCCGACGCGAACGAAACGCTCACGTTCGAAAGGGCGAGCTGGCCGGAGAAGGCCTTCGTGATGCCCGTCGCTTCGAGAAGTGGCTGCACCGGCTGAGGATTGTAGTGGACTCTGGCCCGGCGCCTATGGCGGTTAGCGGACGCCGTTCACGACATCCAGCTCCACCCAGATGCGCTGCGAGGCGACCACGCTGTTGCGCCCGTCCGGCGTGATGAGCACGCGAAAGATCGTGCTTTGGGGGTCTGTCGATGAGTAGCTTCGCCATAACTCCCTTTTGCCGGACTCGAGGCCGATCCGATACACGTCGACGCGGCGTTCCATCGTACGAACGGCGAAAAGGGACTTTCCGTCCGCGCTCCACTGTATCGGCTGATCGCCGTTTTCAAACCCGTGGAGGGGCGAGCCGTTACCGCCATCGGTGGGATAGCTCATGGCGCGTCCGTCGGGCCCCATGGTGACCGCGCGCGTTCCGTCCGGAGAGAGGGCCAGCCCGACGACGCCTTCCGGGCTCAAAGGCTTCGCTCTCGCATCGGCGATTTCCTGCACGTAGAGGCGCGGGTTGTGCCCGGGCTCGGCGGCGCGAACCAGGAGCCGTTTGCCGTCGGGAAAGAACTGCGCAGCCAGGCAGATCAGGTCGCCGCCTTTCAACGTTCGGGCTTCGCCGGCGCCCGTCGGCATCAGGACGATCGGCGAAGGGGCGGACCTCGTGCCCACGGTCGCCGCCCACGCGCCATCGCTCGACAGCGCCAGGGCCTGGCCGTTTCCCAGCCGGATCGGCGGCGTGCCGTCCGTCCGACGCAGATATACGGAGTCCATGCCCTCGCCGGTGCGAGTCTCGTCGAAGAGAAGGAGCTTGCCGTCGCTAGACAGATCGGCGGGCAGTGACCAGTTCAGCCACCCCAGGTCGCGGCCCATTCTCTCGGTGGGCGACTGGAACGCGAGAACTACTTGAGCTGACACCGTCTCATTCAAGAGTAGTTGACCCATACGGAAGTCTTGAACATGGAGTTCGACGAACGACTTGAGAACAAGACGCTCGTTCCCGTCCATGTCGACGGCCCGGACCGCGGGCGGTCCCCAATTCGCGTAGCTCCCCAGGCCCTTGGGCGTAGCGCCGGTGGCGTTCGTACCGGAGAAGTAGACCTCATTGCCGTCCTGCCCCCAGGCGGGCCCGCCGTTCCCGGCCCAGTCTTTGCTCAGGACCCTTTTCGAACCCCTTCGATCGACCAATGCGATGTGTCCCGTGGCGTTGGGCCCCGGCAGCCACTCCACGTATGCGACTCGGTCGCCCTCGGGCGAGACGCGCAGCCGGCCGATGCGGTTCGGCAGCTTGACCTCGACGAGACTGGTGCCTATCGGATACTCGAGCCGTGTCCCGCCCGGCACGCGTCGCACGATCGCGAGATCCTTGCCATCCGGAGACCAGTCGGCCCAATTCACGCCCTCGAC
>JANMVV010000459.1:0-15057 GCA_031392925.1 Vicinamibacteria bacterium
GTCCGGATCGTCGAAGGAGAAACTGCGCACGCCCCAGGCGGGATGGTCTTCGGGTTGCTCGCTGAGCGCACAACCGGCCGCCTTCACCCGGGCCGCGATGGCATCGATGTCCTGGGCGGTGTCGCACCAGATGCGGAATCCTGCCCCCTTCTTGCGGTTTTTGCCCTGCTTCCAGTCGTCCTGGGAGATGCCCAACTCGCAGGCGCCGGCCTTGAGCATGACCCCTCGAAGAACGCCGCCGTCCTTCCACTGTTCGCCCACGATGAAGCCCAGAGCGTCGGTGTAGAAGGCGAGGCTCCTTTTAAGGTCGTTCACGGTCAGCGACGGCGTGAAGGACGTGAGCCGCAGTGTCTCGGGCACGTGACGAGCCTTCAGCGCGGGCGGCCTGGCTGCCTTTTCCTTGAGCAACCGCGGCCGGATACCAAGTAGTCTCCGTCCATGTCGCTGAAACGCGAGCTGGGTCTGTTCGACGCCACCATGGTCGTGGTCGGCGGCATCATCGGCACCGGCATTTTCGTCAATCCGTACATCGTCGCCCGCGCTCTCGATTCCACTCCCCTCGTGCTGGGGGCGTGGTTTCTGGGCGGGGTGGTCGCGATCATCGGCGCTCTCGCCTACGCGGAACTGGGCCAGCAGCAGCCGCAGGCGGGCGGGCCGTACGTCTACCTGCGCGATGCGTGGCACCCGATGGCGGGGTTCATGTACGGCTGGGCGCAGCTGCTCATGATCGAGGCCGGAGGCATGGCGGCGGTGGCCCTCAACTTCGCGCGCTATTCCATGAGACTCGTCGGACGGGCCGAAACCGGGCCCACCCTCATCGCCGTCGCGGCCGCGGCCATCCTGCTGCTCACCGCGATCAACTACGTGGGCGTGCGACCGGGCAGCCGCGTCGTGAACGTCTCCGTGGTCTTGAAACTCGCCGCTCTCGTGGTGCTCATCGCGTTCGCGTTCTGGGGCGGCGAGGCCGCTCCCCACTGGATGTCGGAGACCCGCACGGATGAAACACCGTCCGGCCTGCTCGCGTTCGGCGCGGCTTTGATTCCCATCCTCTTCACTTATGGCGGCTGGCAGAAAGCAAACACGGTCGCGGAGGAGATGCGCGATCCGCAGCGCGACATGCCCCGCAGTCTGATCATCGGCACGTTGATCGTGATCGCCATTTATCTGCTCGCGAATATCGCCTACCTGCGCACCCTCGGTCTGGGCGGCCTCTCGGGGACGGAGACGCCCGCGGCGAGCGTCGCCGGACTCTGGCTGGGCACCTCCGGCGCCCGGTTCATCTCGGCCACCATCGCGATCTCGACCTTCGGATTCCTGAACCTCGGGATCATGGCTTCGCCCCGGATCTATTTCGCGATGGCGCGCGATGGCGTCTTCGTTCCAGCACTCGCGAAACTCCATCCCCGGTACCAGACTCCCGCTCTCGCTATCCTGCTGCAATCCGCCTGGGCGCTCGCCCTGCTCTTCACCGGCAAGTACGAAGACCTGCTCAACACGGTGGTCTTCGCCGACTGGGTGTTCTTCGGCCTGACCGTGGCCGGGCTCTTCCGACTCCGACGCCGCTTCGCGGGCCGGGTCGGTTTCAGGACTCCCGGCTATCCCTTTTTGCCCGGTCTGTTCGTGCTGGTCGCGATCGCGGTCGTGCTCAGCGTGATCCGCACCGCGCCCGAACGCTCGGCCGTGGGGGTGGGGCTCCTGACCCTGGGAGTGCCCGTCTATTACTGGTCCAGGTCCAGGGCCGCCGCCGCCCCCTCGCCTGACCCTTCCACTGACTGAGATTCCCGATGCTGACCTCGCCGCTCGCTCCCTATCTTCACTGGGCCAAGACGCGCCCCGCCGCGGCGTTCGATCTCGCCGGCAGCAATCTGCTCGCCTGCACGCTCGACGATCTGCCGGGGGCGCGCGAGGCCGTCGAACTGACCGCGCCGGATCAGGGCGGGTATCCGCCTCTGGTCGAGGCCATCGCCGCCCACTATGGAGTCGCGACCGAGCGCGTGGTCACGGCGTCGGGCTGCTCCGCCGCGAACTTCCTCGCGATCGGCGCTCTCGTCGGCCCCGGCGACACCGTGCTCATGGAAGGACCGTGGTACGACCAGATCACCGGGGCCTGCCGGCTTCTGGGCGCCCGGGTGGAGACTTTCGAGCGGCGATTCGACGAGGGCTATCGCATCGATGTCGGCGCGCTCCGAGCCCGCATCACTCCGGGGACGAAGCTCGTCATCATCACCAGTCCGCACAATCCGAGCGGAATGGCGACAGACCGCGACACGCTCGTCGCGTTGCAGGCCATGGCGGAAGAGGCGGGCGTCCATGTGCTGGTAGACGAGGTCTATCTCGATGTCACGAACTTGCTGCACGACCCGCCGCCGGCCGAGAAGCCAGAAACCGCTCCGCGGGCGGCCGGTCGATACACGCCGGCAGCGCTCGTCGGCGATCGGCTGCTGTCGATCAGCAGTCTCACGAAGTCGTACGGCCTCTCGGGATTGCGGTGCGGCTGGGTCATCGCGGCGCCAAAGGTCGCAGAGCGCGCGCGGCGCGTCCGCGACGTGATCGACAACATCGGCGCGGCGCCCGCCGATCGGCTGAGTGCCTTGGCCTTCGCGCAGATCGATCATCTCGCCGCGCGCGCCTGCAAGCTCGTCTCGACCAATATCGACCTCGCGCGAGCGTTCTTCGCCGGTCATCCCCAACTCCAGCTGGCCGGACCGATCGGGGCCACCGTCGTCTTCCCGCGCCTCGCCGGAGTGTCCGTTACGGGTCCGTTCGTCACGCGACTCTTCGCCGAACACGGTGTAGCCGTGGTGGCCGGCAGTTTCTTCGGAGCGCCCGCCCACATCCGCATCAGCCTGGGCGGCCGAACCGAGACGCTCGGCGCGGGCCTCGAGCGGATGGATCGCATGCTCGAAGATTGAAGGGGACGGGTCGAGCTGCGGACCGGCGCGCGCGGTCAGGGCAACGGTGCGCGCCCGAGGGCGGCTCGTACGGCGTTCGCGGCTTTGCGGGTATCGGCGACCACCGGCTTTGGAATTTCCCGGTGCTTGACGCTCGTCCCCGCGCCGGCCGCCCCTCCCGACATCGCCATGCTGTCTCCGTCGGGGCCCCGCATCGCCCCCTCCGGCACCCTTTGCGCGATGTTCCCGCTGCGCCCGACCCATTGCTGAGTGAACCACCAGGCGTGCGGCACGGGAATCAGCACGAGGTTCTTGTTCTTGCCGCTCCTGAGCTCCAGGACGAAGCCGGCCAGTTCATTCACGGTGATGTCCTTCACGTCTTCGAACGAGGCCTCGACCTTGAGCTTGCAGCCGAACTCGCCAGGTATTCCTTCCCAGAGCACGAGCCCATGGCGCGAGTCGATGCGCAGGATTCCCCCGTCCGGACGCTTTTTCTCGTCGTGGGCGAGCTTCAACTCCAGCACGCCGTCGGCTTCGCTCATCCAGTCGGCCGGACTCGACGATGGTGCGGCGGCCTGACCCAAAACGACTTCCTGGGGCAACGCCGGGCCGGCCAGCGTCGCCAGGAGTAACCCGATCATGATTCTCATGCGTTTCCCTCCAGTCCAGGGGCCGCCCGCTCCCGAGCGGGTTTCAACGACATTGCGACTTTCTCATCATCCATGAGGAGCCACCAAGTTCCATGCCAAGCTCCTTAACGTGCGACTTCCATCGGATGCCCCTGCCGCTCGTGTCCGTTCTCGGGAAACCGAATTCCCCAGGCGGACACTTCCCTGCCCGACTCCACCGAGCACTAGCTCGCGCTGCTCACAACCGACACTACCCGACATCCTCCAGTCGGGCGGTTGAGCCTGACCGCCCGTTTGGCCGGTTCAAGAAACCTGGAACACAGTCGCCTATCATCGGCTCGCGGAGGAAGGAACATGAACCAGAGCGAGATCGCGCGCTGCGTCAGCTGCCGTTCGGAGGTTTCCGTCCCCGATAGCTACACCGACGGAGCTCAGATCAGCTGTGGCAGCTGCTCGGCTCAACTGAGAATCGTGAGAACCGGCGGCCTGCGCCTCGTGATCGCCGACCCCCTCGCCCTCCGTGAGACGCTGCGTCAACTCAAATTGGATATCTCCCAGGCCAACCGCGAGCTGCAGACCGCTCGTGCCAGTTGGGGCATCGGCGTGAACGGGTTCGGCATCGGCGTCCTCTACGTTGTCGCCAAGGTGGCTCTCGAGGAACGTCATCTCAACCGTGGACTGATCGTCGAGGCGGTCGCCCTTTCCGTGCTCGTGGGCGTGGTGCTCGAACTCGTGAACACCCTGTTCCTCGCGAAGCGCCAGACCATTTCACGCCTCACCGAACAACTGCGGCGAGCCGCCGCCGAGCAGAAGGAACTCGAGCGCAAGATCAGGGAGAGTTCTCGCCGCTGAACGATCCTGCGGCGAGTGCAGTTATGTCGTAGCCACCATCTCGCCTCTCCATGCGGGCGAGGAGAAAAGGAGGCCCGAAAAGCCAAGGAGGACTGCGGCCACTGCGCGGAAGACGCCGCCCATGGCTTTGGCCTGCGGCGTTCGCCTACTTCTTCCGCGGCTCCAGCGCCCCGCGCAGCTTGTCGGCGAGCGACCCGAAACTCTGCGTCTGCGCGGCCCCGGCTCGCGCGGCGTAGTCGCTGACCTCCGCGGCTTCGGCTCGGTCGGCAATGGCCTTCACGCTGAGGCGGATGCGGCGGCGGGCGGCGTCGGCTTCGAGCACGATCACGTCGAGGTCGGAGCCGAGGGGCAACGCGGTCACCAGGTCGACACCGTGAGCCAGGCCGGTTTCGGTGGAGGGCAGGAGACCCGTGATGCCGGGCGCCAGGAAGACGAACACCCCCATCCGGTCGTGACGTTCGACCTTGCCGGTGAGCCGCGCCCCCGGCTCGATCGAGGATCGGGACGGTTTCGCGACGCCCGCGCGCGACGACCCTTCAGCAAGAAGCGCCACGCCAATCCGCCTCGCGGCGGGATCGACACTCAGAATCTCGAAGGCACCCGTCATTCCCACCGCAACGGACTTTGACCAGCCACCGGACTTCCCGGTGGGCGCAAACGTCGAGGCGTGCGCCAGCGCTTCGATCCCGGCCTCTAGCTTCACGAACGCGCCAAACTCGGCGGTGCGGGTGATACGGCCGGTGAGCACCTGCCCGACCTTGTAGTTCGCGGCCGCCATCGACCACGGATCGGCGGTCATCTGTTTTAGCCCAAGCGCGATCTTGCCGTCCTCCACCCGGATGACTTTCACCGTGATCTCTTCGCCCGGTTTAACGACCTGCGATGGGTCCGACCGTGACCAGCCCATCTCGGAGGCGTGGAGCAGCCCCTGCACGCCGCCGCCCAGATCGACGAACGCTCCGAAGTCGCGAACCGAAACCACGCGACCGGTCACCACCGCATCGGGCACGATGCTCTGCCGCACCGCGGCGGCCCGCGCCTGCTGCTCTTCTTCGAGCAACCGACGGCGGGAGACGACGAACTTCTGGCCTCCTTCTTTGTATTCGACGATCTTGAAGGTGTAGACGCGGCCTACGTGTACCAGAGGGTCGATCTCGCGGAGCTCATCGATCTGCGACTGCGGGCAGAAGGCCCGCTGACCGGCGACGCTTACGTCGTAGCCGGCTTTCACGATCTTGTCGACCTTGCCCTCCACGGGAAGGCCGGCGCGAAACGCATCTTCGAGCTGCTGGGCCGAGGCGGCGCCGCGCTGCAGTCTTCGCGACAGCGTCAGCCCGCCGGTGGTCGAGACCACGGTGGCATGGATTCGGTCCCCGACCTTCGCCTCCAGGACGCCGTCGTGGTTCTTGAGCTCGCCAAGAGCGATCGTGGCTTCGCTCTTGGCGCCCACGTCGATGAGCGCCACGTCCGCGCCTATGGCGACGATGGTGCCAACAACGGCCTGCCCGTTGGTCAGGCGCCTGATCTTGTTCACCGCGTAGGACGCTTCGAACAGCGTCGCGAAGTCCTCCCCGGGTGGAGTCTCGGCCACGGTCTCGTTCTCACTCACAGTTCATCCCTCAAAGGTCTAGCCTACCCGTTCACCTCGGGATTCCCTCTTCCGCTTTGGATCTATGCTCGGACCGTGGCTAAATCACCTTGTCCCATTTCAAAGTCGCAGTTTCTCGAGAAAGCCGAGGCGGTCAAAGTCACGATCAACGGCCAGGAGGTCATCGCCGACCGGCGTGAGTTCAGCACGGGGTCCTTCGGCTGGTACCACAACGGCAAGGTCGCCATCACGGTGGACGGCAAGGCGCTGAGCGTGCAGATCGGACTCAATCTGACGGTGGTGGGCAGCAAAGAGGCCAACCGCTAGAGGCGCGCCCGCCTAACGTGGTTTCGTGTCGTAACCCTCGCGATGACGCACGGTCACGTCGCGTCGCGCGATGTCGACCTTGAGCCGGCGATGCTCGATCTTCTTTGAAGGCTCGGCGACGAAGCCGATCACGTACAGCGCCGCGATGTCGTCGCCGATCCTCTTGAGTTGCGTGACGACATCGGGGGAGGTCCCGTCGATGACGAACCCCCCGGAACCTTGCGCGAGAGCCTCGAGCGTGCGCTGCCCATCGCGCGCCCGTCCCTGATCGGTCCCGCCTCGGGGGCCGAAGGAGGCCAGACGTGCCGCATACGAGACTCCGTAACACGTGACTTCGGATTCCTGAAGGGCCCGTACCGCATCGGAGGGGCTCCGCCGGCTGGTCGAGTCCTCGCCGTCGGTGAAAAGGACCATGACCCTTCGCCCGCGCTGCTGCGAGGCCAACCCGGCGCCGTCGATGACCGCGTCGAAGATCCGCGTTCCCGCGCCGCCTTTCATCCGGATCATCTGGTCGATGACCGGCGCGACGCTCTGGGGGTCGAAGCCGCGGTCATAGGCATCCCGGTCGAAGGCCAGAACGCGACCTCGGGCAAACGATGGGACCGCTTTGACGAAGTCCACAATCACATCGCGCGCACGCATGACATCCGCGCGCATGCTGGAGCTCGTGTCGATGAGCAGCACAAGCTCGACCGGAGCACGGTCGGAATCGGCCGCGTCCTGGGTGCGGAGGAAGGTCTCGATCTTTCGGGGCTTTCCGTTCTCGCGAATCACGAAGTCTTTCGCATCCAGATCGCGAACCGGCACGCCGTCTTTCGTCGTCACGCTGACCACGACCTGGACGAGCTCCACGCCCACCGGAAACACGAGCTCCTGGCGAGGCTCTTGAGTAAGGGCCAGCAACAAAGCGACGCGCAGCATCACCACGCGGTCATGCGAGGTCTCCAGACCTCGAGCTTCATGCCCGGGTCAGGAAGATCGGGAGGCCCATCTTGCTCGCGTAGTTCGGCCGGTAACGATCCCGGTTATAGAGGGTTGCCACGTCGACCATCCGCGGCCCCAGCGACGGATCCGGGATAGGCACCAGGGTGTAGCAGCCCTCAACCAATGCCGTCATCACCCCGGAGCGGCCTTCCAGGATGGCATCCATGGCCAGGTTGCCGAATGTCCCGGCGATCATCTTGTCCACGAAGTCGGCCTCGCCGCTCCGCAGATCGTAGGTCAGGTCGCTGACTGTGCATTCCTCTCCGGAGCGCCGCGCCACCTCTGATTCGAGCGCCTCGGCCACACTGGGCTTGCGCCTGTGCCCGTAGGCGTCCGCCGGAAGGATGTCGGGGTGATAGCCCTCCCAGCGCGCCCCCTCCGAGATGACGATCATGACGTAGTTGCTGGGCGTGTCCCGCTTTTCCTTGATCAGAAGCTCGATGAGCTTGTCCAGGTTGACTGTGAACTCCGGAATAGCGCATCGCAAAGAGGTGACGTAGGCGGTGTAGAGAGCCGTGAATCCCGAATCTCGCCCGAAAACGCGAAAGATCCCCACTCGCTCGTGGGAGGCGACGGTGGTGCGCTGGCGTTGAATGGCGGCGGTCGCCCGGGTGATCGCGGTGGAAAATCCCACGGAATACTCGGTGCCCTGAACATCGTTATCCATCGTTTTTGGAATCGCGATCACCTTCATCCCGAGCCTCTCCAGCCGGTGGGCGAAGCTCAAGGTTCCATCTCCACCTATGACGATGAGGTTGTCGAGGCGCAGGTGATCGATGTTCTTCAACACGTGCGAGGTGACGTCCCACCCACCGTCATTCTTCGGGAACGTTCCGCCCGCAAGGAACTCCGGGAGCGACCGGAGCTGGGTTGGGCTCACGCGGCTCGAGTGCAGGACGGTGCCGCCGAAACGGTCGATGGTGCGGGTGTTGGCGCGGTCGAGGGGGAATAGATACTTCTCGCGCGATTCTTCGCTCGCGTAGTCCAGGTGGGTCAAGCCTTCCCAACCCCGACGAATGCCCACGACTTCGCAGTCGTTCTCGGTAGCCCGATAGACGACTTCCTTGATGACCGAATTGAGGCCGGGGACATCCCCGCCACCGGTAAGAATTCCAATCCGTCGAGCCACGCCCCATGATAGTTCTCCGGAGGCGCGGCAGCCCCCAAGGGGCGTCCGAACGGGCTAGAGTGCGCGAAATGAAGGCACCGCTTCTCGCGCTATTGCTCGCCGCCACCCCGGCTACGACGGCAGAGCGTCCGAACATCCTCTTCATCATGTCGGACGACCACGCGGCCCACGCCATCTCGGCGTACGGGTCCAGGGTAAACCGAACGCCGGGCCTGGACCGGCTGGCGCAGGAAGGGATGCTGTTCCAGAACACCTTCGTGACGAATTCCATCTGCACGCCGTCGCGGGCCACGATCCTCACCGGGAAATACTCCCACCTGAACGGAGTCACGGTCTTCAATCGATTCGACGGCTCGCAGCAAACCGTCGCGAAGCTGCTTCAGAAGAGCGGCTACTACACGGGGATGATCGGCAAGTGGCACCTCGGCAGCGACCCCACCGGCTTCGACCACTGGGAGATCTTTCCGGGCCAGGGAGCCTACAACGATCCCATCCTGTACACCGCGACGGGCGAGAAGACCTACACCGGCCGCTACGCGACCGACCTGCTCACCGATCTTGCCGTCGAGTTCGTGCAGAAGCGCCCCAAGGATCGTCCCTTCTTCCTGATGCTCCACCACAAGGCGCCGCATCGGCCGTGGACCCCCGACGAAGTTCACAGGAAGATGTTCGAGAGCCGCTCGTTTCCCGAGCCGCCCACCTTCTGGGATGACTACCAGACTCGGACCGACGCCCTTCACGAGAACGAGCAGCGCGTCTCCGCCGACCTGACCCGACGCGACCTGAAGCTCGAGGCTCCCGCGGGGCTCGCCGGACCGGAGCTGCTGCAATGGCTGGCGGTCAAACCGACCGAGGTCACGGTGACGACGGGCGGCACGCCGCAGACCCTGACCGGCCAGGCGCTCACGCGCTGGAAGTACCAGCGCTACATGCAGGACTACCTGGCCTGCATTCAGTCGATCGACGACAACGTCGCGCGTCTGCTCGACTTCCTGAAAGCGGAAGGCCTCGAGCGCAACACCATGGTGATCTACACGAGCGACCAGGGCTTCTTCCTCGGCGACCACGGTCTCTTCGACAAGCGCTTCATGTACGAGGACAGCCTGCGCATGCCGTTCCTCGTGCGATGGCCGGCGGCCGTGAAGGCGGGCTCGCAGACCGGCGCGATGGCGACCAACGTCGACTTCGCGCCGACATTCCTGGAGGCCGCGGGGCTAAAGGTGCCGCGCGACATGCAGGGCAGGAGCCTCATGGGAATCCTGCGAGGCAAGACCCCGCGGGACTGGCGAACGTCGATGTATTACCGCTTCTACCACGATCCCGGCGACCACAACACTCGCGCGCACTACGGCGTCCGCACGCGGACGCACAAGCTCATCTACTTCTGGACAAAGAATCAGTGGGAGCTCTACGACCTCACGAAGGATCCTCTCGAGCTCAGGAATCTGTATGGCGAGCCCGGCCAGGAGAAGATCACGGCGGAACTGAAGGTGGAGCTGCTGCGCTTGAAGAAGGGCGTTCTCGACGACGACCAGCTTGCCGGCGAGCAACTCCCAAACGGGGTTGACGGTACCGTCGCCCGTCTCCGAGGGAAATGAGAGGCCGTCAGCGAAGGGTCACTTTGTGGGGTTCCAGTGGTCGGGGCCGCCCAGAACCATCTGTGGAGTGAGAGCGGCCGCCTCGGAGGCGGTGAGGGCATGGGCCCAGGACACGCGCGTCTTCGGGCTCGCGCCCTCGCCGGTGCTGCCGAATTCGGCGTACCACGCGGTCTTCTCCGCCTCGGGCTTGTTCCAGTTGTGCCAGCCTTCGGGGCGAACCACCGACGACATCTCGGTGCGCAGGAAAACTGTCTTCGCGTAGATCCGCCAGGGACGGCCCAGGTAGGTCTTGACTTCCGGCGAGCCGGAGATTTTCGAGTCCCGGAAGACGAACCCGTGGGCAGTGCCTTGAGGCGTGGAGGCGGCAGTGATGTAGCCGTCTTTCAGCACGTGGATGTCGCAGTGATCGAAGTACGCGGTGGCCGCGCCGAAGATGAAGTCCACGCTTCCTTCGATAGTGGAGTCCACGAAGTAGTGGCGACCTCGGTTCACCAGGATCGTGTCCTGAAAACCGAGGAATCGACACCGCCTGAAGATCACGCGATCACCGTCCACCCGCAAGGCCACGGCCTGCTCCACGGGCGGGCCCTCCGGGCGAGGGCCTGGGGCGCCGGCCCCGTTCGCGATGGTGAGGTTCTCCCAGATCATGTCGTCGCCGTCCACCTGCACGGTTGGCGTGCGGAACGTTCCGATGGGCTTTCCGTCCGGTCCGGCCATTCCCGCGTGGAGATCGTAGGTAACGATAGTGGCCGATGCATCTTCGCCGAGGACGAGAATGTTGCCGCGCTCGCGCTGGACGTAGATCCGTTCCTGGTATACGCCTTTTTTCACGAAGATGACCCAACGGGGATCGTGGAGACCGGTTCGCATCGGAGCCTTGCTGATGGCGTCCTGCAAGGAGGCGTACTGGCCGGATCCGTCTTTGGCGACGATCGCATCCGGTGCAGGGCCCGGTTGAGCGGGCCCGAACGCCGCGCCCGAGGCGGCGTGGGCGGAGGACAAGAGCAGGGCGGTGGCGACGCAAAGGATGGTGGTCTTCACCGGTTACCTTGCCTGAATCGCGCGGACCTGCGCGGCCTTCACATTCCACCCGCGCACGTTCACCACCGCGACGCTCCCGAGCTTCGCGGGATAGCGAATCTCGATCTTGCGCGGCTCGCCGGGCAGAACGGTGACGTAGTTGTCGCTATACAGCGCGGGCAGGATACGTTCCCCCTGGTCGTCCACCAGCGTGAGCTTGGCAGCGAGAGCTGCCTGCTTGCCGTCATTCGCGAGCTCGACCACGACCACCCGCTCTTCTCCGACGGTGAGAGCGCTCGCCTTGAGGGTCAGTTGCTGCGGCTTGAGCTCATTGAGTTTCTGATGGCTCGCGTCGTCCCTGCCCTGCACATAGGTGTTGTCGGAGATCAGCAGGCCCGACGCGTCGCGCAGGCGCAGGGTCACCAGCACGACGCCTTCCTGGTCCACGAGTTCACGAATATTCGACCCGGGCAGGTTCGTGATGCCGTTGGGCGCCGCATCCACGGCGTCGTCGCGGCTCGCGAGCACGCGATTGTCGAGTGACAGCACGCGCGTGGCGAGCTTCAGCCCATAGCGCTTCTCGCGCGTCGTGTTGACGACGGTGAGGCCGAGGTCCGGCAGGTTCATCTGCGCGTGCACCGGCTCCACCGCCTTCTTGACCCCGTAGTACGCGGCGTGGGTGTCGTAGTCGGAGGTGTAGATCTGCCAGTGATTGCTCGGCCAGGCGGGATGCGTCATCCACAAGAGGCGCCCGCTGTTCTTCGTCCACATGTGAGCCTGCAGGCCTTCGAACATGGCGCGATAGGTTTCGTAATTCATCATCTGCGCCTTGCGCTCGAAGTCTTCGAGGCTGTTGCTCTCCCCGTAACGAGTGGCCAGAGTCGCCATGAAGGTCTTGATGTCGCCGTTGCCGCCGAAGTGCCAGTCGTGATACGCGATGGTGTCGGAGAGGGGCCAGCGGTCCTGCTCGGGCACCATGGCCTTGATCGCTTCCAGAGTCGCGAGCGAGGGCGTCCCGGTCTCCACCGAGAAACCGCTGGCGAGGTCCGTGAAATAGCCCGCGGGCGGACGGTAGTTATACGGGCCACTGCCCTGCAGGTTCACGTTATTGGAGCTGCCGGTGAAGTGGCGCGTGCCGTCGTACTTCGCCACCAGGTCTCCGAGTCCTTCGTTGAGGATCGGCTGGGGCACTCCCTCGTTGCGGCCGAACCACAGCACGATGGAGGGGTGGTTGCGATAACGCTTGACCGTGTCTTCGGCGTTTTGCAGGAAGAGTTGCGGGTCCTCGGGTTCGACCTGGAAATCCTGGGTCGAGGCCCAGAAGTCATTCAGCACCATCAGTCCGTACTCGTCGCACAGTTCGTAAAAGGAATCCTCCGTGTTCGTGCCCATCCAATTGCGGACGATGTTGAGGTTCGCGGCTTTGTGCAGCTTGAAGTAGGGCTCGAGGCGGGAGCGCTCGATGCGCTTGCGCGAATCGTCCATCCCCCAGTTGCCGCCGCGGGCCAGAATCGGAACGCCGTTCACGCGCAGTATGAGGTGAGGTGACACTCCGGACGGCGGCAGTTCCCGCACCGCGGGTGACGCCTCGCCCGCCTTGGTCAGAGAGGCCGCCCAGCCACCCGGGCTCTTCTTGATGGCCTCGTGGCGATTGTCGATAAGCCGCTCACCGCGGGCCGAGCCTGCGGTCACGTCCACTTCGACGCGGCGCAGCCGGCCGTCGCCGTCGAACAGCGAGAAATCGTAGGTCACATGGCGGATGCCGAAGCGAAGGGATTTCGTGTCGGAGGGCTGGCCATGATCGCTGACCGCAAGATCCAGGTGATAGAGCTCGGCTGGGCCATAACCGTTCGGCCACCACAGGCGGGGATTCTGCACGCTGAGCTGCGGATACTCTCCCGCGGTGAACCTGACTTCGGATCTACCCGGAGCCACGGCCGTGGTCCTGGCAAGACTCACGCCCTCGAACGCCGCGGTCACCGTGACCTCGACCGGCTCGGTGTGCGTGCTCTCCACCGGCACGGTGATCGACACTTCCGCACTGTCCGTCTTCGGCAGGGGCAGACGAGTGATCACCTGCGGGTCTAACATCCTCACGCGGCCTGAAGCCTTGAGCTCCACGTCCTGCCAGATGCCGGTGTTGCGATCACGGATGCCCGGGATCCAGTCCCAGCCCTCGGACGCCGCGAAGGTGGGACCATCGAGGGCCACCCAGCCGCCGTTTTGCCCGGGCCCGGCGGCGATGGACTCCTCGTGCGGAATCCCGGGATGGGGCGGCGGCGAGACGCGCACCGCGATCACGGAGCGCTTCCCCGGCGTGACGCGGCCGGTCACGTCGAACACCCCTCTGATGAAGGCCCCTCGGATGGAGCCAAGTCGGCTGCCATTGATCCATACCTCGGCGGCGTAGTTGATGCCCTTGAAGGTGAGCGTCAATTGTTTGCCCTCGATGTCCTTGGGCGCGTCGAACGCGGTGCGGTACCAATAGTCCTGGCGCGCGAGGCTCTCGGGAATGGCCATGTTGTTGAGGCCGTAGTCGTAGTCCGGATAGACGCCCCGGTCGATGAGGGTCGTGAGCACGGTGCCGGGCACGGTGGCCGGGTACCATGCCGCGTCCGAGTAGTTGACGCCCGAAATCTCGGCAGCCTGCGCTTCGACCTTGGGCGCTTCGGCGAGGCGCCAGCGACTCAAGGTCCATACGCCGGCCCCCTGCGACACCAACTCGGGCTTGAGACCGAGCGGCTTTTCGACCGGTGCGCTGAAGGGAGCCTTCCCGCTCGGCAGGGTCCACGGATCCTGCGGCTCCTGCAGGCCGCGCCACTGCTTGACCTGCCAGGGCCAATGACCGCCGACTTCGTTGAACACAATCAGGCGGAAGTCCGGCTTGGTCTGCGCCAGGGCCTCGACCCGCTCCAGGGAGAGGGTCTCCTTGTGGAGCTTGAGCTGCGCGAGCTGCCCGCCGAAATGCAGTGCCTTCGCCAGGTCTTCCATCACCGGCGCCACCTGGATCTGCGGAGCCGCTTCGCCGACTGGAAGGTCGGCACCTGCCACTTCCCGGCCGGATACATAAAGTCGCGCGCGGTGGCCGTCATAGGTGGCCGCGACCGCAGTCCATGCGGAAGGCGCGATCGGGGCGCTGCTCAAGACTTCCTGACCGCCCGCCCACAGCGCAAGCCTTCCATCGTCGAGCATGAGCGCGCGGGCGTCTTTCTGGGCATTGCCTACGGACAGCAGCACGGTGACGCCCGGCTGAAGGCGCTTCGGATTCACCCAGCCGCTCATCGACCACGGGCCGTTCGCATCCAGGGACGCGGTGCCCAACTCGAGCTTTCGCTTGAGGCCTTCGCCGCCCTCGAGGATGGTGACGTTGTACGGACCGGTGTTGTCGTAAGGCAGCGCGCCCTGCGCGTGCGCCGGATTCGCGCCCAGCGCGAGCAGGATGGTCAGGGGCGCGCGGACGAGCGCGCAGAATCGCTTCGGCATGACTTCACCTCCGTGAACGACGTCTTACTATAGGGGCGGTTTCCCCCGCCGCACCCAAGACGGCAGGCGTAAGCTCTTCTCGGAGCGGTTCCCAGATGAGATTCAACTGCCGGCCGGTCGGGCTCGACTTCATCGAAGGGGCCCCCTACCGTTTCGAGAACGTGGTGGAGCTCGAGGCATCGCCCGAAGCGGTGTTCGACATACTCGCGGACGGCGAGAGCTGGCCCCGCTGGTTCGACGACATCAAGCGCGTGGTCTGGACCAGCCCGGAGCCGAAGGGTGTGGGAACCACGCGCACCGTCACCCTGACCACGATGACCGTGCACGAGCACTTCCTCGCGTGGGAGCGCGGCCGGCGTTTCGCATTCCGGTTCGAGGGCTGCACTCTGCCGCTTTGCCGCGCGGGCGTCGAGGACTACCGGCTCGAGGGGCTTGCCCCCGGCCGCACCCGGTTCATCTACGGCGTCTACCTCGAGCCATCGCTCGTGGTTCGCCTCGCCGGCCCGATCGCCCGCGCTCAGTTCACCTCGATGTTTCGCCGGGCCGCGGAAGGTCT
>JANMVV010000468.1:0-8378 GCA_031392925.1 Vicinamibacteria bacterium
TCGACGGCCTGGCTCGCTCAGCACCTGAAGGATCCGGAGCTCGTTCTGCTCCACGTGGGCGACAAGGCGGAGTACGAGGCCTCGCATCTCCCGGGCGCGCGATTCGTGAGCCTGCGAGACATTGCCGCATTTCCGGCCGCGCCCGGACAGGGTCTAACCCTGGAGATGCTCCACGCGGACGCGCTGCGCGAGAAGCTTCTGGCTCTGGGCATATCGGACAACTCGCGAGTGGTCGTGTACTTCGGAAAGGACTGGGTCTCTCCCTCGACGAGGGTCATCTTCACGCTGGACTACGCTGGCCTGGGGGACCGCGTCTCGCTCCTCGATGGCGGACAGCCGGCCTGGGTCCGCGACGGTCAGCCGACGACCGCCGTGGTTCCCGAAGTCCGGCCCGGAACCCTGGCGCCCCTCAAGATCCGGCCGATCGTGGTCACCGCGGACTTCGTGCGCGGGCAGGCAACGGCCATGGGCCACGCGCTCATCGATGCCCGCGATGCGAGCTTTTTCGACGGAGTCCAGTCCGGCGGCCGCCGGCCGGACACTCCGAAGTTCGGACATATCCCGGGAGCGGGCAGTTTTCCTTTCACCGAGATCGACGATGATCGGCTCATGCTGCGCTCTGCGGACGAGCTTCAGGCGCGTTTCGCCAAGGCCGGGGTCAAGCCGGGGGACACCATCATCGGCTATTGCCACATCGGCCAGCAGGCGACCGCCATGCTGTTCGCGGCGCGGACGCTCGGTATGAAGGTGCTTCTCTACGATGGTTCGTTCGAGGACTGGTCGGGCCACCCCGACTACCCGCTCGAGAATCCGGCCGCGCCCGCGAAGGCGCCGGTCAAGGAACCCAGGTGACCCGGGAGCGGCACGGTCAGGGCCCGTTCGGTGGCCGGAGGGTTTGAAGGACGGTCTCGTAGACTCCGCCTCGTGCGCAGACTGATCGTCGTTGCCGTAACCGTCCTCGCCGCCTGCGAACAGCCCCCGCAGGAGCTCCAGGCCACGGGCGGCGAGCAGATCTACGCGAAACTGTGCTCGAGCTGCCACGCGCCGGATGGCAGGTCCCTCGCGACCCTCGCCCCCCCGCTCGCCGGCCACGCCGTGCGGATGCTCGAGGCCGGCGGCCGGTCGCATCTGATCCGGATCGTCCTCAACGGCATGGCCGGACCGATCGAGGTGAGCGGCCGGAAGTACGACGCCATCATGACCCCGCTGCGTTACCTCAAGGACGAGCAGGTCGCGGACGTCCTGAATTTCGTGCTCACCTCGTGGGGCAACGGCGGACTCCTTCCGGAAGCTCACAAGCCAATCACCACTGACGAGGTCCACCAAGCGCGCGTTCCCGTGTCGTCGCCCCGGGAGATCGCCGCTGAACGTCCGCGCCTTCAAAGCCCGTTGGAATGATCCGCGCATGAGACGCTCCTTGTCCCGATCCCTCGTCCTGGCCCTCGGCCTCATGGCCGCGGATTGCGGCCTGCGCGAAGGTGCTACGCGCTATCCCCTAAAGGGCAAGGTTGAAGCGCTTGACATCTTCGACCGAAAACTCACGGTCGCCCACGAGGAGATTCCCGGGTTCATGCCCGCGATGACCATGCCGTTCCGGATGCCGGAAGACAAGGGTCTGCTGGCCCGGTTTCGCGGCAGGCGGCTCGAGCGCCTGAGGCGCGGGGACGTGATCACCGCGACCCTTGCGGTCAAAGCAAACGAGAGCTGGATCGAGAACGTCAACGTGGTTCGCTACGAACCGCCGCCCGACATGCCCATACCCATACCGAAAGAGGCTCGGGTGGGCGAGGCCGTGGTCGACGTCCTCCTCGAAGATCAGGACGGAAAACCCCTGCGCCTCTCCGACTATCGCGGCCACGCCCTGGCTCTGACCTTCATCTACACGCGCTGCCCGCTTCCCGAGTTCTGCCCGCGGATCATGAAGAACTTTCAGGAGCTCGAGAAAGCCATCGAGGAGGATCCGGAGCTTCGAAAGACCGCGCGTCTCCTGAGCGTCAGCTTCGATGTCGAGTTTGATCGTCCCGAGGTTCTCCATGCCTTCGGCTCGGCCTTTGTGAGGGACCGCGGCCAGGGTCCGTTCGCACGCTGGAGACTCGCGACCGGAACCAAAGAGACGATCGACCGCCTGGGGCGCTATTTCGGCCTGGTGTTCTTCAAGGAGGAAGGCCAATTCGCGCACACCCTCGTAACCGTGGTGATCGGCCCGGACGGGAAGCTCGCGAAGGAACTCTCCGGCAACGACTGGACTCCCGCCGAGGCCCTTTCGGCCATGCGGGAGGCCACCAAGGCGGTCACTCCGCCCGCAAGGCGATGAGCGGGTCGACGTTGGTCGCCCGCAGTGCCGGACCCAGGCGAACAGGCCGGACCTAAACATAGGCTCGCACCCTCATGTCTCCAATGACATTGATCCGACATTTTCGGCCCAGTTCAGAAAGGGCGAATCCAGGCGTCGGTGCTCTCTCTCTCCGCCAACCCGCTATGGTTTGGCGCGATGGTCCGGTTGGCACTTGCCTCCTCCTCCGCCTGGGCGCTCTGGCGCCCGGCCACCTGTCTGCCCGACGACTGTTTCTGCGAAGGCCTCCGCGACTCGCTGATTCGTCAGCCCGCAAACACCTGGAGTTCGCTGGCTTTTGTGGTCGTGGCCCTGTGGGTGGCGGCTCGCCTCGTGCGCGGAGTGCGTTCCGGCCGGACCGTGCTCGCGGGCGCCGAAGCCGCGCTCTTTCTCGGCGCCCTCGTTCTGGTCGGACTGGGCAGCGCCTTCTACCACGCGTCGTTGACGTTCATCGGCCAGGTCTTCGATGTGTCCGGCATGTATCTGATCGCGACATTCATCCTTCTTCACCGCCTGGGGCCGCGGTTTGGAGTGTCGCCCCTGGCAAGCGTTCTCGGCTTCGCCCTGCTGAACGCCGCACTCATGACCGCTCAGGTCACGACACCGTCGCTGCGGCGGGTTGCCTTCGGTGTCCTGCTCGTCGGCGCGCTGCTCGTCGAGTGGAGGTCGTTGCGGGCTGGCCGGAGGTGGCTCGCCACCGGCGCCGGTCTCATGGGCTTGGCCTTCGTCATCTGGATCGTCGATCGGCAACGGTGGGTGTGCGCGCCCGAGAGCTTGATCCAGGGCCACGCCCTCTGGCACCTGCTCGGCGCTTTCGCCGCGGCCTGCCTCTACCTGAGCTATGAGACGGAGGCCCAAGGCCTCACCTCCTGAGCGACTCGTGACGACCGCGGCCCCTCGTAGAATCCACTTATGCCCATCCTTCTCGCCTCCGCTCTCGCCCTCCTCCTCCAAGCGCCCTCCTCGACCCTCAGGTACGCCATGAAGGAGGGATGGCCTCTCATTGCCTGAACTACCCGAGGTCGAGGCCGCGCGCCAGGCCGCGCTGTGCCATCTCAGGGGCCGGCGCATCGTCCGTGCCCGCTGCTCGCCGGACTCGATCGTTCTCTCCGGAGTCTCACCCCGCCGGATAGAAAAGGCCCTCCGCGGCTCCACCATCGAAGACGCGGGACGGTTCGGCAAGCACCTCTGGTTCGAGCTCGACTCGAAGCCCTGGCCGGTCTTTCATTTCGGCATGACGGGCGGCTTCCACTTCTTTGGCGCGTCGGACAATTCGCCGCGCTTCCTGAAGCTCGAGCTCACACTCGACGACGAGCGACGATTCGCCTTCACCGACGCTCGCCGCTTTGGCCGACTTCGACTGGCCCATGATCCAAGAAATGAGCCGCCTCTTCTTGGGCTCGGTCATGATCCATTCTTCGGCCTCCCCGAGGCCGCCGAGCTCGTTCGAGAAATCGGCTCGCGCCATGCCCCCATCAAGGCGGTGCTCCTGGATCAGGCGACGTTTGCCGGTGTCGGAAACTGGATCGCCGACGAGGTTCTCTACCAGGCGGCCATCCGCCCACAGCGGCCTGCCTCCGACCTCTCGAAAGTCGAAATCACGCGCCTCCGGGCCACCCTGTTGCGCGTCATCCGGCGCGCGGTGGCCGTGAACGCCGATTCGGACCGATTCCCCGCGGGCTGGCTCTTCCATCAGCGCTGGGGGCGGGTGAAGAACTCGAAGATGCCGAATGGCGCGGCCATTGTTCACGACACCGTGGGCGGAAGAACCACCGCCTGGGTCCCCTCGCGCCAGCGCTAGGGTCCTGCCCCCGGATTTGAACTTGACGCGGTCGGCACGGGTAGCGAAGAATCAGCCCAACGCCTTTGGGCGAAGGTCACCACACTCGAAGTCTGGAGAAAAAGCATGGCCGAGTCGGATAAACCCGCGTCGAGGTTCTCGAGACGCTCCTTCATCAAGACCGCGGGCGCAGGCGCGGCTATCGCCGGTGTTTCCGCCGAGGCGCAGGAGAAGAAGCCCGAACTCCTGGGGCCGGATGCCTCCACCATCACCCTCAGCGTCAATGGCGCGCCGCGCCAGGTGACGGTCGAACCGCGGGTCACGCTGCTTCGCGCGCTCCGCAACGAGCTCGAGATCACCGGTGCCAAGGAGGTGTGCGATCGGGGCGGTTGCGGGGCCTGCACGGTCCTGATGGACGGGCGGATCGTCAACGCCTGCATGATCATGGCGTGGGACGCGGTGGGTCACGAGATCATCACCGTCGAGTCCTTCGGCACTCCGGAGAGGCTCTCCCCGGTTCAGGCCGCTTTCGTGGAGTGCGACGGCTACCAGTGCGGTTTCTGCACACCGGGCATGGTGGTGAGCAGCACCGCGCTCCTCAAGAAGAATCCAAACCCGTCGCTCGATGAGATCAAGGCCGGTCTCGCCGGCAACCTCTGCCGCTGCGGCACCTACGGCCGCATTTTCGAAGCGGTCGCCAAGGCGAGCAAGACCATGGCCGCCAACAAACCCGCGCCGGGCAAGCCCGCCGCCAAGAAGGGGGAGTAAGTCATGGCCCAGCAGCCCACACCCGCTCCGACCCCAGTCATTCCCACGGTCAAGATGAAGGCGAAGGCCGGCTTCGAAGGCAAGCCGGTCGACATGGACATCAACCCGGCCGAGGGCGATCTCAAGCCCTGGGATCTCGACACGAAGTTCGACGTGATGAAGGGCCGGTATCCACGCATCGAAGGCCCGCTCAAGGTCACCGGCCGCGCGAAGTACACCTACGACATCAAGCTCCCGGGAATGCTTTGGGGCCGCATGGTGGGCGCCCGCGTGCCGCATGCCGAGGTCGTGAAGATCGACACCTCGAAAGCCGAGAAACTCCCCGGAGTGAAGGCGGTCTGGACCACCGAGTCGCGCACCGTCCGTTTCGCGGGTCAGGATGTCGCGGCGGTCGCGGCCACCACCCCCGAGATCGCCATGGACGCGGCGCGTCTCATCGAAGTCACCTACAACGAGAAGCCCTTCATCACCGACCTCGAAAAGGCGATGGAGGCCGGGGCGCCGCCCGTCTATTCGCCCGAGCAGGTGCCGGGAAACGCGCAGATACCCCGCAATGGAAACATCCTGGGGCCGCAGACCGGCCGCGGCTTGAAGCGAGGCGACGTGGCCGCGGGTCTCTCTGAAGCGGATGTGAGCATCGAGGGCACCTATCGCGTTTCCGTTCACACCCACTCGTCGCTCGAGACCCATGGCGTGATCGCGCAATGGGAGGGCGATGAGCTCACCATCTACGCCTCGACCCAGGGCGTCTTCACGGTCAAGGAAGGTGTGGCCGAAGCACTTGGGATTCCGCGCACGAAGGTCCGCGTCATCACCGAGCACATGGGCGGCGGTTTCGGCAGCAAGCTCGCTCCCTCGGCCTCGGGCAGCCAGTTCGCGATCGTGGCCTGCCGGCTCGCGAAGTCCGCGGGCGCTCCGGTCAAGCTCATGCTCGACCGCAAGCAGGAGCATCTGTGCACCGGCAATGCCCCTTCAGCGCTCATTACCGTCAACATCGGGGCGAAGAAGGACGGCACGTTCACCGCGATCCATCACCGTTCGTTCGGCTCCGCGGGCATCGCCCCCGGCGCCGGCACCGCGGCCCCGCTCAGCAATCTCTACCAGACCACACCGAACATCCTCGGTGAGGACCACAGCGTCTTCACCAACGCCGGTCCCGCCGCCCCCCTTCGGGCCCCCGGGCATCCGCAGGGGGCGTTTGCCCTTGAGTCGGCGATTGACGAGCTCGCCGACAAGATGCACATGGATCCGCTCGACCTTCGGAAGAAGAACGATCCCTCGCCGGTGCGTCAGATGCAGTACGACATCGGCGCCAAGGCGATCGGCTGGGAACGCCGGGGCAAGAAGGCGGGCGAGGCCAAGGGTCCGAAGAAGCGCGGCATCGGCATGGCGAACGGCGAATGGAGCGTGAATGCCCGCGGGAGTGAGGTCGGCTGCGAGATCCGCATCCATCGTGACGGCTCGGTCGAGTGCTTCTCGGGAGCCCAGGACATCGGCAGCGGCTTCCGCACCGCCATGGCGGTGGTGACGGCCGAGGAACTTGGCCTGCAGCCGAAGGACATCACCATGCACGTGGGTGATACCCGCTGGCCCTTCGGTCCGGGCTCCGGCGGCAGCAACACCACGAACTCAGTGGCGCCCGCCGTGCGCATGGCCGCTCACGACGCGAAGATGAAGCTCTTCGCGGCGGCGGCTCCAGCACTCGGAGCGAAGCCCGAAGAGCTCGAGGCACACGGCGGGAAGGTCTTCGTGGCGGCCAAGCCCGGCAAGAGCCTGACCTTCAAGCAGGCGGCCGCGAAGATCGCAGGGGAGCAGGTTACGGCCACCGCGGAGCGGAAAAAGCAGTACGAGATGTTCCGGACCGAACTCGCGGGCACGCAGTTCTGCGAGGTTGAGGTCGACACCGAAACCGGAGAGGTGAGGATCGTGAAGATGGTCGCGGTCAATGACTGCGGCATCCCCGTCAACAGCCTCACCACGGAAAGCCAGGTCATCGGCGCGATGATCCAGGGAGCCTCGTGGGCCCTTTTCGAGAATCGCACCCTCGACCGGAGCTACGGGACCATGGTGAATCCGAATATGGAGTGGTACAAGATCCTGATGCCCTCCGACATGTTCGAGGCGGTCTCCATTCTCACGCCCGTCGCGAACCTGGGGAACAACACGTCCACCGCCGGCATCGGCGAGCCTTGCAGCGTCCCCTGTCTCGCCGCCATCGCCAACGCCATCTTCAACGCGACGGGCGCGCGCGTCCGTTCCCTTCCCATCACCCCAGATCGCATGCTGGCCGCACTTGCTGAAGCCCGGCGGAGGGCTTAACCCCCATGAATCGCTTCGAAGTCATAAAGCCCGCCACCCTCGCTCAGGCCAAGGATCTCGTCCAGGAAAAAGCCTGGAGCATCTACAAAGCGGGCGGCATCGACGTCATCGACCATCTCAAGGAGCACCTCGAGGAACCGCCTCGGCTGGTCGACCTCAAGGGCATTCCCGGTCTCGCCGACATCAGGGTCGAGTCGGACGGAGCGCTTCGCATCGGTGCCCTGGTAAAACTCGCGGATCTTGCGAACGACGAGAGGGTGAGGAAGACCCACGCGGCCCTCGCGATGGCGGCCGGAGAGACCGCCTCGCCCCAGGTCCGCAACGTCGCCACCGTCGGTGGGAGCGTCCTGCAGCGTCCGCGCTGCTGGTACTACCGTCTCGAAGAGTACAAATGCCTGAAGAAGGGCGGCGATGTCTGCTACGCGGTGGGCGGCGAGAACCGGTATCACGTCATCTTCGGCGGCGGCCCGTCCTACGCCGCTCATCCCTCGAACTCCGCGGTCGCCCTCGTCGCCCTCGCCGCGACGTTCGTGTTCGACGGTCCGAAGGGCGTCCGCACCGTGGCCGCCTCCGAGTTCTTCCAGCTCCCGTCGAAGAATCCCCAGGTCGAGAATTCCCTGGGGGTGGCCGAGATCCTGACCGAGATCCGGGTTCCGGCCGCCGCCGGCCGATCGATCTACGACGAGGTCCGCGAGCGGCAGGCCTTCGACTGGCCGCTCGTTTCGATGGCCGCGTCGGTGCGCCTGGACGGCGGACTGGTGAAGGATGCCCGCATCGTGCTGGGGGCGGTCGCTCCGATTCCGTGGCGGTCGAACCGGGCCGAAGCCGCCTTGATCGGAAAGCCGCTCAACGAGGGCACCCTTCAAGACGTGGCCCGCGCCGCCATCGTCGGCGCGGCCCCGCTTTCGGACAATGGATACAAGGTCGGCCTGGTGCAGACTCTCGTCCGCCGCACCCTCGCGCAGCTCGCCTAGAACGGAGAAGCATGATGAACGAGACTCAAGCGCCCGCAACCGCAGGGTCGGCCGACACGGGGTGCGACATCGTCCCCTGCAAGCGCATCCGGACCAAGATGTACTACGTCCTTGGACGAAAAGCGGTGGATCTCACCGTGTCTTCGCCCACCTCGCAGTACTGGTGCTCGCGCACCGCCACCGTGATCGGTCCCGACGACGTGTG
>JANMVV010000007.1:0-2864 GCA_031392925.1 Vicinamibacteria bacterium
GGGCCGGAACATCGAGGCGGTGGAAACGCTTCTGAGCGCCGACGCAGTGAGCGTCGAAGCGCGCGGCGACGAGAGCATGCCCGCCCAGATGAGCGGTCGGGACGTCATTCGCGGCAAGAATCAGTGGTGGATCGACAACCACAAGATCCACAGCGCCGCGGTCAAGGGCCCCTTTCCGAATGGCGACCGTTTCACGGTGATCTACGACTTCGTGGTGACGCCGGTCGCGGGCCCCATGGCCGGGAAGAAGATCCGGATGGAAGAGGTCGCGCTTTACACCGTAGGTGACGGGAAGATCACGCGCGAGGAGTTCTTCTACGACATGAGCGGTGGCGGGGTGACCGAAACACCGAAGCCGAAGAAGAAAGCAAAGAAGGCGGTCTCGAAGAAAAAGGCGGTCAAGAAGGCCAGGGGCAAGGTGAAGACGAAGGCGAAGCCCAAGGCCAAGGCCGGCAAGTCCAGGGCCCGGTTCTAGCGGGCTTCCACCCAGTACCCGGTGCGGCCCCGGACCTTTCCCTTGCGGGACCGGAGCTGAAGGTCGAGAGCATGCCAGCCGGGGGCGGGCTCGCTCTCGGGCGTGTAGCGCAGGACATAGCGGCTCTTCATCTGCTCGACGATCTGCGCGAAGGCGGCCTCGATCCGATCGGGCGAGTTCACCTCGATCAGAGAACCGCCGGTGATGGTGGCGAGATTTCGAAGCGTCTTCACATAGGCCGAGTCGGGTGGAGGCTTCGTGCTGTAGTAGCCGGACTGATAGTCCTCGGAACGAGCCGCTACCACGTGGATGAGCGCATTGGAGCGCTCGACCATCCCTCTTGCCTGCCTCTCTCCCAGCCAGCTCATGTTGTCCTCGCCGTCGCTGAACACGATCACCAGGGTGCGCAGGGCCGAGCGGGGCGTCAAGAGCGCGGCGAAGAGCGCGTCGTAAACCGAAGTGGCGCCCTGAGCCCTCAGGGTGAGGAGACCGAATCGCACGCGCGAGAGGTCGCTGCTGAGCGGAGCCTTCACGGTGATCTCGTCGGAGAACGAAACCAGCGCGGCTTCGTCCTGCGGGCGGAGCCGGTCGACAAAGGATTCGGCGGCCGAACGAAGCCGTTCCAGCTTTTCTCCCTTCATGCTGCTGCTGGTGTCGAAAACCAGGATGGCCCGGATGGGTAGCGACTCCGTGGGCAGCAGATCGAAGGCCTGGGACGCGCCGTTGTCCCGGAGGACGAAGTCGCGCGCCGAAAGGCCCGGAATGTCGGCTCCATCGTTCGTGGCGAAGGCGTCGATCAGAACCGACTCCACTCGAGCCGCGAACACCGGGGGTTGCGCCACGGACGCCGACTGGGCCCGTCCGAAACCAGCGCCCAGAAACGCCAGGATCACGACCACGGCCGATCTCATCGGACTGACTCCAGACGAAGTGCCTCGAGGAGCGGTTCGGTCAATTCCGGCACGCCGATCAGGTAGATCCAGTAAGGGTCCACGCTTTTGCGCTGGCCGGAGAACGCCAGCACCGGCTCGAGAATTTCGCGCGCGCGGTCGACGTCGCCGCGGAGCGAGAGAGCGTGGGCCAGGGCCACCGCGCCGATTTGGGTGTCCGGCCGCAGCGAAAGCGCGGCCTTGTATTCATCAATGGCGCCGCCAAGATTCTGACCGTCCTCCAGGCACTGCCCGAGGAAGAGATGAGCCAGATACCGGGTCGCACCTTCCGTGGCGTTGACCGCCTTGCCGAGCGATTCCTGCGCCTCCCGGGCGCGTCCCAGGCGCCACAGCACCCGGCCCAGGCGCAGGCGCGCTTCGTTCTGGCCCGGTTCAATGGCGAGCGCCTTCTCAAAGGCCTCTCTCGCCACGTTCATCTGATGCGTCTTGTTGACCGGGCCCGATCTCATGGCCATGAAACTCTGGCGCCCTCTCGAGTCAAGAGTCGCGAAGGGGACCGGTTCCGTATATCCGGTCACGCCGATCGTCTCGGCCGCGAGACCCAGAGCCACGAAGAGCCGCGCGTCCCTCGGAGCGGCCTTGAGACCGTTCTCGGCCCACTGTCCGGCGCGAAGAAAACACAGCATGGCACGGGAATCCATCGACATGGCGACCGAGAATCGGGCCACGAATTCCTGCCCTCCCGGTTGCAGCGCGACGAACCCCAGCAGACGCTCGCTCGAAAGCCCCTGAGAGCTCGTCGAGCAGTCCGCGGCACCGTCCGCCTGCTTGATGGCCTGGATGCGATCGTTTCGATCGCGTTGGGCGTGAAGCAGGATGGCGGCCCGAAGGGGCAGGGCATCGAATCGCTGACGAGCCTCGCAGGCGCCGCACTTTGAGGCGGCCTTGGCGAGCCCTTCGATGGAGTCGGCCACCGCGTCGAGGTCCTTCTCGGTCCAGACGCCGATGCCCGCGAGCGCGATCCTTCGGTCGCCGTGAGCGTACTGGGTCACGATGCCCCAGTACGCGCGCTCCTTGACTGTCACCATCTGCGCCACCGCGACCTCCGCGAAGACGAGGGCAACCGGGAAGGCCGCTGCGCCCAGGAGAAAGTTCAGCCTCGTTCCCATCGCCGACTCATCGACAGAGGTTAGCTCCCATCAATTCGAGATCGGCTTGACCGTCCGAAGGTAACGGGGGCATCCTCACTTTCGTGGAAACACTGGTCGGCGTGTTCCGTACCTTTCTGCCGGTGCGTTACTGGCAGGAGATGCGGAATGGCGCCTTCTTCTCCATCTTCCTGACCGCGGCCCTTGGCGTGCGGATCGGCTACGCCGGCTTCTTCGAGCGCGCGGCCAGGGCGGGCGAGGAGGGGGCGGCGCTGGCTCTGAAGCTCGGAGCCCCGGGTGGGGCCGGCGGTGTGGGCGGGGTGAGTCAGACCGATGCGGTGGCGGCGGCCC
>JANMVV010000213.1:0-9511 GCA_031392925.1 Vicinamibacteria bacterium
CCCCGACCTTCAGCTGAACACGTTCGTCCAGTACGACAACGAGACGAGTTCCATCGGCACGAACACGCGGCTGCGCTGGACCTTCCATCCCCAGGGCGATCTGTTCGTGATCTACAACCACAACATCCGGGACTTCAAGGAAAGCCCGACCGGATGGGCAAAGGACTCGAACGGACTGCTGGTGAAAGCGCAGTACGCCTGGCGCCGCTGATCCCGGCGCCCCCCGGGGTGGCTAGACTCCGGACCATGAACAGAGCCCCTCGAACGGTATTCGCGCTGCTGCTCCTTTGCGGCGCGTCCTCCTTAGCCCTCGCCCAGGCCACCCCGGAACAGGCCCTCGGCCAGTTGATCCGGGACATCGGGGCACACCGCGAAAAAGGCTACGTGCTCGCGCGGCCCGAGGGCGTCGACCCTCGCTACATGAAGCGTCTCGAAGATGTCTCGGAACGCCGGTACGCGGAGGAGGCGAAGACCCTCGCGGGCTTCGATGAACGGCTCAAGGCCATCGATCGGGCGACGCTCACCCCCGCGTTGCAGACCGACGCCGAGATCCTGTCGCGCCAGCTTCGCGACCGTCGGAACGAGCTCCGTTTTCGCGCCTTCGAGATGCCGCTCGGTTCGCGCGAGGGATTCCATTTCGAACTCTCGGCCCTGCCCGACAAATACAACTTCGACAAGGTCGCGGACTTCGACGAGTACATCGCCAAGCTCCAGTCGTTCCGCGAGCATGCGGCCCAGAACATCGCCCTGCTGCGCGCCGGCCTGAAGTCCGGACGGACGGTTCAGAAGGACGTCCTCTCCGGCTACGACGAGCCGGTGGAAGCGCTCATCGTCGATGACGTGAAGCAGAGTCTGCTCTATCACCCGCTCGCCGGCGTGCCGGCCTCGTTCCCCGAGGCGGACCGGGAGCGGATCGTGCGCGAGGGCGCCCTCGCTCTTCGCGATTCGGTCATGCCGGGGCTCAGGGATTTCCTGACCTTCCTGCGCACGGAGTACCTGCCCGGGGCGCGCACCACGCTGGGGCTCAATGCCCTGCCCGACGGCGCCGCCTTCTACCGCCACCGCATCCTGATGCACACCACCCTGCCCCTCTCTCCCGAGGAGGTCCATGAGACGGGCAAGCGCGAGGTCGCCCGTATCCGCGCCGAGATGGAGCAGGTCATCCGCCGCACCGGCTTTGTCGGCACGTTCGCGGAATTCATCAAGTTCCTCCAGGACGATCCGCGGTTCACCGTGGACAGCGAGGAGAAGTACCTGCAGGCGGTGGCGCTCGCCGCGAAGCGCATGGACGGCGCGCTGCCCCGGATCTTCTCGCTGCTGCCCCGCACGCCTTACGGGATCCGGCCGATGCCCGAGCGCATCGCGATTCGTCAGTCCGCCGGCTACTACGACTCGGGCAACCCGGACGGGACACGCGCGGGCTTCGTCAACGTCAACACCTCCGACATCAAGGCGCGTCCCCTGTATGTGGCCGAATCGCTCGCGTTTCATGAGGGCGTGCCCGGCCATCACCTGCAGATCATGCGGGCGAGGGAAAACCCCGCGCTCTCCGAATTCCGGCGCAAGCTCGGCATCACCGTGTTCGTGGAAGGCTGGGGTCTGTACGCGGAGCGCCTCGGTCGCGAGGTCGGCTTCTTCCAGGATCCCTATAACGACTTCGGCCGCCTGACCTACGAGATCTGGCGCGCGGTGCGGCTGGTGGTTGACAGCGGCGTCCACGCTTTCGGCTGGACCCGGGCCCAGTCCATCGCCTACATGGCGGAGAACACCGGCTTCAAGATCGGCCCCTCCACCGCGGAGGTCGACCGTCACATCACCGAGGCCGGACAGGGGCTTGCCTACACGTTCGGGATGATCAAGATCCTCGAACTACGAAAGCGGGCGGAAGATCAGCTCGGGGCGAGGTTCGATCTCAAGGATTTCCACGAGGCGCTTCTGAAAAACGGCGCCCTGCCCCTGGACCTCCTCGACCGCGAGGTCTCGGCGTGGATCGAGGCAACTGCGGCCGCCAAGCCGACGAGCACTCCGCAGCCCTGATACGCTGGGCCGATGGCGAGACCATCGGATCCCTTTCCCTCACTTGGAGTAGCACTCGCGATCGCCGTCGCCATCAGCGCGATAGCACCCTTCGACCCGAAGGACTACGCGATCGAGATCGCGGTGCCCATCGCGGGCTTCGCGGCGCTCCTCGCCACGCGCGGCCGGTTCCGATTCACCCCGCTCAGTTACACGATGCTCTTCTGCGAGGCGCTGCTCCTCGCGGTGGGCGCGCACTACACCCACGAGCGGGTGCCGTTGTTCGACTGGATCCGCGACAACATCGGCGGGGCGCGCAATCACTACGACCGCTTCGCTCACTTCAGCGTCGGGCTCCTGCTCGTCATCCCTTTCCGCGAAGTCCTGCACCGAAGGACGCCTCTTAGGGGCGCCTGGCTCAACGGCCTCGCCGCCACCGGCGTCCTCGCCTTCGCCGGCTTCTACGAGATCACCGAGTGGTGGATCGCGGTTCTGGCCTCGCCCGACACCGCGGAGGCGTACCTCGGTTCGCAGGGTGACCCGTGGGACGCGCAGAAGGACATGCTGATGGACGCTCTGGGCGCTCTCATCGGCGTCGCCCTCCTCGCCCGACGTCATGACCGCGCCATCGAGGAGATCGCTTGACACCCGAAGGCACGCGAGCGTACTTTTTTCTCATGGGGACCAAAGGGCTTTCATTTCTACTCGGACTCACGCTCGCGACGGCGGGTCCGGCCTCCGCGCAGGACCCGTCGGAACGGAACTTCTTCGCGTGTCGCGTCGGCTACTCGACCTGCCGGCCTGGAGATCTCACGAAGGAGCAGCTCGAGGTCGTCGAGCAGGCGAGCCTGGCCCGGAACTACTCCGCGTGCCGCAACGGCTACGGGAGCTGCAAAGCCGCGCTGCTGAACGAAGACCAGGCGGAGGCGGTCCAGACCGCGCGGCTCGCGCGCAACTTCGCGGATTGCCGGTACGGCTACGCCTCCTGCGACCGGAGCCTTCTCAACGCCGATCAGATCGAGGCGGTGGAGAACGAGCGGCGCGCCCAGAACTTCTCCGCGTGCTGGAACGGTTACTCGACCTGCCGGCGCGATCTGCTCACCGCGGACCAGAAGGAGTCCGTGGAGACCGCGAGAATGGCTCGGAACTACGCGGCCTGCCGGGCGGGGTCCTCGCGATGCGATCGGTCCCTTCTCAACCCGGATCAGATCGACGCGGTCGAGACCGAGCGACGCGCTCAGAACTACGCGGACTGCCGCGGCGGTTTCCCGGGCTGTGACCGGAGCCTCCTGACTTCCGATCAGGCCGAGGCGGTAGAAACCGAACGCCTCGCTCGCAACTACGCGAACTGTCGCAGCGGCTTCGCGGGCTGCGATCGCTCGCGGCTGAGCGCCGATCAGCTGGAGGCGGTCGAGAATGAACGGCGAGCGCAGAATTTTTCGGCCTGCTGGAACGGCGCCTCCCGCTGCGACGAGTCGTTGCTCAACGCGGATCAGATGGAGTCGATGCGTACGGCGAGCCTCGCCCGCAACTACGCGGCCTGCCGCAGCGGCTTCTCCTCCTGCCGGCCCGGCCTCCTGACCGGCGATCAGCTCGAGGCCGTGGAGACCGAACGGCGTGCCCAGAACTTCGCGGCCTGCTGGAACGGGTACCTGAGTTGCAACGCTGCCCTCCTGACCCCGGATCAGGTCGAGTCGGTGCATACCGCTCGCCTCGCTCGTAACTTCGAGGCGTGCCGCAGCGGTTTCGGGACCTGCGACCGCACCCTCCTGACCCCGGACCAGCTCGACGCGATTAAGCGATAGTGGGAAAGGCCAGCGCCTTAGTAGTCCCACTCCTCGTGGCGAACCGGGAGGCGATTCAACATCTGGCGATACACGGCCCAGTTCGGCATATACCGACTCATCAATGCCTTGAAGCGGGCGTTGTGACTCGCCTCCAGCAAGTGGACCATCTCATGCACGACGACGTACTCGAGACATTCCGCCGGCTTCTTGACCAGCTCGGTGTTGAGCCGGATGCTCCGCGACCGCGTGTTGCATGTCCCCCATCGGGTCCGCATGTGCTGCGTGAAGAGTTTGCCTACCTTCACACCCATGATGGGCTCCCACTTCGCGAAGAGAGGCGCCGCAGCTTCCTTCAGGCGGTCACGATGCCAGGCTTCGAGCACGGCGGCCCGACTTCGAGCCGAGGAGCCGGGGCGTACCCGCAGAACCAGCTCCGTGGGCCGCAGGTCGACTGACGGCCGGGCCTTCACCTCCTCGACCCTCAGGAGATATCGCTGACCCCACACGAAATGGCTCTCGCGGTCGAGGAACTCGCGCGGCGTCTCGCGAGGCTGTTGCCGCAGACGAATCTGTTGTTTGCGGATCCAGCCGAGCTTGGCGATGGCAAAGAGCCGCAGGGTTTCGAGCCCCATACGTATCGGTGCGGACATCCGCACCCGCCCCGCCGGCGGATGGACGCTGAGATGGATGTTCCGAATTCTTTTGCGGATGACATCCACGGTGATGTCCCCAAGGGAGATCTGCATACCCTCAGTACTCGCGCTGCTGCTTGATGATGGGAAACAACGCCTCGACCGCGGCTTCCTGACCGAGGACGTTGTACATGGCGCGCTTGATCTCCTGCTCGCGGGCGAGCACACCGCGCCAGCCGTCCGAACGCTGGGCCTTGATCGCAGCGTCGAGCTGGAGTGCCCGATCCAGAGCACCGGGGCCGGGCTCAGCCGCCACCTCGGGAGTCCAGGCCTTCAGCCAGTTGAAGATCGCGCGTCGCCCCGGCGTGTTCAGGTCCGGCGGCGTCTCCGCGTCCTGCCCGGCCTGCACCTTCTTCGCGAGTTCGGCGATCCGCTTCAGGTATTCCTCGTACTCGATGGCCTTCGCCTTACGGGCAGCGATGATCTCGTCCAGCAGCTTCGACATCCGGTCGTAGAACGCGGGGTCGGTGAGCTGCTCCTTGATGATGGTCTTGCGGACGTTGTTCTCGATGACCTCCGCCGTCACCGCCTCATTCGTCCGAACTCCCGCAGGCAAGGAAGCGAGAGCAGCCGCGATGCCGCTCTTCACGATCAGCTCGAGAAGGGGCAGGTTCCCGAAGGGCGAGATGGTGCGCGGCTCATCGGCCTCGATGTAGGTGTCGATGAGATGCCGCATGTCGGCCTCGTAGGCCTTGAGGTCGAGGCTTTCTCCGCTGGCCTTGCGCACGATCTCGCGCACGTTCAGGAAGTGATCGACCTGCGTCTTGATGTGTGCCGCCTGGCTGGCGTCGTAGCCGGCACGGTCCAGTTCATCCGCGATGTTGGCGTAGGCGCGGACCAGACCTACGGTGGCCTTGTAGAGCATGGCCCGGCGAGGCTCCCGTTCCTGAAGATCGGCGGCGATCTCCGTGTTGCCACAGAAGTAATGGATGTGCTCCAGCTCGCCCTTGGGCGGCTCAACCGGCTCACATAGCAGGACCAGTGCGTCGAGGGCGTTGTCGAGCCGCTGCTTGCCGAGGGTCAGCCGATCCTGGAGCAGTACGTCGGGCTCGACGCCACCCGCACTCCGATCCAGCTCGGAGGCGGCGTAGACCGCGATCGCGTTCTCGACCTTCTTGAAGAGATCCTTGTAGTCGACGATGTAGCCGAAGTCCTTGTCCTCGCCATCGAGGCGGTTGGTGCGGCAGATCGCCTGGAAGAGGCCGTGGTCCTGCATCGACTTGTCGATGTAGAGGTACGAGCAAGGCGGGGCATCGAAGCCGGTGAGGAGCTTGTCCACGACCACCAGCAGCTTCATCTTCGCCGGCTGCTTGCGGAACAGCGCCTTGGCGTCTTCCTCGTACGTCTCGGTTCTCGTCTTGCCGGGACGCGGCTCGACGTCTTCGAGCAGTTCGAGATAGGTATTGCGGATGACCTGCTTGTCCGTCTCGGTGTTCGCGCCGACCTCCTCGAGCGTGACGTCGCCGGCCTGCGGGTTGTACGAAGTGATCACCGCGCACCGGCCCTTGAAAGGGGTCTTCTGGAAGAGAGCGAAGTACTTGCACGCCTCGAAGATGCTGGAAGCCACGAGAATGGCGTTGCCGCGCTCGCTGGACAGGCGCGGCTTCACGCTGAAGTCGAACACGATGTCGGCGATCACCCGCTCCATCCGCGACCGTGAGCTGAGCACCTTCTGCATGGTGCCCCACTGGTGTCGCAGTTCCGCCTTCTGCCAGTCGTTCAGGCCGCGCGTCTTGGCCTCGAACCAGGCATCGATCTTCTCCACCGACCCGAGGTGCTGATCGATGTCGCGCGCCTCGTAGACGAGGTCGAGCACCACCCCATCCTCGACGCCTTCGCTGAACTTGTAGGTGTGGATGTAGCCGCCGAACACCTCCCGGCTGGTCTGGCTGTCCTGCTTCAGGAGCGGCGTGCCGGTGAAGCCGACAAACACCGCGTTCGGCACCATGGCCGTCATCAGGCGGTGCAGCTTGCCGCTCTGGGTGCGATGGCATTCATCGACGAAGACGAACACCTCGCCGACGGTCGGGCTCGGCCGGCCTTCGAGGTCCTTGAGGAACGCCTCAAAGTCGTCCACATCGCGCTTGCCGAACTTGTGGACGAGCGAGCAGAGCAGGCGCGGCAGGGGCTGAGCGAGCTGAGACATCAGATCCCGGCCGCTCTCGCTTCGCTTGATCGGCACGCCCGCGCCCAGGAAGACGCCCTCGATCTGCTTGTCCAGCTCGTCCCGGTCCGTGATGATGGCGACGCGAGCCTTCGGGTTGTTCTCCAGAATCCACTTGGCGAGGAGAACCATCACCAGGCTCTTCCCGGAGCCCTGCGTGTGCCAGATGATGCCGCCCTTGTAGGCGTTCACATTCTGCTGGGCGGCCTTGACCCCGAAATACTGATGGGCCCGAGGGAGCTTCTTGATGCCTCCATCGAAGAGGACGAAGTCGTGCATCAGCTCGAGCAGCCGCTTCTTGGCGCACATCTTGAGCAGGTACTTGTCGAGCTTGAATTGCCTGTTGTCCTGCTCGTCTTCCTTCCAGCGGAGGAAGAACTTCGCCTCTGTTTCAATGGCGCCGTACTGAAGGCCTTCGGAATCGTTGCCCGCGAAGACGATCTGAACAGTGCTGAAGAACCAAGCGTTGAACTCCGCCTGTTGATTGGAGAGGCTCTGGCGGATGCCTTCGCCGATGGAGACGCGGCTGTTCTTCAGTTCGACGACGCCCACCGCGATGCCGTTCACATAGAGGACGAGGTCGGGCCGGCGCTCCAGGGGGCCGCGGAGCGTCACCTCCTCAGCGATGGCGAAGTCGTTCGCCTCGGGGTGGCTCCAGTCAATGAGCCGAACATTGGTGGAGGGCTCCCCCGCCGCGACCTTCACGTCCACGCCATAGCGGAGCAGTGAATAGACCGCCTCGTTGTTGTCGTAGAGCTTGCGGCCTGGATTGTCGGCCTCGGTGCGGAGCTTGTAGATGGCGGCGCTGATCTGGGCCGCCGAGTAGCCGGCCTTCGTGAGGTGGGCGGTCAGCAACTCCTCTTCGATGTTGCTGTTTCCGTCGCGGTCGGACCAGTCGCCGAGGTAGCGATAGCCCAGCTCGTCGCGGAACAGAGCGATGACACGCTTCTGCGTGACGCGCTCCGCCTGGCCAACTGGGCTCACTTCCGGACCTTTCGATCTCCGGCTTTCTTCCTGGTTTCTTTGCCAGTCTTCTTCCTAGTTTCGGCACCCCAAACGCGGGCGACTTCACTGGCGACTTCGCCTGTGACCTCACCTGTGACTTGACCCGTGACTTGACCCGCGCCTTGCGACTCCATCGAGGCCAACACAGCCGAACCCTCAGGACTGAGCAGATACTTCTGCAGGCGGCTGTTGGGCTTGTCCGGGATGGTCATCCTCAGCAAACCGGCCTTCAGCGCGGGCACCAGATAGAGCTGCCGGAAGTTGTCGTCGCTCTTGAGGGCCAACCCTTCTCGCAGTTCCCTCCGAGACATCGGTCCGCTGCAGGCTCGCAGCAGTCGAGCGACTTCACCCGTGACTTCACTGGTGACTTCACCTGCGACTTCACTGGTGACTTCACTGGTCACCCCCGATTTCTTTGGGGTTTCTAGGGTAGTGATCGGGGTAGTTTCTAGGGTAGTCCTACCCAAGAAATCGAACTCCACCCACAGGCCACTATCCCAGCGGAACTTGGGTTCGGGCGATCCCTGCCTCCGACAGGCGGCGCGTATCAGTTCAATGCCGCGGCCCCACGACTCAAGCAGCGCGGCACGAAAGAAGGCATTCGCGATGTCCGGATTGTGCGGCACCGAGGCGTGTTTGGATGTGAAGTCGCTCAGCGTCCAGTCGGGCGGCAACTGGCCGGGATTCCACACCATCAGCTTGTTCGCGTACACGCTGATCTGAATGGGAATCCCCGACCCGTAGTCCTTGTGCGCGATGGCGTTGATGACCGCCTCACGAAGGGCGAGCTCAGGTACCGGGTATGCCTCGATGCGTTGCACACCCTCGTACCTGATGTCCGCGCGGAGGTACTTCCTCAACAGCGTCTCCATCGTGCGGTCCACCTGGGTGAAGAGGTCGCCGGAGATCTCGTCGTGGTACTCGAGATCCGAGTCGCTTCGGAAGTAGCCGAGCTTGACGTACGCCCCGGTCGCCAAGCCGTCGGGCTCTTCGTGGAAGAGCAGCACGGCTGCCCGCTTCAGGTAGCCGTGGTCAAAGAGGCGCAGCTTGTCGAGAAGAACCTTGTCCGGCTCGGTCAGCAGTTCGGCGGGGATGCGGCCGCTCTTCGCGGCTCGGTTCCGAAAGGTCTTGAGCGCCTGACGCGACAGGTCGGAAACGCGATAGCCGGGGGCCGGGACGCCATCCCAGGTGCGCCCCTGCTTGCGCAGAAGGAAGCGCTCCAGCGACGCGCCCTTCAAGGCCTGATTGGTCGAGCCGGTGCGGTAGTAGAACTCGCCGCGGTAGCTGATGGGGTTCGTGTAGGCCGGGATCACGATCTCCAGATACTCGCGGCCCGCGCGCTTCTTCAGGTTGACGTCGACCATGATGCCGAGGATGTCGCGGACCTTGTTGGGCAGGTCTTCGAGGAGCTTCCGGGCGTCCTTCGCCCCCACCACGTCGCCCGCGTCGTTCTTGCCGATGACCAGCATGCCGCCCTCGGCGTTCGCGAAGCCCGAGATCACCTTCAGGCAGTCGTCGCGCCACGACTCCTTCCACTCGACGCGCTGGCTTTCCTTCATACGAGGCGGATTCTCCCAGTGAGGAGTTCCTGCATCATGCCTTGTTTGATCTGTCGGGCCTTGGTGAGTTTGGCTTCGAGGGCGGCCGTCTCAGCATCCATATCGGAGAGGACTTCGGCGATAGCGCCTTGCTCAGTCATCGGAGGTAGTGGAACATGAACGCGATACAAATCTCGCTGGCCTATATTCGCGCGGACGACGCCTTGACCTCTTGCCACGATCTGCGACCGCACAAGTCTTGAGCGAAGTTGGTAGGAAGCAAACAGGGGATCGAGAAGCTCACTGTGC
>JANMVV010000011.1:0-7044 GCA_031392925.1 Vicinamibacteria bacterium
TGCGGATCGGCTACGCCGGCTTCTTCGAGCGCGCGGCCAGGGCGGGCGAGGAGGGGGCGGCGCTGGCTCTGAAGCTCGGAGCCCCGGGTGGGGCCGGCGGTGTGGGCGGGGTGAGTCAGACCGATGCGGTGGCGGCGGCCCTGATGGGGAATGCCCTTACCCCCCTGGCCTTCTTTCTCTTCACGCCCCTTGGCTGGCTCGCGGACTATCTGGTGATCTCCGCCGTTTATCGCGGCTTTACCCTTGCCGTGGACAACCCCCGGGGCGATCCTCTGCTGACCGTGATCGACCACCTGGTCCGGGGCAAGCGAGCCGAAAGTGCCGCGAAGCGGCGGGCGGCTGAGCGCGAACTCGCCGAGGGTCCGGAGGTGCCTGATCAGATTCTCGAGTGCCGGAAGTTCGCCGGCAATGAAGCGGACTACGTGGTGGTGGCGAGCCGGCGCAAGGAAGGCTGGACCCGGTTGACCACCGTGACCGCCGGCTCCGTGCGTCTCCGTGTCGGCGACCCCCTGGAAAGGAACGTCGACGGCCGCCTGCGAACCTGCTATCCGCTGAAGGTCATCCGCGATCTCCAGGTCGACCGCAGGATCGTGCCCTACGAATGGCCGAACGAGGCCCCGGCTCTTCCCGATCTGTCCACCGAGTCGGGGGAGTAGGAGGTGGCGCCCCGGCTCAGCGTGCGGCCGGGGGCTGACTCAACTCGAGGCGAAGGATGCGAGGCAGTGCGGTTGCGGCCCTCTCGCACCGCATCTCGATTGGATTGTCTCCGCGGAACAACCTGGTCCCGCCGATGTCGAGAGTCACCGCCACGGCCTGAGGCCCGACCAGGGCCTCGCCCACTTTGCTCCCGCCCGCCAGGAACGTGATCCACACCGACTCGCGCGCGTCCAGGGTGGCCTTGATCTCGAGACGCCGCGGTTCGAGAACCGGGATCACGAGGGTCGCGGAGGCCTCGTGCATCTTGATGTCATGGACGCCGTAGTGGGCGAGCGGGCCGAAGCCGCTTCGGAGAAAGAAGCGCAGCTTCTGGAGCTCGCCGGGTGGGCTGACGCCCCATGCGAACTTCCGCTCCGAAGGATCGAGAACCACGGTTTCGCCCCGGTTCAGCTTTCGCGCCGTCCTGAGCGTCTCGCGGACGAAACCCAAGACATAGGGACCGTCCCGTGATGTCGAAAGGTCGATGCGGGAGTAGCGATCGAGAGCCAGAGGAGCGATCAGGAGGACGATGACCAAAGCCCGCGCCGGCCACTGGGGCCAAGGCGAGGAGGAGAGGGAAAGCGGGCGGCGGTGCAGCGGGTCCAGGTGAACCGCGAGCGCCGCCGCGAACGGGATGACATAGATGAGCAGACGCCGTACATCGTCGGCGAAGAAACTCGTGGCCGCTCCATCGCCGGTGTAGGCCGCGGCGAAGAGCGGCAGGGCCAGGAGGGGCAGCAGAGTGAGCGCGTGCCGCTCCAGATACGCGCGAGCTCCGTCGCGATACAAGGCGAGGAGGGCGGCGACGGTCAGGCCGCCAAGCAGGAACTGAGGGGCGAAGATGGAGACGTTCCACCCGATGGAAGCAAGAGCGCCGAGGTAATCGTTGCGGAGGGGCGCCGCGCCCGCCTGAGGAGACCAGAGCCAGCGGCTCAGGACGCTGACCCCAAGCGCAGGCGCCGCCATGCGCAGCGTCTGGAGGCCCGCCGGGCGCACTCCTTCCCCGAGATGCTTCCGGAAGATGACGGGTAGAAGCAGGATCCAGATCTCCTTCGACAGGGACAGGAGAATGAGGGAGAGGGCGATCGTCCATGAGCCCGCGCCCGCTTCGATGGCAATGAGCGCGATCAGGAGGAGCATGAGCGCGAAAGGCTCCACCAGAAACGGATTCGCGAACACCGCTTCCACCGAAGGCGTCAGCATCATCGCGAGGACGGCGAGGAGCGCGGCCCGCAGGGTCGCGCCGAGCATTCGCAAATAGACGAACAACAATCCGCTGGCGATCACGAGCGACGCGCGCGCCGCCCAGTCGAAACCGGCGACGATCAGTCGCGGGGGTAGGAACGTGCCCAGAAGGGAGGGCAGGAGGATCCGGTAACCCCAAGGGGCCACGGTGAACACGCGCGGCTCTTCCGCCATCGCGAGATAGACGTGGGCGTCGAACCCGGGGAGGGTGAAGCCATCCCAGACGATGTGCGGATCGAAGTGCGCCCGGTGGTGGTAGGTGACGAGGGCGGCGCCGATGAGGCACGCGAGCAGGAAGGCCGCCGCGTCTTTCAGGAGTCGGGAGCCCAAGCGGCGTGGCCTGAGGACGGCGACGGTCAGTGCGACACGGTGCGCTTCTTGCGCAGGAAATCCATGAGCACAGCTTCGCCCAGATCGTACGGGCTGGTGAAGTAGGCCTTGCCTCGCGTCAGCTCCGACACCTTCGAGACGAACGCCATCAGTTCATAGTCCCGCGCCAGCATGAAGGTGTTGATCATGATGTTTTGACGCCGGCAGTTGATGACTTCCTTCAGGGTCAGGCCGATCACCTTGGGATCGAGACCGAAAGGGTTGCGATAGATCCGGCCGTCGTCGAGGGTGAGGGCGGTGGGCTTGCCGTCGGTGATCATGACGATCTGCTTCATATCCTTGCGCTCGCGCGCCAGGATCCGCTGGGCCACGCGCAGCCCTTCGCGGGTGTTCGTGTAGTGCGGTCCGACCTTCACCTTGCCCAGCAACGAAAGGGGAATCTCCTCGGCCGAGTCGTGGAAGAGGACCACCCGCAGGGAGTCGCCCGGATACTGGGTCCGGAGGAGATGCGACAGGGCGAGCGCCACCCTCTTCGCGGGGGTGAAGCGGTCCTCCCCGTACAGGATCATGGAGTGCGAGCAGTCGAGCATCACCACGGTGGCGCACGACGACCGGTACTCGGTCTGGCGGACCACGAGGTCTTCGTAGCCGACATCGAGGCCTTCGCCCTCCCGGACCGCGAGCGTGCTGGTTCGCCGGATCGTATTGAGCAGCGTCTCGCTCACGTCGAGATTCATGGTGTCGCCGAACTCGTAGGGTTTGCTGGGGCCGCTGGCGTCGGTGCCGGTCGACAGGTCCTGGGTGTCGTGCGAGCCGAACGACGATCGTCCGAGCGCGCCCATCAGTTCGCGCAGCGCGCGATAGCCGAGGAAGTCGGTGCCCTTCTCGGACAGCTCGAACTTCACCGGGGCACCGGTGCCGCCCGCTTCGCCCTGGCCGTCGGTGTCCTCCATCGACCCCGTGCCGTTCTGCGCGGTCTGGATGAAGCCTTCGTTCATCAGGCGCTCGATGACCTTCTCGAGGAACTCGTTCAGGGCGCCTTCATTGGAGAAAAGCTTCTGCAGGTCCTCGTCGGGGAGCAGGTTGCTCGTCATCAACGCGTTGATGATCGCGTCCTTCAGGTCTTCCTGAGTCGCCTGGTTGTCGCCGTCTGCGGGCTCACCGAAACCGCTGCCCAGGAGGAACTCGGACATGGCGTTCACGAGCTCCGACAGATCGAGATCCTCCCAGAGGTTCGCGCGGTGCTTGTGATACGTGAAGCGAGGCATGAAGGCCCTAATTCACCTGTCGTTTCAGGCGGGCAAGGCGCTCGAGACGATCCGGATCCGGTCCGCCATCTTCGGTCTTGCGCTCGACCGCGATGTACGTCCCCTGATCCGACCGGCCGATCTTCTTCTGCGCGAAGAGTCCTTCGAGGATGAACTCCGCCGCCGCGGCCCGGGTGGGAGCATCGCTGCGCTCGGGGATGAGACGACCGGCGTGCGCGAGCAGGCCGTTCACTCGCGACAGGGTGGCGAGCAGGTCGCCCGCGCTCTTGTCGTCGGAGACGCCCACCTCGCCGCCCTGTTCGAAGAACTCGATCAGGCCGCGAAGATTGGCGCCGCCGAACTCATTGGCGAACACTTCCTTCAGTCCCTCGCGCACGAGGTCGCGCGCGACCGCGGCGCCACCCGCCATCTCGCCCTCGTATTCGAGTTCGATCTTGCCGGTGACCGCGGGAAGGGCCACGTAGACGTCGGCGATGCGCGGCACGATCTCGCCTTCGGCATAGGCGAGGGCCCGGCGCTCCGCCGAGGAGATGGCGTTTTCGAGCACGCTGATGGCGAGACGCTGCGAGACGCCGCTCTTCTTGTCCACGCGCCGGTCGCGCCGCGCCGCGAAGGCCACCGCTTCCACGGTGTGGCGCACGAACTCCGGCACGAACACGGGCAGGCTCCGCTTCGAGAACGCCTCGCTCGCGGTGATGAGGGCGGAGAGTTCGATGGTCTCGGGATAGTGGGTGCGGATTTCGCTGCCGATGCGATCCTTGAGCGGGGTCACGATCTTGCCGCGAGCGGTGTAGTCCTCGGGATTGGCGGTGAAGACCATGGCCACGTCGAGACGCAGGCGCACGGGGAAGCCCTTGATCTGGATGTCGCCTTCCTGAAGGATGTTGAACAGACCCACCTGGATGCGGGGCGCCAGGTCGGGCAGCTCGTTGATGGCGAAGATGCCGCGGTTGGATCGGGGAAGCAGGCCATAGTGGATGGCGCCTTCGCTCGAGAGGATGTGGCCGCTTTTCGCCGCCTTGATGGGATCGAGATCGCCCAGCATGTCGGCGATGGTGACGTCGGGGGTCGCGAGCTTCTCGACGTAGCGTTCGTCGCGATACAGCCATTCGACTTCGAGCTGGTCTCCGTGAGTCGCCGCCTTGTCGCGGCAGGAACGGCACAGGGGCATGAAGGGATCGCAGCGGATCTCGCAGCCCTTCACCATGGGAATGCGCTCATTCAGCAGCGATACGAGCTGGCGGATGAGGCGCGTCTTGGCCTGGCCGCGCAGGCCCAGGAGGATCATGTGGTGCTTCGAGAGGATGGCGTTCACCACTTCGGGGATGACGCTCTCGTCGTAGCCGACGATTCCGGGGAAGAGCGGTTCCTGGTCGCGCAACTTCGCGAGCAGATTGCGGCGCATTTCGTCCTTGACGGACTCGCCGCCCTTGAGGCCTTGTTGCTTGAGTTCGAGGAGTGTTGTCATGGCTTCGCCGGGATTATCGCCTGCGACCCTGTTCAAGCCTTTGGTCGGATCCTCCAACCCATCCGGCCCCCTTGACCGACGCGCCCCGAATCGCCAGGCCCCCGCCGTTGATAGCATTCCCATTCCTGATCGTCCCGCACGGCGTCCTACCCTGATCCACCCCCATGCTCACCCTCGGCTTCGACATCGGCGGCACCTTCATCAAGGCCGTGGCCCTTCGGGATCTCGAAGTCGTGGGCCGAGGCGAGACCGCGGTGCGCCATGAGTCCATCGAGGCGCTCTGTGTGCAGCTTGCGACCCTCGGACGCGAACTCGACCCCTCCTCGGAAGCCAAAGCCGCGGGAGTCGCGGTGGCCGGCCTGGTCGACAAGACGACCGGTCGTCTGACCGCGTCTCCTCACCTGCCATCGCTCCGAAACATCGACGGGAAGCCGCGATTCGAAGAGGCCCTCCGCATCCCGGTGAACGTCATGAACGACGCAACCGCCGCGGCCTTCGCGGAGGTCCGGTATGGCGCGGCGCGTGGCCTCTCTCACGTTCTCCTCATCACCGCCGGCACCGGCGTGGGCGGCGGCCTCGTGCTCAACGGCCAGCCTTATGAGGGTGCTTCGGGCTTCGCGGGCGAGCTGGGCCACGTGCCGGTCGAGCCCCTCGGCGACGCCTGCGCCTGCGGCAAGCACGGTTGCCTCGAGACGGAGTGCGGAGCCTATTACCTGGTCGGTCGCGCCCGGGCTGCCATCGGCTCCGGCGTCCACAGCTCGCTCGAGAAGGCGAACCCGCTCGACGCCGCCGCCATTTTCGAGGCCGCCCGGGCCGGGGACTACTTCGCCTTGAACCTCATCGACCGCGCCGGCCTGGCCCTCGGCCGGGCCTGCGCCATGGCGCTCCAGATCCTCGATCTCGAACGCATCGTCATCGCGGGCGGCCTGGCGCGTAGCGCCGATCTACTGATTCCGCGGATAATGAACGCGGCCCGCGCCCGGACCTTCGGCGAAATCTTCGACCGAGCGTCATTCGTGGCGGCGGAACTCGGCCATCAGGCGGGTGCGATCGGGGCGGCGGCGACGGCGATGCATCGCGCACGCTGACGCCCTCTTCGCTCCCTTTCGACTCTCATTTTCTTCAGGTAGACGTGACCGAACTTTCACAGATCCGCAACTTTTCGATCATCGCGCACATCGATCACGGAAAGACGACACTCTCCGACCGCCTCATGGAGGCGACGGGTGCCTTGACCGCGCGCGAGATGAGCGCCCAGTTCCTTGACGCGATGGACCTCGAGAAGGAACGCGGCATCACCATCAAGCAGCACTCGGTTCGCCTGAACTACAAGGCGAAGGACGGGAAGGACTACGTCCTCAACCTGATCGACACGCCGGGCCACGTTGATTTCAGCTACGAGGTGAGCCGCTCGCTCGCCGCCTGCCAGGGCGCCCTTCTCGTCGTGGATGCCAGCCAGGGCGTCGAGGCGCAGACCCTCGCGAACGCGCATCTCGCGGTCGAGAACCATCTCGAGATCATCCCGATCATCAACAAGGTCGACCTGCCCTCGGCTGAACCGGAGCGCGCGAAGGAGCAGATCGAGAGCGTCATCGGCATCGACGCTTCCGGCGCCATCCTCGCCTCGGCGAAGCAGGGGATCGGCATTTCCGACATCCTGGAAGCCATCGTTCACCGGATTCCCGCGCCCAAGGGGAATCCCGACGGCCCGCTCCGCTGCCTCGTTTTTGACTCGTGGTTCGATCAATACCGCGGAGTGGTGATCCTCGTCCACGTGGTCGACGGTGAACTCAAGCCCGGGATGAAGATCCGCCTGATGCAGTCCGAGGGAAGCCACGAAGTGGAAGGCCTCGGCGTGTTCACGCCGAAACCCACGCCGATCGAGTCGCTCAGCGCCGGCGAGGTTGGTTTCGTTATCGCGGGCGTCAAGCGGGTGTCCGAAACCAAGATCGGCGACACCATGACCGACGACCGCAACCCCGCGGCCGAGCCCCTCCCTGGCTTCAAGGACGTGAAGCCCATGGTGTTCGCGGGCCT
>JANMVV010000103.1:0-9644 GCA_031392925.1 Vicinamibacteria bacterium
AGTGAAGCGCGCCGCCTATCGCGAAGGCCTCATCAATCATGCCGCCAGTGCCCACCTTTCTCGCCGGCTCGCGACCCTCGACGACAAGGTCCCGGTGACCTTCGAACCCGCCACGAGCGTGGTGGCGCAGCCCGATCGCGAGGCGGCCTATCAGCTCTTCAAGGAGCTCGAGTTCTCCGCGTTCGCCCGCGATATGGCGCCCGAGCTCTCCGCGTTCTCATTTCGCCACCGCGTGGTCTACGAAGCGACGGACCTCGATGGTCTCATCGCGGCCGCCCGCGGCGCGGGTGAAGTCGCCTTCTCCCTGTCGATCTCGGCGGATCGGCCCATGGATGCCCAGATCCAGGGTATCGCCCTCTCCGTTGGCGATGACACGGCGTTTCTGGGTGTATCCGGCCTGCCCGGGAACGTCCGAAGCCTTCTTGAGGATCCAAAGGTCGAGAAATGGACGACCTGTTCACGTCGCGACTTCGTCGTCCTGGGCGAAGCGGGCATCGGGCTCGGCGGTCGCATCCTCGATGCGTCGCTCGCCGCCTACGTGCTCTCGCCCGGCAAGCGCGGTTCCAGTGTGCGCGAAATCGCCACCCTCGAGATCGGGCTTCCCGAAACCGCCGATCTTCCCAACGAAGAGGGCACGCAGGCTTCGCTGCTCGCCGATCATGACGCCGAGCGGCATTCACGCGAGGCCGCGGTGCTGATCCGGCTGGCCCCGAGGCTCCGCTCACGGCTGGAAGGCGACGGCCTGATGGACCTCTTCCTGAATCTGGAGATGCCTCTCGCCTCGATCCTCGCGGAGATGGAGCGCGTGGGCGTCCTCATCGACCGCACGGCCCTGAAGGCTCTGTCCGACGAGATCGGCCCCGAAATCGACCAGCTCGCCCAGCGCATCTACGCGCTCGCCGGCAAGACCTTCAACATCCTCTCGCCGGTTCAGTTGCGTCAGATTCTTTTCGAGGAGATGGGCCTCGAGTCGGGCCGAAAGACCGAAAAGACGAAGACCCTGTCGACCGCCGACGACGTTCTCGAGGAGCTCGCCAAAGAGCACGAGTTCCCCCGCCTGATTCTCGACTACCGAGGCATCACCAAGTTGCGCTCGACCTACGTGGACGCCCTTCCGGAGATGATCAATAAGCGCACCGGCCGGATTCACGCGTCGTTCCGGCAAAACATCGCGGCCACCGGACGGCTTTCCTCCACCGACCCGAATCTTCAGAATATTCCCATCCGCACCGCTCTCGGCCGGCGCGTGCGCGAGGCCTTCATCGCTCCGCGCGGGCACCTGCTGCTCTCCGCGGACTATTCGCAGATCGAGCTCCGCATCCTGGCCCACCTCTCGGAGGATCCGATCCTGATCGAGACGTTCCGCCGGGGCGAGGATGTCCACGATCGGACCTCGCTCGAGATCTTCGGTCCCTTCACCACTCTGCCGAAGGACGAACAGCGTCGCCGGTCGAAGATGGTGAACTATGCGCTGCTCTACGGCAAGACCGCGTTCACCCTCGCTCACGACATCGGGATCACGCGGAAGGAGGCGGACGCCTTCATCCGCGCCTACTTTGACCGGTATCCGAAGGTCCGCGGTTTCATCGACGCCTCGATCGAAGAGGCGCGAAAGACGGGAATGGTGAGGACGATGCTCGGGCGCCTGCGTCGCCTACCCGACATCCAGTCGAAGAACGTGCCTGCGCGACTCGAGTCCGAACGACAGGCCGTGAACACGCGAGTTCAGGGTTCAGCCGCGGATCTCATCAAGAAAGCCATGGTGGATCTCGACCATGCGCTTCGCGCGCGCCAGCTGAAGACCCGGCTGATCTCGCAGATTCACGACGAATTGCTGCTCGAGACCCCGGAAGCGGAGCAGGAAGAAGCGCTCCACCTCGTGCGCAAGACCATGTCCGAGGCGATGAGGTTGTCGGTGCCGCTCGATGTGGATGCGCATGTGGGGAAGAACTGGGCGGCCGCGCACTGAGATCAGTAGTTGGTTGGGGAGATGCCTCGCCCCCAGAGGGGGCCTCGGGATTTTTTTGGCGCCGCACGGCGCCAAAAAAAGCTGGGGCCTCTTTCGGATCCTTGTGGGATCTTCAAGAGGCCCTGTTCCGTGGAGGTGGGAAACTCGGAAGAGGTAGGGAACGTCTTTTGGGATGCTACTGACTCGTGTTCGCAGTCGGCGCCAGGGCCGGTGCTGCTGAGGCAGCGCTTTCTTTGGGAGGGGAGTTCGTCGACGACTTTGAGTCAGCCGACGGTGGCGTGGACGCTTCCTTGGACGATTTGGAACCAGACGCAGTCTCCGACGACTTCGATTCGGACTCTTTTGAACCGGACTCTTTCGAGCCGGCTGCATCGGATCCGGATTTGCCGTAGTCGGTAATGTAGAACCCACTGCCCTTGAACTGGAAAGCCGGCGCCGATATCAATCGTTCGACGGCTCCCCCGCACGTGGGGCACGCGGCAAGGGGACCTTCCGAGAACTTTTGAAGGGTCTCGAAGCGGCCACACTTCAGACAGTGATATTCGTAAAGCGGCATGGTTACTATCTTTTTTTAGGGAAAGCGACTTCGAAAGCTTAGCATCGCCCACCGGACCGCTCGAAGGGCCTCGGCCTCCCGATCGACTCTCCCGTTCCCCATGAAACTGATTGTCGCGTCCATACCGCTCTTCTTCATCCTCATCGCGATCGAGATGGTCGCCGCGAGGGTTCTGGAACGCCGGGTCTACCGGTTCGCGGACTCCTTCGCGGACCTTGGTTGCGGCATGATCGAGCAGCTTCTCGGCGTCCTCGTGAAGGGGTCCTTGTTCGCGGCGTATCTGGCTCTTTACGAGAAGACTCGCCTCTTCGTCCTCCCGGAAGGATCCTGGGTGGTCTTTGCGGCCTGCCTTCTGGGCGTCGATTTTCTCTACTACTGGTTCCATCGGATGAGCCACGAGGTCGGGGCCTTCTGGGCCGCCCATTCCGTTCACCATCAATCGGAGGAATACAACCTGTCGGTGGCGCTTCGGCAGGGCGCGTTTCAGAGTTTCTTCTCCTGGGTGTTCTACCTGCCCCTCGCCGTCCTCGGCTTTCCCCCCGCAACGTTCATCACGTGCTCCGCGCTCAACACCCTCTATCAGTTCTGGATCCACACCCGGTTGATCGGAAAACTGGGGCCGCTCGAGTGGATCCTCAACACCCCGTCCCACCACCGCGTGCATCATGGCCGCAATCCGCGCTACATCGATCGGAATCACGCGGGCTCTCTGATCATCTGGGACCGGATGTTCGGCACGTTCGTGGCCGAGACCGATGAACCGGTCTACGGCGTGGTGAAGCCGCTCGCGAGCGCCAATCCGCTCTGGGCGAATTTCGTCGGCTGGACGGATCTATGGTCGGTGGCGAGGAGGGCCGGTGCGTTCAAGGATCGCCTGCGACCGTTCATCGAAGCGCCCGGTTGGCGACCCGCGGAACAGGGCGGACCGGTTCAGCCGCCCGAAGTGAGCCGGCCGAAGGACGAACCCGCTGGCCCGCCCCCACCGCGAGCCCTCGCCGCCTACGTCTTCGTTCATTTCGTCCTGATCCTGGTCCTGACCGCCGGAGCTCTCGCCAGAGTTCAGGCGCTTGGGACCACTCTTTTCGCCGCCCTTGCGCTGGTCGTGGTGTCGAGCCTCGTCGTGTTGTCCGCACTCCTGGAAAAGCGCCCGTGGGCGCGGCCGGTCGAAGCGACCCGAGTCCTAGTCGTTCTCGGCCTTGCCGCCGCCTTCGGGCCGAGAATCGTCGGGCTTCTGTTCGGGGGGCTGCTCGGGTCGTAGCGTCTCCCCGGTGTTCAGGGGGATTCGCAGGGTTTCCCCCGAATCCTCCTTCGGTGGACTCATGCATCGGCCCACCACCACGCGCGCGGCTCGAACGATGTGCTCGTCGAGGCGATACCCGCGCACGAGTTCGCGGATCACCATGCCGTCCTGGGCCGGATCCTCGACATCCTCGATCTGAATGGCCTCGCTGGTGTTCGGGTCGTAGGGAAGGCCCAACGTGCGCACCCGGTCGAAACCACCGTCCTTCAGGACCTGGACCACCTGATTGCGGACGAGGATGAAGCCCTCCATCAGGCTGTGACTCGCGGCCCTTGCTTCAGCGGTGTCGAAGGCCCGGTCGAAGTTGTCGAGAATCTCGATATAGCGGGTGTAGATGGTTTCGCGCTCGTTCTGCAGTTCGCGAGCGGCGGCTCTTTTCTGTCGAGCCAGCGAGGCGCCGATGTCCTGGGTCGCGGTCCGCTGCTTCTCGTGAAGATCGCCCATGTGCGCGCGCAGGGCTCCGTTTTCGGCGCGCAGAGCGTGATAGCCCTCCATGGCCTGCTCGAGCTTCGCCTCGGCCAGACGCGCGCGCGTTTCGCTCTCGGCGAGGGCAGCCTTCATCGCCTCTGCGGAGGGCACGGCTTCGCCCGCCTCCGGTGCGGGTTTCAGCGGTTCGTCTTCGGCCATTTGAGTGAAGCTGTCAGGTTATCCCACTACCAATGTTACGTCGGCCACATTGGTCCCGGTGGGCCCGGTGACGATGAGGCCCCCGAGACGTTCGAGCGCGGCGCCGGAGTCGTTGAGGTCCAGCGCGGCCGGGATCGATACGCCGCGCGCCTTGGCCTGCCGAGCCGTGGCGTCGTCCACCAGACCGCCACTGGCGTTCGTGGGGCCGTCTTTCCCGTCCGTCGCGAAGGCGGCGAGAGCGGTCGGCCGGGAACATCGCGCGAGAGTCTCGATGGAGGAGAGCGCCAGTTCCTGATTCCGACCGCCCAGGCCCAGCCCGCGAACGATCACAACCGTCTCGCCGGTGGCGATGAGACACGAAGGGCCGCGCCCGCGAACGCCCTCGAATTTCGCGACCAGATCCGGACCGCATGCTCTGGCCTCGCCCCGCAAGGCGTCCGGCCGCAGAAGAGCGCGAAACCCCCGCGCTCTCGCTTCCCGGGCCGCGGCCTCGGCGAACGTTCGACCGCTGCCGATGACCATGGTTCGCGGGCGCGACGCGATCGGCGCCTTCGTCATTCGACGCTTTAGCGCACGCGCCACTCCCGCCGGCACGGCCTCGCCCTTGAAGTACTTTCGAATGGCGCGAAGAGCCGCGGCGCGGGCGGTCGCGTCTTCAATGGTGGGACCGGATCCGATGGTCCCGGGGTCGTCGCCGGGGACGTCGGAAATCGCCAGGGTGAAGACGCGGGCGGGTGCGGCGAGGCGAGCCAAGCCGCCGCCCTTGAGGCGCGAGAGACGCTTCCTCACCGCGTTCATTTCCCCGACGGTCGCCCCCTGAAGGAGCAGGGTCCCGGTCACCCGCTGCTTGTCCCGCAAAGTGACGCCCTCGATCGGGGCCGGCATCAGCGCGGAGGCTCCTCCCGACAGGAGCAGAAGGACGACATCGCCTCGACCAGACCCCTCCAGCAGCTCGATCACGCACCGGCTCGCGCGAACGCCTGCCGCGTCCGGCACCGGATGCCCTGCGACGAAGCTGCGGGTGCGGGCCATCCGCGGCGCCTTGCCGGGCGCAATCACGATCGCCGCGGTAAGCCGTTGGCCAAGAATGTCGTGCGCGGCGCGTGCCATCGAAACCGCGGCCTTGCCGACCGAGACCACGAACAGCCGCCGCGGCCGGACCGGAAACCCGGCGATCCGCAGGGCGTTGCCGTTCGTTCGCAGGTGCCTCCTCACGAGACGCCCCGGCTCAACCGCGGCGAGGCCGGCCCGCAGAATCCCGCGCGCAGCCGATCGAAGGTGCGCCCGCGTCACACCCCGATGGCGGCGAAGGGTTCTGCTTCGAGGTTCGAGCCCGCCCGAATCCCGCGGTCGAAGGCGACCGCACCGGCGGCGCCGATCATCGCGGCGTTGTCGGTGGTGAGATTCAGCGGGGGCGCGAAGAGCGGGACGGAGAGTGTCGACATCAGGGTCTGCGCGTCCCTCCGCAGACGGGAATTCGCGGCGACGCCGCCGGTCAGGATCACGCTCGCCGGAAGGTGACGCTCGACCGCATCCTTCAACCGGCGCAGGAGTGCCGTCACCACCGCCTTCTGAAACGAAGCGAGCAGGTCGCGGACCTCGTCCGGAACCGCGTCTCGCGAAGCCACCATGGAAATCCCGTGCTTCTTCACGTGCTGCAGCACCGCGGTCTTGAGCCCGGAAAAAGAAAAGTCTGGTTTGCCGTCGCTCATCTTCGCCATCTTGAAGAAGACCGCGTTGTCCCGTCCCGTCGCGGCCAGTTTGTCGACGATCGGCCCGCCGGGATAGCCGAGGCCCAGGAGTTTCGCGACCTTGTCGTAGGCCTCGCCGGCGGCGTCATCCCGGGTGCGCGACAGAAGCTCGTAGACCCCGAGTTCCTTCATCAGGAAGAGGCTGGTATGGCCGCCGGAGACCACCAGCGCGATCGTGGGCAGAGGAATGTCGTCGAAAGCCAGGAACGGCGCGTGGATGTGGCCGGCGATGTGATGAACCGGGATGAGGGGTTTCCGGTGTGCCCAGGCGAGAGCCTTCGCGTATTCGAGGCCCACCAGGAGAGATCCGACCAGTCCCGGACCGTAGGTGACGGCGATGGCGTCGAGGGAGTCCGCGGTGAGAGAGGCGCCCATGAGGGCTTCGTCGACCACCGGCCCGATGGACTCGAGATGACGTCGCGACGCCAGTTCCGGCACGACGCCGCCCCACTTCGCGTGGATCTCGATCTGGGTCGACACGACGTTCGAGAGAATGCGGCGCCCGTCCTCGACCACGGCGGCCGCGGTCTCATCGCACGAGCTTTCAATGGCCAGAATCTTCATGGAATTTCTGAGGATAGAAGCTGCGCTGCTAAAACGTGGAACCGTGCGCCTCGCTCGCTAGAATGGCACATCGAGCGACTCTCAAACCCGACTTCGCGCCAGGAGCCACGTCACCATGCATGACCACCGTCCACGATCTCTTGCGCTGAGGGCCGCCATGATGGCAGCACTGGCACTCAGCCCCGCCCTGACAACCGCCCAGCCTCCGGCCGCCGCCCCCCCGGGGGTCCAGGCCGGCCCCTTCGGGGTTGTGCACTGGCGGAGCCTTGGTCCGCTTCGCGGGGGACGTTCGATCGCCGCGGAAGGCAGCGTGGCGCGGCCCAACGAGTACTACTTCGGCGCCACCGGCGGCGGCCTGTGGAAAAGCACGGACGGTGGGACCACCTGGCGCCCGGTAACCGACGGCCAGATCAATACGTCTTCCGTGGGGGCGATCGGCATCGCACCCTCGAATCCCGATGTCGTCTACATCGGCATGGGCGAAACCGAGATCCGCGGCAACATCGCTCAGGGTGACGGCGTCTACAAGACCACGGACAGCGGCAAGACCTGGAAGCACATGGGGCTCAAGGACACGCTCGCCATCGCGAAAGTCCGCGTGCATCCCAAGAATCCGGACCTCGTGTACGTGGCGGCGCTCGGGCATCCGGCGGGACAAAACGACGAGCGCGGCGTGTTCCGCTCGAAGGACGGCGGGACCACGTGGGAGAAGATCCTCTTCAAGGACAATAAGACCGGTGCGATCGAACTGATCCTCGATCCCGGCAATCCGCAGATCGTCTACGTAGCCATGTGGGAAGCCGGACGCACGTCGCACGGCATGACCTCGGGCGGCCCGGGCAGCGGCATCTACAAGTCCGTAAACGGCGGCGATACCTGGAGCGAGATCTCGCACAATCCCGGACTCCCCAAGGGCGTTCTCGGGAAGATCGGCCTGTCGGTGTCGGGCGCGGATTCGAACCGCGTGTACGCGCAGGTGGAGGCGGAGGACGGCGGCTTCTTCCTGTCCGAGGACGCGGGCGCCACCTGGAAGCTCGTGACCAACCGGCGGGAACTGCGCCAGCGAGCCTTCTACTACACGCGCGTCTACGCGGACCCCAGGGTCAAGGACACCGTCTATGTCTTGAACGTCGGCTTCAACAAGTCCGTGGACGCCGGCAAGACCTGGACCACCATCCGTCCGCCCCACGGCGACAACCACGACATGTGGATTGCGAGCAACGACTCCAGCCGCATGATCGAAGCCAATGACGGCGGGGCCAACGTCTCCGTGAACGGCGGTGAGACCTGGACCGATCAGGATTTTCCGACCGCGCAGTTCTACCATGTGACCACGACGATCGATGTTCCGTATCACGTTTGCGGGGCTCAGCAGGACAACTCCACGGCCTGCGTCTCGAGCGAATTATCCGCGGGCGGTTTCGGCGGCCGAGTGGCTCCAATCTTCTACGCCGCCGGCGGCGGCGAGAGCGGCTACATCGCGACCGATCCGAAGAACGCGAACATCTTCTACGCGGGCAGCTACGGCGGTCTGATCACCCGCCTCGATCGCTCCACCGGCCAGAGCCGCGAGATCAATCCCTACCCCGACAACCCCATGGGCTACGCTTCCGCCGACATCGCGGAGCGGTTCCAGTGGACGTTCCCCATCGTCTTCTCGCCCCAGGATTCGAAAGTCCTGTATGTCGGCTCGCAGCATCTATGGATGACCACCAACGAAGGCCAGAGCTGGACCAGGATCTCGCCCGACCTCACGCGTCATGACCCGTCGACTCTCGTGCCCTCGGGCGGGCCGATCACCAAGGATCACACCGGCGTTGAGACCTACGCGACGATTTTCTCGATCGCTCCATCGCCCAAGGACGCGAACGTGATCTGGACCGGGTCGGATGACGGCTACGTGCAGATCACCAAGGATGGCGGCAAGACCTGGGCGAACGTGACCCCCAAGGATCTTCCCGACTTCGCGCGCATCAGCCTGGTCGAGGCTTCGCCCTACCGGGCCGGGTCGGCCTATGTGGCCGCGAACCGCTACGGCCGCGACGATTTCACGCCCTACGCCTATCGCACCGATGACTATGGCCAGACCTGGACCAAGATCGCGAACGGCGTCGGCCCGCGCGACTTCGTCCGCGCCATCCGCGAGGACATCAAGCGCGAGAAGATGCTCTACCTCGGCACCGAGAACGGCATCTACGTCTCGTTCAACAACGGGGACACCTGGCAGTCACTGCGGCAGGGCCTGCCGGTCACGCCGGTTCACGACATCAAGGTGGAGCAGCGCGATCTTCTGATCGCGACCCACGGCCGGGCCATGTACATCATGGACAACATCGCGCCCCTGCGTCAGCAGACCGACGAGGTGAAGGCGGCCGCGTTCCATCTCTTCAAGCCCGAGCCAGCGCGTCGCGGTCTCGACGCCAATGTGTCCTTCGACTACTCCCTCAAGGCCGCGGCCCAGAACGTGACCATCGAGGTTCTCGACGCCAAGGGCCAGACCATCAAGACCTTCACCGGCGTGCCCGAGCCCGCAGACAAGAAGCCCGAAGCGCCGCCGCCTGGCGACGATGACTTCCGACGGCCGAAGGATCCCAAGCCCGCAGTGATCGCGGGAACGCATCGCCTCAACTGGGACATGCGCTATCCGGGTGCCACCGAGTTCCCCGGCCTGATCATGTGGGCGGCGAACTCGCGCGGACCCGTGGCCCCTCCCGGGACCTATACGGTTCGCCTGACCGTCGACGGCGCTTCGCAGACCCAGCCTTTCGTCATCAAGCGCGAAGAGACGGTCTTGAAGGACATCACCGACGCCGATCTTCAGGCCCAGTTCGAGCTCGCCATGCAGGTGCGCAACAAGGCGAGCCAGGCGAACGACGC
>JANMVV010000116.1:0-4665 GCA_031392925.1 Vicinamibacteria bacterium
CCGAAGTGGAGGCGCTCAAGGCGCGAGAGACGCGAAAGGCGCCCAGGAGGAGTTAGCCCCCTCTTGAGCGCCTTCCGCGCCTAGTGCGCCTTTTCACTCCACTCGGATCGTGTAGGCTCCCTTGCTGTCCCGCCCGATGCCGCGGGCCCGGATCGAATACCGGCCGGTCTCCGGGACCCGGTACTCCAGGTGGGCGTTGGTGCCGAGCCCGCCGTCGTCGTCCTTGTCGAGCTCGTGCCAGTCGCCCCCATCGCCACGACCGATCACGACGACTGGGTCGAAGGCGCGCGACCGCATCGTGACCCGATACCGGTGACGGGACCTGAGTGCGACCCGCCAGTCGTTGTAGTGCTGGCCATCCTCGTTGGCGGGGTCGGCGGCCGCGATGGTCCCCGGCGTGATGCGGCCGGGGGTGAGGACCCCCTGCGCCTGAAGCAGGGCGGGCAAAGCGACCAACGCAGCAAGAATCAATATCCTCATATACCCTCGACGCAAATTGTCGGACGACATTCGGACCACCCCAAACAAGCGCCCAACGAAGAGCTTCAACCGGGTTTGACGTCTATCTGCGTTTACCCGATGCACCCGCTCGGCCCCGGATCGACTCTGCGACGATCCCGAGCGAGAGATTTGCTTGCCCATGGGTGCCAAGAGACTTTCCGATAATCGGACGAATGTCTACGACGGCGCCGTGGGGTGAGAACACTTCGGCGAGTCGATCTACCCGATCTCCCCAGTACACGACCGCGCAGGACATCGGTGCGCCCTTCCCCGTATCTAGGCCATTCTCCAGAAAACGAAGTCGAGTGTCATAGAGGAACGCGACCCCACCGGCTACACCCCACACATAGTGCTTCCAGTGCGAAGTGTTGGTAGCGACAGGAATTAGCGCCAGGACCTCCGCCCCGTGATCCTCCCGGGCAGCGGCGCACTTCCGGAGCCAATTCTTGATCGTCGTCCCGTGAGGTCTATCTGCCCCGTACGGCGGGTTTACGTAAATGGTGGGGAAATCCCAAGACTCCCGGAGCCCGTCCTTCTTAGGGAGTGAGTATTCGACCTTTGCGTTGACCAACGAATACTTATTCGAACAGGGATCGAGATCGATGTGCCCATCAAAAAACTGGCGTACCGCCACCACGTACTTCGGAGGGGTGCACCATTCTTGACTCAGCGAGGTGACAGTTCTGCCAGCAGTCATCGGCCGACAACCCGGTTCCAGTCTTTCTGATGCAACGTTTTCAATTCAGCTCGCAAGCGTGAAATCTTGGCAGATGTAGGTGCGATGACGTTGAACCAGCCCTCAACCTCATCCTCGTGATCGGAAAAATAGCGACGAAGGGCAGTGTCTGCCGCCAAGTCCATCTGAACCTTGGTGAAGCGAGTTTTACCCTTCGTCCCCGAATAGCTCGCGAGAAACGCTGCCCTCGCTGGCGCAAGAGCCTTTGAGGGTCGCAATAGAAGCCGTTCGATAAACTGTGCCAATCCTCGATCCGTGAGAAAGAGCAGCCAATCGTAGGAATGGGCAAGCACCCGCATTTCCTTGTTTGGGTTCCCGGAGGTAAACCAATTCCCGTGATTGCTCACCACTCCGACGGTCATGATGAAGTCTCGCAGCAGATCAGGGGCGGACCCAGCCACAATTTCCTTGAGCAAGTCGGAGTAAGGCTTAGTATAGAGCTTTCCATTTCGGCGCTCAATTACTCCGACAACCTCTCCACTCTGCAGCCGCACCCTCTGGAGAGAGGACACCGCACGGGCCACATAGGCACCTTGCTTCGCCTTCTCGATTGTCTGAGGTCCCTTGCTCATCCCCTCCTCGATGCCAACCCTCTTGCATTCGAAGATCGCGAATGGGTGACGATGCAGTTGGCAAAGACGGATTCGCGTCTTGGCCTGGGTGTGACTTTCAAGATTCGCCACGACCGGCCCTCGGACGCCTTCGACGATGACGCAGGAATGCCTGACCACGCCGTCTTTCGAGAGCAATTGCCCACTGCGGAGAAGTGCGCTCGAATGCTCCTTGGTAAGTCGGGGAATCAACTGCCGGAGCTTGTTCGTGGTGATCGGAAGGGCCACCTCGGACAATTCGATGGATTCGGCCCAGAGCACAGGATGAATCGAAAACTCAACGTTGTGCGTGATTCCATGATTCGCGAATTCCGGGAGAGCCCTCTCAATCACGATATGATCCCTGAGTTCCCAAGTACGAAGCGTGTAATACGTCACAATTTCGACGAGCGTCCCGAGTGCTCGACCCGCGGCCTTCTTACGGTCAGTCGCATAACCGAAGACTTCGTTGGCCAGTGTCTTCTGGAGTGCGTCAACGGACGGGTAAGCCACTCTACATTCCCCCTGTGTTGATTCTGTGAATCGACTTGGTACTAAAGATCTGAGCCGTCACACCTCGTCGCCGGGCGGTGGCGGCGGCAAGACGTTCCCCTCGAACCCCGGCCGCCCCATCGCACCATAGGTCAGCGCCTTGCCGAGTTCGACGCCGGGCTGATCGAAGGGATCGACCCCGTACCAGACCCCGGCAAAGCCGGTCGCGATCTGGAAGAACATCAGCAGCTCTCCCATCGACTCGGGTGTCACCTTCGCGAGGCGGAGCACGCTGCTCATCCGTCCCCGCTGCGCCAATGCCGCGGCGGTCGCCTCGAACTCCGCGTTCAACAATTGGCCGAGCGTCTTGCCGGCGAGATACGCGAGGTCGGGCGGGAGCTCAGTGCGCGAGGGAATGGCGACATCCCCGCCGTGGTCATCGACGGCCACGAAGGTGATGGTCTTGTCGAACGGCCCCTCCATGAAGAGCTGGACCTGGCTGTGCTGATCGGTCGCCCCGACCGACCCCAGCGGCGTCGGTCCCACGAAGCGCTCCTTTCCGTCCCTCCCCTTCGATTTCCCCAGACTTTCGGCCCAGAGCTGGCGGAACCAGTCGGCCACATCCTTCAATCGGTCGCTGTACGGCATCAGCACGTGGATCCGGGCGCCGTGGTCGGCGTCGGCGGCCCATTGCAGCGCCGACCAGAGCGCCGCGGGGTTCTGCAGCAACGCCGGCTCCTGGGAGCGCTCGACCGCTTGGCGCGCACCGGCCAGGAGCCCCTGGATGTCGATGCCCACCAATGCTGCGGGCAGGAGTCCCACCGGAGAAAGGACGCTGAACCGTCCGCCCACATCGCTCGGGACATCGAGCGTGGCGATCCCTTCCTTCCCGGCGATGGCCCGGAGCGCTCCCTTCGCGGGATCGGTCGTGAAGACGAGATGTCGGTAGGCCTTGTCACCCAGCGCCTCCTCGAGCCACGCGCGCACGATGAGATACTGCGCCATCGTCTCGGCGGTGCCTCCCGACTTGCTGATGACATTGACCAGGACCCGGCGCGGATCGATCCGCTTGAGCGCGGCGGCGACGCTCGCCGGGTCGACGTTGTCGAGGATGGTGAGCCGCGGGAAGAACTCCCGTCCTTCGTCATCGAGCTCGTTCCAGGCCGGGGCTCGCAACGCCGAGAGTAGCGCCCGTGTCCCGAGCGCGGAGCCGCCGATGCCGAGCACCAGGACGTGGTCGTAGGCCTGCCCGAGCCCTTCGGCGAAGTGCACGATCTTCTTCGCGTCGTCGGTGAGCGCGCCGAGCTTCAGGAAACCGTACTCACCCGCGGCGCGCCGCGACGTGACCTCGGCCTGCACGGCGGGGAACTGCTTTTCCAGGGCGGCGAGACGGGCGCGGGGCAGGCCGTGCGTCCCGTCGAGGCGGTCCTGGAACATCCGGGCGTACTGCAGGCGCAGCGTCATCGGATCTCCACGGTGAGTCCGTCGTACCCCGGCTCGATGCCGCGCGGCAACTTGGCGGCAAGCTCGGCGTGCCCGGTCTCGTGGGTCAGGTGGGTCAACAAAGTGCGCTCGGCGCCGAGGTCCTGGGCCACCGCGATCGCCTCGTCAATGGAAAGGTGGGTGGGATGCGGCCGCCACCAGAGGGCGTTCAGCACCAGGAGCTTGAGGCCCCGGAGTTGATCACGCGCGGCCGCTGGCACCGATTTCACATCGGTCAGGTAGGCGACCGGCCCGAAGCGGTAACCGAACACTTCTCCGGCACCGTGGGGAAAGGCGAGCGGCAGGACCTCGAAACCACCGACGGTCATCTTCGTTCCCTGCCCCAGCGGGTGCAGCGATAGCCGCGGCTTGCTGGTACCGGCCATCACCGTGACGCCGTCGTCGAAGATGTAGCGATGGGAGGTGCGGAGCGACTCGACCGTCGCGACGGAGCCGTAGAGGGGCACCTCGCGCTTCTCGCGGTCGGAGAAGACCCGGAGGTCGTCGATCCCCGCCACATGGTCGGCGTGCTCGTGGGTGTAGAGCACCGCATCGATCGACGTCACCTTCGCGGCCAGGAGTTGGAGGCGGAGTTCGGGTGGCGTGTCGATCAGGAGGCTCCGCCCACCCTGCTCGATCAGTGCGGCACAGCGGGAGCGCTTGTCGCGCGGATCGGTCGACGCGCACACGGCACAGGGACAGCCGACGACCGGGACGCCGAAAGAGGTGCCGGTGCCGAGGAGGGTGAGGCGCATCTACTTGGTGCCTGGGGAATGGGGCCTAGGGAGGCAGTTCGAGTCGCGGTGCGAGCGAGTCCACGATCGGCCCTCCACCTGCATCCCCAGGCCCCAGGCCCCAGGCCCT
>JANMVV010000118.1:0-2959 GCA_031392925.1 Vicinamibacteria bacterium
TCTCGTCCCAGGATCCGAAGATCCGTCCGCTGCTCGCGAAGATGACACTCGAGGAGAAGATCGGCCAGATGACCCAGGCCGAACAGAACGCGCTCAAGAGCCAAGGGGACATCGAGACCTACTTCCTCGGATCGCTGTTGAGCGGCGGTAGTTCCGATCCGAAGGCCGGGAACAGTCTGGAGGCCTGGACCGACATGGTCGACGGGTACCAGAGCCACGCGCTCAGGACCAGGCTCGCGATACCGCTTCTTTTCGGGGTGGACGCCGTCCATGGTCACAACAACGTCCTCGGCGCGGTGGTCTTTCCCCACAACATCGGCCTCGGCTGCACGCGCAATCCGCGTCTGGTCGAGCGCGCGGCCAGGGTCACCGCCCTTGAGGTGCGAGCCACCGGTATCCACTGGACCTTCGCTCCTTGCGTGGCCGTGCCGCGCGACGAGCGCTGGGGCCGCACCTACGAAGGGTTCGGCGAAGAGCCTGAGCTCGCGCGTCGTCTCGGTCGTGCGGCGGTCCGGGGATTGCAGCAGGGCGACCTCGCCCGACCGCTGAGCGTTCTCGCTTGCGCCAAACACTTCATCGGTGACGGCGGCACCGTCATGGGCACGGGCCGGCCGCGGTCGTCCGACCAGAGGAGGCTCCTCGATCAGGGCGACACGCAACTGAGCGAGGCGGAGCTGCGTCGGATTCACCTCCCGGGCTACGTCGGCGCCATCGAGGCGGGTGTCGGTTCGATCATGCCGTCCTACAGCAGCTGGAACGGCGTGAAAGTATCGGGCAGCCGGAGGCTGCTGACGGAAATCCTCAAGCAGGAGCTCGGATTCGAAGGGTTCCTGATTTCCGACTACGCGGCCATCGACCAGATCACCCCGGACTACAAGGCCGCGATCGAAATCTCGATCAACGCGGGCATGGACATGGTGATGGTGCCGAACGAGTACGTTCGATTCTTCACCCTGCTTCGCGAGCTGGTGATCGAGGGCCGGGTGCCGACGAGCCGGATCGACGACGCGGTCATGCGGATCCTCCGGGTGAAGTCGGCCATGGGCCTCCTGGAGAAGGCTCCCTCGGCGCTCGCCGATCGCCGCCTCCACCAGACCTTCGGCTCAAGGGAACATCGCGAGGTAGCGCGGGAGTGTGTGCGGGAGTCCGTGGTCCTGCTCAAGAACGAAAGGGGCCTGCTGCCCCTCTCGAAGAAGACCGCCCGCATTCATGTCGCGGGAGCGAGTGCCAACGACATCGGCAACCAGTGCGGAGGCTGGACGATCGACTGGCAGGGCCAGAGCGGAGAGGTGACCACCGGCGGGACGACCATCCTCGCCGCCATTCGAGAGACCGTCGCCGGCTCGGCTCAGGTGACCTTCTCGAAAGACGGCGACGGCGCGTCCGGAGCCGACGTCGCCGTGCTCGTCGCGGGCGAGAAGCCCTACGCAGAGGGCGCAGGAGACCGCGAGGACCTGTCCCTCGATCCCGACGACCTCTTGGCGGCGCGGCGGATCAAGGAGGCGAATGTTCCGCTGCTGGTGATCCTCGTCTCCGGCCGGCCGATGATCATCAATGAGGTTCTGGCCTTGTGCGACGCCTTCGTGGCCGCCTGGTTGCCCGGAACGGAGGGACGAGGGATCGCCGACATCCTCTTCGGCGACTTCGAGCCCGCGGGGAAGCTCTCGTTCAGCTGGCCTCGTTCGATGTCGCAGATTCCGATCCACCTCACAGACGCGGCCTACGATCCGCTCTTCCCCTACGGTTTCGGTCTGACCTTCGGAAACCGGGAGTCCGGAAACGCGAAGGGGATCCGAAAGCGCTAGCATTCCCCCGTGGGCAACCGTCGATTGATCCCCGAGCCGACCCGGGGCCGTCTCGATGAAAGTGGCATCGTCGCGGGGTTCGCGCAGCGGATGATGTACACGGTGGCCAAGGACGGCCACACCGCGAGCGACTTCGACTCGTATATGGCGCTCGCCTACTCCGTGCGCGACCGCCTGATGGAGCGCTGGTTCAGGACCCAGAGCGCTTACTACCAGGCGGACGCGAAGCGCGTCTATTACCTGTCCATGGAGTTCCTGATGGGACGGGCGCTCCTCAACAACGTGGTGAACCTCGGCGCCCGGCATGCGCATGTGCAGGCCATGCGGCAGCTGGGCTACGACCTGGAGGCGCTGCAGGAGAAGGAATGGGACGCGGGCCTCGGCAACGGCGGCCTCGGACGCCTCGCCGCGTGCATCATGGACTCCGCGGCCACCCTGGCCCTGCCCTTCTACGGCTATGGCATCCGCTACGAGTACGGCATCTTCCAGCAGAGGATCGTCGACGGCGCTCAGGTCGAAGCTCCCGACAACTGGCTGCGTTACGGCAATCCCTGGGAGATTCCCCGCACCGACGCCATCTTCCCCGTGCGCTTCTATGGGCGCAGCGAGCACGTGCCGGATGCGAGCGGCCGGGTGCGGGCCCGCTGGGTGGATACCCAGGAAGTCTGGGCCATGGCCTACGACACCCCGGTCGCGGGCTTCTGCAACGACACCGTGAACACGCTGCGGCTGTGGTCGGCCAAGTCGAGCCGCGAATTCGATCTGCGCGTCTTCAATCAGGGCGACTACGTGAGCGCGGTGCAGAACAAAACCGAGAGCGAGAACATCTCGAAGGTTCTCTACCCGCCCGACAACCAGGATGCGGGCCGGGAGCTGCGCCTCAAGCAGCAGTACTTCTTCGTCACCGCGACGCTCCAGGACGTCATGCGCCGGTTCCTCAAGTTCGGCGCGCGCAGTTTCCAGGATCTGCCGGGCAAGGTCGCGATCCAGCTGAACGACACCCATCCCGTCCTCGGGATTCCCGAGCTGATGCGCATCCTCATCGACGAACACGAGCTGCCGTGGGACGAGGCGTGGGACCTCACCCAGCGCGTCTTCGGTTACACCAACCACACCGTCCAGCCCGAGGCGCTGGAGCGCTGGTCGGTGGACCT
>JANMVV010000142.1:0-4178 GCA_031392925.1 Vicinamibacteria bacterium
ACTGGGGCAAACGAGGACATCCACGGCGAACGTACGTTCGAGGAGTTCGGCCCAGGGGCGATATCCGCTCTTGCGTACCCGCTTCTCGGGCTCGACAGTCTCCGCGGTCGGGGGCAAAGGCGGGGTAACGCGCGAGCGCCATGGACTCGCTGCGGCGAGTACCCCCGCGTAGTGGATCGTGTGGAATCGTGGTGGAGGCACGCTGGTTGCGAGCCGGTAGAGGAGCGAAAGTGGATCCATGTCGACGGCCACCGTCCCATCCCTGTAAGCCTTCTTCAGGGTGACGCGCACCAGGCCGTCGGGGCCGAACTTCTCCCCGAGCTGCCGCCCGATCACGCAGCCGCGCAGATCGTTCATGAAATCGCGGAACTCGCCTTTCGCCACGATCAGCTCGGGGCTCATCGCGAAGTAGGGCTCGGCGTCGACCGCGGCGTTCTGGAAGACCGCCGTCCAATCGGTCTCGCCACCATTGCCCGTGTCCGCTTTTCCCTCTTTCCGTGCGGGCAGAACGCCTCCAAACATGAACGAGGCCGCCACGCGTCTCACCCCGGGCAGGGCCTTGATGCGAGCCCCGTGAGTGAGAGGAATGACTCCCATGATGCTCCTCTCGTTGCGGGTGACGAGACGCCTGGGACTGCGATTCGCGACGAAACGGTCGAGGTGAACGAGGACGCTCTGCAGGGTGCAGAAGAGGAACACGCAGAGCCCCATCGACACCGCGGTGCTCGCCGTGCGCACCCATGTCGCGCGAAGGTGCCGGAGGACGAAAGGCAGAAACTTCATCCGGCGCCTTCAGCTTCGAGCATCATCCTCAAGAAGGGCCTTGCCGAAGAGCGGCTTGCCTCCGAGCGAGGTGTAGGACGCGAAGACCAGCAGAGCGGCGAAGAAGCCGAGCACCGCGAAGGAGCGGCCCGCGTACCACGCCGACCAATCAGGCGTGAGCGGCGCGTTGGAGAGCATGTGGAACGTGAACAGGAAGACGGTCGTCGAGAGCATTCCGAACCAGATGAGAAGAGCCAACCAGAGCAAGAGGAAGACTGCGGCCACCATGGCGGCCACGACGGTATCTTCCCCCCACCCGTCGGCCGCCACCGGGACGAACAGAACGATTACAAAGAGCAGGCGTGCGGCCGAGGCTCGTTTGAACAGGGTGTCAAGCACGTAGAGGAAGAAGAGCGCCGTCAACGACTGAAGCAGAGCGATCACGGGCAGAGCGAAGAAGGAATAGGTCACGAGCCACGCCGTACTCAGCGTGTTCGTGTTCGCCGAGGGACTGAACGGAGGCCGTCCGAACAGGATGGGAGCCAGGTTGGCGAATTGCGATTCCAAGGTGAGTGCCAATCCGGCCAGCACGCCGACGAGCACGTCGCGGCCCAGGAGCGGATCGAGGAAGCGCCCGGCGAGCAGGCGACTCCAGGAGATGAGCGCGTCCGGCCACCGCCGACGCACGGCCGGTTCCAGGGCTACGTAGGCCAGCCAGACTCCGATCGCAATGAACAAGCCCTGGCTCACGATCTGGTAGATCAAGTGGAACTCTGGGAGGGGCGCGGTGGTGTGGTCGGCGAGGCAGAGATTGGCGAGGGTCAGCGTCGAAAACGCGAACGCCGCGAGTCGCAGCGCGCCCCGCAAGTCCCCGCGCCCCAGGCGCAGGTTGCGCAGCACCAGAGCGGCGGCGGGACCGATGAGGGGGACGATGAAGGCGACAATGATCGCAATCGCGGCCAGAAACATCGGCGAATCGCCGGGCGCCGTAGTGGGCGATGGCTGCACCCACGGCCCCCGGGCTTCGAAGTAGACGGGTCGCCCGCGATAAGAGGCGGCCTCGAAGTGGATCGGCATGTCCGTCTGGTCAGGGTTCATTCCGTCCCACGCCGCTTTGCGGTCGGTGTCGACGGGCGCCGCCCATCGCGGCGTCACGGGGCGGAGCGCGGCGGGATCGAAGCCTGCTTCCGTGATGGCGCCCGCCCAGTCCGGTTCGGCACTGGAGTCAGGAGCGGCATCGAAGGGCGGTGGCACGGCAACGAAGCGCGCAAGGTGCCCCTCCGCGTCGAGGACGACCTCGGCCATGCCTGGCGCGTTCAGCGGCGGATCCGTGCGCGTGACGCGACCCAGCTCGGCCGGACTCATAAAGGGGATGGTCAGAGTCCAGCTCCGCGACCAGAGTTTTTGCGGGCTCTGGCGGTAGTAGAAAAGGTACGGGCCCGGCCGGCTCGTCTTGAGCCTCTGCCACCAGCGAGGCGAAGCGTCCTGCCGCCGAACGAAATCCACGAGCGCGCGGTCCACTTCGAAACCGTGAGCGCTGTCCGTTCGGGCTTCGCGATAGCCCAGACGGGACATCACTTTTCTTGCCTGCTCGACGAGGACCTCGGGTGGTTTCGCGAGCGGCGTCACCTCGTAAAGCATGACCCTCCCAGCCGCGACCGCCACCAGGACAAGTCCGATCAGCCCACCGGCGAGGGCGAGCCATGCCACCGCCGGTCGCAGATCGCCCACTTTTCCGGCGGCCGCCACCATCTCCGGCGATGGTGTTTCACCCGCCAGGAGCGCGGCCTGGAGGGGATCGCCGCCGGGCAGCGACGACAGCACCACTCGAGCCGAGGCGGGGCGTTCATTAGGATTGCGCGCGAGACAATTCAGCACCGCGCGCTCGAAGGAGGGGTCGACGTCCGTGGCGCTTTTGAGGCTGGGCGGCTTCATTTCCGCGTGGAGTGCCCGCAGTTCGTTGAGAGACTTCGCCTCGAACACGCGACGCCCGGTGAGCATCTCGTGAAGCACCAGGCCCAGCGCGTACACGTCGCTGCGCAACGACGCGCTTTCGCCAGTGAGTTGCTCCGGCGCCATGTAGTGCGGTGTGCCCGACATATCGGCGACCCCGGCGCCACCCGCCAGCGCGGCGAGACCGAAGTCCGCGATGCGGGCGTGACCGTGGCCGTCCACCATCACGTTCGCGGGCTTCAGATCGCGGTGAATCACGCCCTTGTCGTGAGCGGCGGCGAGGCCAGCGCACAGCCCGCGCGCGATCTCGAGCGCCTTGTCCCCCGGCAGCCGTCCGATGCGGCGCAGCAGGGAAGCGAGGTCCTCGCCGTCGACATACTCCATCACGAGGAAGTGGTGGCCCTCGGCCTCCGCGATGTCATAGAGCCGGCAGACGTTCGGGTGCGAGATCTCCCGGCCGAGGCGCACTTCGTCCACGAGTCGCTCGAGGCGGTCCTTGTCCGTGGCCAGAGCGGCCGTGAGGAACTTCAACGCCACGGACTGGCCGAGGCGAATGTCATCGGCGCGGTAAACTTCCCCCATGCCACCCTTCCCGAGGAGGGAGACGATGCGATAGCGGCCCCCGAGCATCGTGCCGGGGGTGAAGCGGACGGTCGGATCGCGCCGCACCTCCGGCAGCAGGGCGTCGGTCTCATCCGACCTACCGGGCGGGTACCGCGGAACAGACATTCCACCTCCCAGGTAGTAGGCGGTACAGGATAGCGGTTAGGCGGGTCTTCAGAGCCATTTCGTTGCCTCGCGGATCAGTCATCGAGCAGCGCTTTGCCGAACACTGGTCTGCCGCCGAGTGACGTGTAGAACGCGGCCACCAGCACAGCGGCAAAGAAGCCGAGCACCGCGAACGAGCGACCGGCGTACCACGCGGACCAGTCGAGGGTGAGGGGCGCGCGGAGGAGCACACTGTTCGTGAACCAGAGCATGACCGACGACACCAGACCGAGCCGGACCAGGACCACGCAGATGATTGCGGAAAGGCCGAGGCCCGCGGCGAGCATCCTCCCCGACTCTTGACCGCCTCCGCTCGCGAACGCGACCACACACGTCACCAGGAACTCCAGAAACAGGAGAAGGCGGGCCAGCCAGATCCTCCGCGTCATGGAGTGCAGGAGGTAGAGAAGAAACAACAATCCCACCGCGTAGGCAACGCCAACGGGCGTCCCGAGGAAGAAAAAGTAGGCGAGATGCCGGGGCGCCCCCAGTGTGCTCAACACGGTCACGATTCCTTCGACGCTTTGAAAGAGCAAGACACAGGCGATACCGGCGGAGCGTAAGCGAAACAAGCGCGGTTTGCCAGTCAATTCCCACGACCGCGGGCGGTCGTGGCGCGCCGTGGGGGCACTTCGGCCGCCCGTAGGCGCGCCCGGGCGTGGCCGCCGTGGAGGGCCAGACGCGCCAAACCTTCG
>JANMVV010000193.1:0-10948 GCA_031392925.1 Vicinamibacteria bacterium
CGGCGCTCCCATCGGAGATCCGGGCATGGACTTCCTGTCGCGCATGCTCGAGCCGTTGTGCAGCCAGGACTGGCCGGGCCTTCGTCTCCGGGCCGGCCGGTAAACTCCCGCGGCGGCGCCCTCCACCCGCGATCTCGCTCCGGGCTCTAGTTCGATTCTGACGGCCTGGTCCGGCGCGTTGACTCCCGAACGGGCCCATGTGAACGTACGCATGGCCGTCCGCCCCCTCTTCAAGATCAGGAGTCCCCATGAAACGACTTTCTCTGCGCGCGAGCCTTCTCTCCCTCTCGCTCGCCCTCTGCCTCGCCTCGCCCGTCCTCGCCCAGAAAGCGGGCGCCCAGAAGAACGATGAGGAGTACACGAAACTCATCAAGCAGAACCTTCAGGATCCGCGCATCACCACCGAGCTCGTGGACCATCTTCCCGCTTCGGCGACCGTGCCCTCGCCCCTCAAACACTTCGGCCACATCATCGGGCAGGTCGGGGAGATCGAGTACACCAAGGACATGTACGCCTACTACCAGGCTCTCGCCAAGGCCTCGCCGCGCGCCAAGTACTGGACCATCGGCAAGTCGGAAGAGGGCCGCGACATCGTGATGCTGGCCATCGCCGACGAAGCGACGATCAAGGCCCTCGACACCCACAAGGCGAACCTCGCCGCCCTCACCGATCCGCGGAAGACCACCGAGGCCCAGGCCCAGCAGATCATCAAGACCGGCAAGCCCATCTACTGGATCACCTCGGGCATGCACTCGCCCGAGACCGGCGGCCCGCAGATGCTGATGGAACTCGCGTATCGCCTGATCGTCGAGGAGACGCCTTTCATCCAGGAAATCCGAAGCAACTTGATCACGTTCATCACGCCGGTCATCGAGGCGGACGGCCGCGACAAGCAGGTCGACACTTACTACTACGGCAAGAAGACGGGCAAGCCGCGTCCGCCGCTTATGTACTGGGGCAAGTACGTGGCCCACGACAACAACCGCGACGGCATGGGCCAGTTCCTCAATCTCACCCGCGCGGTGACGAAGACCCAGCTCGAGTGGCATCCCACGGTCATGCACGACCTGCACGAGGCGCAGTCGTATCTGTATGCGTCGACCGGCACCGGCCCCTACAACGAGGCGCTCGACCCCATCACCATCAACGAGTGGTGGCAGCTCGCGAACGTCGAAGTGTCGGAAATGGCAAAGCGCGGCGTTCCCGGCGTCTTCACCTACGGCTTCTATGACGGCTGGGTACCGAACTACATGTTCTTCATCGCGCACTCGCACAACGCGATCGGCCGCTTCTACGAGGTCCAGAGCTACGGCCCGGACGTGGTCGAGAACCTGCGCCTCCCCGCCACCACCACGAGCCGCGAATGGTTCCGCCCGAACCCGCCGCTTCCCTCGATCAAGTGGGGACCGCGCAACAACACCAACATCCAGGAGTCGGCCATCCTCTTCTCGCTGAATCGTTTCGGCAAGGACGGTCAGACCTACCTCGAAAACTACTGGCTCAAGAACAAGCGGTCGATCGAGAAGGGCAAGACCGGATCGGTCAATGCGTGGGTCATTCCCGCGGGCCAGCGCCGCAAGGCCGACACCGCCGACGCGGTCAACGAAATGATGCGTCAGGGTCTCGAGATCCATCGCGCGGACGCTGCATTCAAGGCGGGCAACCTGAACGTCGCTGCGGGCGACTACATCGTGCGCGGCGATCAGCCCTTCCGCACCCTCGCTGACATGTACTTCTCCATTCAGAACTACCCGCCGCAGAATCCGCGTCCATACGACGACACCGGCTGGACCTTCCAGTACATGCGTAACATCAGGCTTCAGACGGTCTCCGACCGAACCATCTTCGATCAGAAGATGACGCGGGTGACCGGCGAGGTCAAGGCCGCGGGCGGCATCGAGGGCACGGGCTCGACTCTGGTGGTGGAGGCGACGTCCGACAACAACCTCGTCACCTTCCGGTTCAAGAACGCGGACGTGAAGATGGCGGCGGCGGAAGACGACTTCGAGCTGGGTGGACACAAGTTCCGCGCCGGCGCGCTCGTCATCGCCAGCGCGGACCGGGCCCGGATCGAGCCTCAGCTCAAGGACCTCGGACTTTCCGCGTGGGCGGTGGACGCGGCTCCCTCGGTCAAGACCCACGATCTGGATGTGCCCCGCATCGGCTACGTGCACTCGTGGCAGCGCACCCAGGATGAAGGATGGGTCCGCGCCGCGTTCGACACCTACGGCATTCCCTACACCTACTTCTCCGACCAGAAGCTGCGCCAGGGCGGCCTTCGCGCCAAGTACGACGTCATCGTCCTCCCGCACATCGGCGGCTCGGCGGCGAGCCAGGTGAACGGTCTGCCCGCCACGGGTGAGGCCATCCCCTACAAGAAGTCCGACCTGACTCCGAACCTTGGGGCGCTCGACTCGTCGGACGACATTCGCGGCGGCATGGGCATGGAAGGCCTCATGGAACTCGCGAAGTTCGTGGATGCGGGCGGCACGCTCATCACCGAGGGCTCCACCACCACCATCTTCCCCGGTTACGGGATGACCCAGGGAGTGACGGTCGAGAGCCCGCCGCAACTCTTCGTTCGCGGGTCGGTGCTCCGCAGCAAGTGGGCCGACCGCAAGAGCCCCATCGCCTACGGCTATGACGCGAGCGACCTCCCCGTCTATTTCAACCAGGACCCCGTCCTGAATGCGGGCGGCGGCGGTATTCCCGCCGAGTTCGCCGGGTTCCTGGGCGGCCCGAACGTGAATGCGGGCCTCGGTCAGAACGTGACCCCGATGGCGGTGCCCCTCAAGATCAACCCGCTCGATCCCGAAGATGCGCCCAAGGCCGAGGCCGCCCCGGCGGTCGATGAAGCGGCGGCCTTCCGTCAGATGGCGCGCGCGTTCGGTGTGAACCTTGATGCCGGTGCTCGTCCCCGCGTGGTCCTCACCTTCGGCTCCAAGCCCGAAGACATGCTGCTCTCCGGCACGCTCGCGGGCGGACAGGCTCTGGTCAACAAGGCCGCGGCCCTCGACGTGCCCATGGGCAAGGGCCATGTGGTCATGTTCGCGATTCGTCCCTTCTGGCGCTGGCAGACACAGGGCAGCTACTCTCTGGGCTTCAACGCGATCATGAACTGGAACGATCTGGACGCGGGCAAAGCCGCGCCGGCACCACCACCTCCAGGCCGGTAGGGTCTGGGTCCGGGCCTCGTGATGTTCGGGCGGGCTTCGGTCCGCCCTTTTCATTTCCGCCGGCTAGCCCGGCGGCGGGAAGGTGATCGCGGTTCCGCCGCTCGCCGGTCGCGCGGAACCCACGAGCTCGGCCCAGCGTGAGAGCGGCTGGACCGCGTTCTCGCCCTCGGCCAGATCGGTCATCAAGACGCCGTTCAGATGATCGATCTCGTGTTGAAGGAGTTCGGCGAGATCGGGGGGCAGATGATTCCACCGCCGGGGGCGGAACTGTTCGTCGCGATAGGTGAGTGAGATCGACGAGTACCGGCGCACTCGGACGATCACGTCGGGAACGCTCAGACAGTCGTCCCAGACCGAAAACGTCGCGTCGCTTCGCCAGGTGATCTCGGGGTTGAGCAGGATGAAGGGACCGCCACCCAGATTCATGGCCACCATTCGCTTCATCACACCCACCTGGACCGCGGAGATCGCCCGGCCGAAGCCGCTCCTTTCCCTGAAGTCGCGCAGGGTGGCGATGAGCCGCGAGGCTTGGTCCAGAAGGGTTTCGTCGACCGATTCCATTTCCTTCGAACGTTCACGCAGGCGCGGGTCGCCGGCGAGAACGATGGGCAGGGCGTGCGCCAGGGGATCGAACGCGATCATGGTGGCATTCTCGACGGTGAAACGCCGCCGCTCAAAGCGCGCTTGGGGTACGATTTGGGAATGTCCAACAGCGGCGTTCGCAAGTTCACCTGGTCGGAAGTCCCCAAGGACAACGTCACCCCGGTCATCGCCCGCCAGATCGTGACCGGCGTTTCCGCCATGGCCGGCATGATCACGCTTCAAAAAGGAAGCCACGTGCCGAAGCATTCCCACGTGAGCGAACAGCTCACCTACGTCCTGGAGGGCTCCCTGCGCTTCCTCATTGAGGACCGCGAGATCCTGGTGAGCGCCGGCGAAATTCTGGTGATTCCCGCGTGGGTCGAGCACGAAGCGACGGCGGTTGAACACACGGTGGAACTCGACATCTTCAGCCCGATTCGCCAGGACTGGCTGGATGGCACCGACACGTACTTCCAGAAGGGCGCGCCGCCCAGCAAGAGCTAGCCGTCCGACGGCTGCGAGAACCCTGGGCGTAACGACGCGGCATGAAGGCTCGAGGCGTCACCGGCTCTCTCTTCGACGAGGCGGTCGCGGAGACCCCGCGATCTCCCGAGCCTCTTGCGAAAGGCGCCGTACTGCTGCGCGGATTCGCGCTCGATGTCGAAAAGGATCTGCGGGGAGCGCTCGATCGGATCGTCGCGACCGCGCCGTTCAGGCACATGGTGACGCCGGGCGGCTATCGGATGTCGGTGGCCATGACCAACTGCGGCGATCTCGGCTGGATCACCGACCGGCGCGGCTATCGGTATGACGCCCTCGATCCCGATTCCGGGCGGCCGTGGCCGACGATGCCGGCCGCCTTTCTCGACCTCGCCGCCAGAGCGGCGCGGGAAGGGGGCTACACCGGTTTCGTGCCCGACGCCTGCCTCATCAACCGGTATGAGCCGGGCGCCCGGTTGTCCCTTCACCAGGATCGGAACGAGACGGACTTCACCGCCCCGATCGTCTCCGTGTCGCTCGGGCTTCCGGCCCTCTTCCTCTTCGGCGGGGACGAACGTTCAGATCGTCCCCGCCGCGTGCTCATCCATCACGGCGATGTGGCGGTGTGGGGCGGGGCGTCGCGGCTCGCCTTCCACGGAATCGCTCCACTCAAGGAGGGTGAACACGAGGTGACGGGTCGGCGCAGAATCAACCTGACCCTGCGCCGGGCCGGTTGAGAGATTTTCGAAGGTCCGCAGTGGCGAACCGCGACGCGCCCGCCGACTCGGAGGTCGCGAAGAAGGTGGGCGCTCCGGGGAGCGCGCGTGCGGTCGCTCAGGCGTGCGCGGCGAATCGTCTCGCGGTCGCCATCCCCTCCCACCGCGTGGTCAGAAACGACGGCGGCCTGTCGGGATACCGGTGGGGCGTCGAGCGGAAGCGCACGCTGCTCGCGCGAGAGGCTAAAGCCCAGCCTGCCGCTTGATCGATTCGCCCATCGACTTGAGCTGATTCGCCTGGGTTTCCAGGGTCTTTCCTTCGGTGGCGATGGCCATCAGGGCGGTGGGATCGTTCTTCAAGAGTGCCGCCTTGAGCCGCTCCAACATGGCCACGGAATCGCCGGACAGGGTGAGGGCGAGGCGATGATGTTCGACGCAGGCGCGCGGCGGTGAGATCGACTGGAGGCGTTGGCGTTGCGCTCGCGCCTTGCTCAGCAGTTCGTCGAAGCCGGAGAAATCACCCGAAGACATCGATTGAACCATGGAGGTCGCGAAGCCCTGCGGATCGCCCGCGCCCATGTCCTCGATACGGTCGACCTGATTGAAGTAGGCGGCGATTTGGGGTTGATCCGCGGACGGCGCCAGGCGTGGCAGGGTCGGAGCCGGCGCGGCGATGGCCGTGACCGTAGAGGCGATCTCCCGGCCGAGCGCCCAGGAGTGAGTCGGCTCAGGGACAGGAAGAGGCGCGTTACTCGCTTCAGAGATCGCGGCCACGGGAGACGGAAGAATCGCGACGGATTCCGAGGGTGCCGCGGCCATGGCCGCGGGCGGAGTGGCGACGGCGACCACCGCCGGCTTCGCGGAGATCCGCCCCAGCAGGAATGCGATCGCGAGAAGGGCGAGCCCGAGGGCGCCGGCCAGACCGATCACGAGTCGCTGGTTGCTTCGCTCCATGGATTCCTGGCCCGGGTCCGGTTTCTAGGCGAACCGTTCAATCCACGAACGCAACTGCGGCGGGGGAAGGGCGCCGACCACGCGGTCCACTTCCTTGCCGCCCCTGAACATCACGAGCGTCGGAATACCGGACACCCGCAGCCCCGCGTGGGACTGCGGGTTCTCGTCCACGTTGAGCTTGGCGATCCTCACCTTGCCCATCATTTCGCCCGCGATTTCCTCGAGCGCGGGCGCGATCATCCGGCACGGCGCGCACCAGGCCGCCCAAAGGTCGACCAGCACCGGGCGAGGATGCCCCAGAACCTCGATGGCGAACGTCTCGTCGGTGACGGTCACCGGCGCGGCATCGACAGCCAGTTCCTTCTTGCAATGACCGCACACTGGATTCAGTCCCTGCAGCACGCGGTCCCGCCGCACCCGATTCGCTCCGCCGCATGACGGACAGGAGATCACCGCCGCGTCCACTTGAGTCTCTAAATCTGCGTTCATGACACCGACAAGCCTAGTCCCTCAGTGTCTTCCATCCCGAGCCCCGCTTTCCGCATCGCGGTCGCCCTTTCGGGCGCTTGGAGCCGACGGTGAGATTTGAACTCACGACCTGCTGATTACGAATCAGCTGCTCTACCACTGAGCTACATCGGCGTTTCCGCTCGGAATCGCGTCGAAACGACGGGTTCGAGGGGCCGGAATCGTACCACGTTGACTCGCCTCGACGACCCCCACCTCGGGCTATCTCCCGAGCCTTCCCGACCGGCCCGACGATATGCTCGGCCCGATGACACCCGAACAGGCGCGCGCCCTGAAGGCCGAGGTTGAAGCCGTCTCGAAGGGCGCCCGAACCCTGACCGCGGGCATGGACGCGGCGTCTCTCATGAAGAGGCCGGCGGGCGGCGGCTGGGGCGTCGCCGAGAACCTGGAGCACCTGATCCTCACCGCGGGCGCAATGCTTCCGCTGGTCGAGCGAGCCATCGAGGAACTGGAGCGCAGCGGGAAGAAGGCCGCCCGGCCATCCGGGCTCGGCTTGATGGGATGGCTGCTGGCGAAGTCCCTTGAACCGCCGCCTCGATTGAAGACGAGGACCACGAAACCATTCGAGCCCGTGTCGGTGAGCGATCCTTTGACCCTCACCGACCGCTTCATCGAGACGAACGCGAAGCTAGATGCGCTCATCTCCCGCGCGACCGGCCTTGCGACCTCCTCCGCGAAGGTCGCCTCGCCCTTCAACGAAAACGTGAAGTACAACGCCTACGCTGCGCTGCGGATCGTGCTCGTCCATGCCCGCCGGCACCTGTGGCAGGCCGGTGTGGCGAAAGCAGGCTCCTAGCTATTCGCCCCTGCACGATCAACTCCAGCCGAGCTTGTCCATCGCGTCCGAGGCGAGCGAGTCGAAGAAGCGCTCGATGTCCTCGGTGATCGCCGCGGGCACTTCCTTCTTGCCCGCCGCGAGTTGAACGCCGACCACAAGATGGCGCGCGTCCATGACCACCACCGCGTCGAAGGTGGAGGCGACGCGCGCGTAGTCCTCGAGAGCAAGGGCCGCATCCTGACCAAGTTTCGCGGGCTTCCTGAATCGAACCCGGACTTCGCTCATGGATGCCGCCTCGAACGCTGCCGTCCTACTTCTTGAAGTAGGCGGCGTTCAGTTCGGTGTAGTTCTTCCAGTTGTCGGGAAGCTCGTCCTGGGGAAAGATGGCCTGGACCGGGCACACGGGAACGCAGGCGCCGCAGTCGATGCAGGAATCGGGGTCGATATAGAGCATCGTGGAGGCCGCGTGCTCGGGCGAGTCCTTCTTGGGGTGGATGCAGTCGACGGGGCACACCTCGACACACGCGGTGTCTTTGGTTCCAATGCAAGGCTCGGCGATCACGTAGGTCATGGGATTCCCTTGTCTCTCCTCGATGAAGTGCGGCGCCCGAAAGTCTATCAAGAGCTAAGCTGAGAATGAGCGACGCATGACCGACACTGAGAACCCGCGCCGCATCTCGCGGCCGCGCATCATCCTGATGATCGCGATCGACGTCGTTGCGGTGGCCATCGCCATCCCGCTCTACCTGTGGCTGCTGCCTCGCGACGCCGACGCCGCGGTTCTGGGTGCGGTAGCTCCGCTTGTCTTCGGAGCGTTCTTCAATCTGGTCATCGCCCTGGTTTCGCTGAAGCCCTAGCCGGCGCCGGGCGTTCGTCGCCGCCCCTGAAGGTCCAGGCGAGGATGCGGCTCTGCTTCTGGCCCTGGGCCATTTCGATGGTCTTCACGGCGGCCGCCGCGACGTCCCGCAGGGCTTCTTGCAGACGAGGGAGATGCGCGCTCTTCGAGACGAGCGAAGTGAACCACCGACACTGATCGCGAAACTCGACGCTCTCCCCGATCATCCGTCGTATGAAGCCGGACTCACCTCCGGGGCACCACAATTCACCTGGTCGGCCGCCGAAGTTCAGCGCCTTCTTCCCGACCGGCCCGCCTCCGAGGTTCCGCCGCTTCCGTTCGCTTGCGGCCGCGGCTTCCGCGGCCGAGGCATGGAAGGGCGGATTGCACATCGAGAGGTCGAAGGCCTCGCCTGGCTGGATCACATCCTTGAAGGAGTCCATCGCCCTTGGCTGGAGCCGGCACTCGATCAGGCCGGCAACGGTCGGGTTTGACGCGACCAGCTTCTTCGCCCAGCGCAGAGCCAGAGGATCCACCTCCGAGCCCACGAATCGCCAGCCGTACTCCGTGGCTCCGACCAGCGGGTAGATGCAGTTCGCTCCCATTCCGATGTCGAGCACGCGGACCGAGCGGCCCCGTGGAATCTCGGCCTCCTTCCCGCCGCTCAGAAGATCCGCGAGGTAGTGCACGTAGTCGCAGCGCCCCGGGATAGGCGGGCACAGGTAACCCGCCGGAATATCCCAGTCACGCAGGCCATAGGCGTCTTTGAGCAGCGCCTGGTTTAGGGCCTTCACCGCTTTCGGGTTCGCGTAGTCGATGGACTCGTCCCCATGCGCGTTCGGCCTCACGAAGGCGGCGAGGGCGGGACTGCCCTCCCCGAGCCGACGGAAATCGTAGCCCTTGCGAAATCGGTTTCGCGGGTGCATCCGTTCCTTGCCCGGTATTCTGATCACGGCCGCCCGCCAGGCCGCCGGCCACGAAGGCTGGAACGCTGAAGATCAAGCGTTGTTTCGGCGTCTCCTGCTCTTTTCACTGAGGGCTTAGCGGAGTTTAGGACCCAAAAAGATTCAAGCCTCTTGATTGGTTCAGCGTCGCCCACATAGAATCCCCCACTTATTCGTATGTCGCAACTATTCCCTAAGCAGGCCAACGGTCTATCTCAAGCGAGTATGGCGGCCGGCGCTGCCTTGGGCGGCAGCGTCCTTCTGGCTCTTTTTCTGCTCGCGCGTTCCGGTTACGCGACCGGGGAGGGAACTCCCTACGACCAGAATGTCCCCTTCTCGCACAATCACCACACCACCGGCGTCGGCATCGATTGCCGGTACTGCCACACATCGGTTGAAACCTCGGCCACCGCGTCGATTCCGCCCACTCAGACCTGCATGAACTGCCACTCGCAGATCTGGACCAACGCGCCCCTGCTCGAGCCCGTGCGCGAAAGCTATCGGACGGGCAAGTCCCTCGAGTGGAGGAAGGTCAACGATCTTCCCGACTTTGCCTACTTCAATCACTCGGCGCATGTGAACAAGGGCGTAGGGTGCACCACGTGCCATGGTCAGGTGGGCGAGATGCCCCTCGTCTATCAGGCGCAGTCGCTGCAGATGCAGTGGTGCTTGAACTGCCACAACAATCCCGAGCAGTTCCTTCGCCTCAAGTCGGAGGTGTACGCGCCCGTCTGGAATCCTCCGACGAATCAACTGGAGGAGGGCGCGAGGCTTCGCGCCCTTTATAAGGCGAACCCGCGCGTTTCCTGCTCCACCTGTCATCGCTAGGCCTCAAGAACGGAACTATGAGCGACGCTCTCATCCCGATATCGCAAGTGACGCGCGTCTCGAAAGGCGCTTCGGGGGCGAAGCCCAAGTTCTGGCGCAGCCTCGACGAATTAACCGACTCCGAAGACATCAAGGTCTGGCTTCACCGCGAGTTCCCCGAGAAGGCGTCCGAATTCACCGATCCTGAAGGCCGCCGCCAGTTCCTTCAGTTGATGGGCGCGTCCGTCGCCCTCGCCGGACTCTCTTCCGCGTGCACCCGCCAGCCCGCCGAAGCGATCATTCCCTACGCCAAGGCTCCCGAGGTGTTCATCCCGGGCAAGCCCGTCTATTTCGCGACCGTGCTTTCCACCGACGGCGCCGCGCAGGGCGTTCTGGTCGAAAGCCACATGGGCCGCCCCACCAAGATCGAGGGCAATCCCGAACATCCGGGGAGCCTCGGCTCCACCGATCACTTCGCCCAGGCCGAGATTCTCAACCTTTACGATCCGGATCGGTCGAAGAGCCTCACCTATCGCACCGAGACCCGAGCCTGGGCCGACTTCATCGCGGGCATCCGGCCGGTGCTCGACGCGCAGAAGGCGCTCAAGGGCGAAGGCCTCCGCCTCCTCACCACCACCGTCCACTCGCCCACGCTCGGAGCGCAGATCAACGAGCTCGTGAAGCAGTATCCGATGGCGAAGTGGCACGTCCACGATCCCGTGGCGCGCCGGAACGCCATGGACGGCGCCCGCGCCGCCTTCTCTCGCCCGCTTCAGCCCGTCTACAACTTCGCTGAAGCCGACGTCATCATTTCGCTGGAAGCCGATTTCCTCGGTATCGGCGGCGACAAGGTGGCAAACGCCCGCGCTTTCGTCGCGCGCCGATCGGCCGACGACATGGGCGGCAAGGAAATGAACCGCCTGTACGTGGCGGAGAGTTCGATTTCCCTGACCGGCGCCTCCGCCGATCACCGCATGGCCGTCCGCGCCGCGGAAATCGAGGGCATCGCCCGCGAGCTCGGCGCCGAACTGGGTCTGGCCGTCGAGAAGGGCGCCATGCCCGCGTCGGAAATGGCGAAGTCCATCGTCGCGGCCATGATCAAGGACGCGAAAGCGCGGCCGACGAAGACCCTGGTCATGGTGGGCGAG
>JANMVV010000217.1:0-5811 GCA_031392925.1 Vicinamibacteria bacterium
GACCACATCTACCATCGCCGCGATGAGAGGCCGCGGCGTGAAGTACTGACCCGCCCCGCCCTTCACGTCCTCGGCGTTCTTCTGCAGCAGGCCCTCGTAGGCATCGCCCTTCACGTCGGACGAGAGAGAGGACCATTCCTCCTTGTCGATCAGGTCCACGATGAGCCGCCGGAGCTTGGCCGGATCCTGGATCTTGTTCTGCGCCTTGCGGAAGATGAGGCCAAGCATCCCCGAGCGCTTGCCGAGTTCCTCCAGCGTGTGACGGTAGTGAATCTCGAGGTCATCGCCGTCCTTGGCGAGCAGGGCCGGCCAGTCCTTGCCTTTTGGGACAGGCGAAGCCTTGTTGAACGGCGCCTTCGACTGCTCATCCGCCATCTTCAGGAACAGCAGGAACGTCAACTGCTCGACGTAGTCGCCATAGGACAGGCCGTCGTCCCGCAGGATGTTGCAGTAGTTCCAGAGCTTCTGGACGAGGGCCTGGGGATTGGTCATCGCGTGATCACACTCTACCGAGCTTCGAGTGGTACTACCGGCGCTTGAGCAGCACCGCCGGATCGAGGTCTGCGGGCACGGCCGCTCGGCGACTCTTCAACATGCCGAAGGACTTCCGCTTCTTGCGTCCGGCCGGCGGCAGCCTCTTCAGATCCTTCACGGCTTTCTCGAAGTCCTTCTCGACCTGCGAAGGTTCGGCGAGCTGGGCGCGATGGAACCGCTCGAACTCTGCCTCAGCCTTCAGCATCGCCTCTTCGTGGGAGATCTTCCCTGCGTGCGTGAGCACGTCGCGCCCTCCCAACCGCAGGAAGTCGTCGAGCTTCAGAATCCAGTCGCTCATTTGCATCGCCCGGCGGTTCAGAGCCTGCACTTCAGCGAACTCCAGGTAGGCCACGACGATGCGATTCAGCGCGTTCAACTCTTCCGGCGCAAGGTAGTTCTTGGCGATGCCCGCTTCGCTCTTGCTGGGCCTGGCCCCCACCCAATTCGTCATGCCGGCCCGAGGCTTGGACCCGTCGACGCGGGCATGGACGACCTCCGCCGCGGTGTGACCGTGAGCCGCCCAGTGCATCTTATTCTGCACGGTCGCGAAGAACTTCTGGGACGCCTCCGCGCTCGGGTCGTAGTCGATGCTGGTCGCGTATATCTCCAGAACTTTGCGCCACAATTCCTTCTCGGACGAACGGATGTCCCGAATGCGGGCCAGTAGTTCCTCGAAGTAGGTGCCGCCGCCTCGTTGCTTGAGACGCTCGTCGTCCATCGTGAAGCCCTTCACGACGTACTCGCGAAGTCGCTGGGTCGCCCAAATGCGGAACTGAGTACCCCGGAGTGACTTCACCCGATAACCGACCGAAATTACGACATCGAGATTGAAGTAGGTCGTGTCGTAGACCTTGCCGTCCGCCGCAGTTGTTGCAGAATTTGCAACAACTGAATCCCGAACCAATTCACCGTCGTTGAACACATTCGCAATGTGTTTGGAAATAACAGACTTATCCCTCTGGAACAGATCGGTCATCTGGTTGAGCGAAAGCCAGACCGTCTCGTTGTCCAACCGAACCTGAAGCCGGGTTCGCCCGTCGTCCGCTTGATAGAAGAGGAACTCGCCCCGGGGCTCCGAAGTCGCCTTGGTTTCATCGCTCATTGTGGGATGGATTCTGCGACTGGACACCGTCGGGCGAGGTCCCTTTCCCGAGGGCAGCGAGGAGCCTTTCAAAGCGCGCGACTCGCGCCCGCCTCGTGCTCAGCCATCGACTCTTCAATGAGGGCCTCGAGCCTTCCCGCGGCCGAATCACCTTCGATCTGCAGATCCCACGTTTGCGCTTCGATCAGGCTCTCGTTGTCTTCAACCTCAGTCATGTCGCCTCCTGCGCACCTGGGAGCAAGTCTAGACGCCTGTTTGGACCTGTTGACCCATCCGCGGGAAGGCGCTGTAGACCCGCCCGTCCAACTCTCGCCCGCGCTTCTTCTTCTAGACGCCGCTCCATTGCTTCAAGAACGGAACCCCGCGCGGCGCGTGCACTCAAGCGGCGCACACGCGTCTGGGATCCGACGTCTTGGCTGCGGTGTTCGTTCTCGAACGAGTCGATGTGCAGTCGCAAACGACGTTGGGCTGTTGCGCTCGACTATTCCTCGGCGCCCTGGCGCCCTCCGCCGGTCAGTTGCGGTCGCGGTTGGTCCGCCCCAATCCGCTTCTCGTCGCATTTCGATAGTCCGCATTCGAGCCTGCGGCGACAATGACTGGCATGTGGAAGGACAGTCGTGCACTGCAGTACTGCTCCCTGCCCGCGCAGCTTCGATTCTGTCCCCATCAATCCTCGTGCCGGTATTCGTGGGAGAGCTATCGTCTGCCCTATGACTGACCGTGAAGGGCGTGAACGTGGCCAGATGGCAGGAGAAGGCCGAGCGGCCGACGTGAGACGCCCCCCGGGCCCGGCGTCCTGATGAAGACAGTACGGCGTCTTGCCGTCGCCCTGACGATGTCGATCTGCGTCGGGCTGCTCATGTTGACCACCTGGAGCAGTTCTATCTCCGCACTTTTCCTTCGCACCATCATCCTCGGCCTGGCCGCGACCACTGTCTTCGCGTTCTTCGAGGTGTGGCCGCGGAACCTCCCGCGGTGGCTGCACCGATGGGCACTGCAAGTCGTTGCGGTCGGCGTTGCTATGCCCTTGACGACGTCGCTGATCTACGCTCTGTCCACTCCGCAAGGTGCGCCGCCGTTTTGGGAGAACCTGGGCCGCCTGAATGGATGGACGCATCTCACGTTCGTGGGCGTTCTCCTCGCGCCTTGGACAGCGCTCGCAGCGATCGTCCGACAGAAAGAAGCGTTTGCACGAGATCAGAAGCTGTCGTTCGCGCTCGAGCGCAGCGAGCTGGAACGGGAGGCCCTCGACGCGCGACTGCACCTCCTGCAGGCCCAGATCGCGCCTCATTTCCTCTTCAATACACTCGCCAACGTCCAGGCGCTCGTTGATGCGGGCTCGCCGCAAGCCTCGATCCTGTTGAGAAGCCTCACCGCCTACCTGCGAGCGGCCGTACCGCTGCTCGATGAGCCCGCCGCAACGATCGAACGCGAGCTCCAGCTTGTCCGACCGTATCTCGAGCTGATGCAAATGCGGATGCCCGATCGCCTCCAGTACGCGATGAACGTCGACCCAAAGGCGCTCCAGGTTCGCTGCCCTCCCACTACCCTGTTGACGTTGGTCGAGAATGCCGTCCGACACGGAATCGACCCCAGCGAAGAAGGCGGCAGGATCGACATCCAGGTCGAACGACATGGTGAACGCTGCCGGGTCCGCGTCACCGACACGGGCGTCGGACTCCATCAGTCGGCGAACGGTCTGGGGACCGGGCTCACGACTCTGCGCGAGAGGCTGCAGATGATCTTTGGCGATGCCGCGCAACTGCGCCTGACCGCCGGCGTTCCCCGCGGCGCCGCCGTCGAAATCGACATGCCGGCACAGACATGATCGAGCAGGCGACCGCGTTGATCGCGGACGATGAACCGCTTCTGCGCGATGCCCTGCGTCGCCAGCTTGCGATCGTGTGGCCCGAGCTCGAGATTGTGGCCGAAGCGCGGAACGGACGGGAGGCGGTGAGGCTGTTCGACGAACGCCATCCCGACATCTGTTTCCTCGACGTCCACATGCCGGGGCTCTCCGGCGTCGATGCCGCGAACCACATCGGCCGGCGAGCGCATCTCGTCTTCGTTACCGCCTTCGACCACTACGCGGTGCAGGCGTTTGCCCAGGGCGCACTCGATTACCTGCTAAAGCCCGTCGAACCGGCACGGCTCGCAGAGACGGTGAGCCGTCTCAAGGAACGCCTCCATTCGTCGAGGCCGGCGATCAACACCGAACAGCTGCTGCGGCAACTGAGCGAGCAGCTCGCGACCTTGAAGAGCGGCGGCGGCAAGCCCGAGCCCCTGCGATGGATTCGCGCGCAAACGGGGAGAACTGTTCGCCTCATCGTGATCGACGACGTCGACTACTTTCGCTCCCACGAGAAGTACACATCGGTCGCCTGGCGCGACGGAGGCAAACCGGCCGAGGCCCTCGTGCGTACGCCGCTGAAGGAGTTGCTCGAGCAGCTGGATGCGGAGCAATTCGCGCAAGTCCACCGGTCGGTTGTGGTGAATCTGCGCGCGATCAGCCACGTGACGCGGCATGACAACGAAACGGCGGAGATTCGCCTGAAGGGGCGAGACGACGTTTTGCCCGTCAGCCGTAACTACCTGCATCTGTTCCGGCAGATGTAACCGCCGTTCGTCCGCACGAATCCGCTCTTCATCGCAAACAGGTTGTTCGAGTGCACCTGCGTCGATATGTTGGCGGGCATGCCGACTGACGCCCGCACGAATCGAAACGCAACCTTGACGATCGCGTCGCTGCTCTCGATCCTCCTGCTGACCCTCCACATTACGGACGACATTGTCCGTGGGATATCGCCGGCTGAACCAGCAAACACCGCACTGCTAGTCCTCGTGGCCTTCCTGTATGGGACCCTTGTGCTCGTCGAACGGCGATCCGGATACGTCATCATGCTGCTCGTCGGGTTGTTCGCGGCAGCGATGCCCGTCCTCCACATGAGGGGGGCCCACTACAGCGAAATCGCCAGGTCCGCGGGCGGCTTCTTCTTCGTCTGGACACTCTGGGCCCTCGGCGGGCTCGGAGGCCTCACCTTCATCCTCTCGGCGCGCGGACTCTGGGACCTGCGACAGGCCCGGATGAGTAGAGGTACAGATTCTCCAAGGAGCCCTGCATGAACGAAGCAGTCTCGACGACGCGAATCAGAGAATTGTCACCGCGTGCGATGGCCCGGATAGCCGGGCTGTTCTCCCTCCTCACCATTCTGGGAGGAGTATTCGCTCAGGGCTTCGTCAGCGAAAGGCTGGTCGTATCCGGAGACGCCGCGGCTACGGCGACCAACATACTCACGCACGAGAGCATGTACCAGTGGGGCCTCGCCGTCTATCTCCTCGAAATGACGTGCCAGATCACGAGCACGGCCCTTTTCTATCTCCTGCTCAAACCCGTCAGCAGAACCATCTCGCTCCTCGCGGCGTTCATCAGTCTTGCCGGTTGCACGGTCAAGACGTTCAGCCGCGTCTTCTACATCGCTCCCTTGTACGTCCTGGGTGGCGCGCATTACCTCAACGTCTTCAACACGGAGCAGTTGCAGGCGCTAGCGCTCCTGCTCCTCAGAGTGAACGACCTGGGCGCGGGAATCGCGTTGGCACTCTTCGGGTTCGTCGCTCTCTGCAAGGGCTACCTCATCGTCAGGTCCACCTTCCTGCCCCGCATCCTGGGCGTGCTCTCGATACTCGCTGGCTTGAGTCTGCTGACCTTCCTGTCTCCAAGGCTGGGAAACAGCATCTTCCCCTACGTTGCAGGGCTCGCCCTCCTCGGTTCAGTTGCGCAGATCCTCTGGCTGCTGGTGGTCGGGGTGAACGAACAACGATGGAAGGAGCAGGCCAGCGCATCCGCGGACTCCATTTGGCGGTGAAAGTCGCTTCCGATGCAGACGGTCCGCCCGTTTGGTCAGCACCGCCCCACTACGCTGGACCCGGCGTTTCGAACTCCACTCCCGAGTGAAACCCGAGAGCGGGCTTCAGGCCGTGGTGTAGGTCCCGGGCTCGGGCTGCGCGAACTCGGTGGCCAGCCGACGCAATTCGTCGAGCTCGCTCTCATCGCTGCGCTCAACCCGGATCGTCGCGGTCATGGTTTCCGTCGTTACTGCGGACTCGCTGAGTCTGTCGAAGATGACCTGGAAGCGTCCCTGTTCCATGATGGTTCACGCTACACTGGATGGCCAGTC
>JANMVV010000224.1:0-1808 GCA_031392925.1 Vicinamibacteria bacterium
CGCGCGCCGCCGCCACCGGCGTGAAGATCGAGATCGCGGAGCCCGGGATCATCCAGCTTTCATGGAACGATCTGCTCGCCGAGGGCATGCCGCAGAGGTTCACACGCGAGCCGGCCCGCCTGCAGTTGACCGCGCGCGGGGTGCGGGTTCCCTTCACCACCAGCCCCGCGGGCCTCACATTCACGGCCCAGGGCCTCGCCACCGACTACACCGGGGACAACGTCTACGTCGTCACCTGGTCGGGGGTTCCGGCCATGACCGCACCCCTGACCCAGTCCGAGCCTCCGGCAGGCCCGGGGTTCCACCGGGTGCAGAAGAACTGGATTTACTACCAGGCCGCGCCTCGCGGCACGGATCCGTGGCTGTGGGATGTCCTCGCCTCCGGCGACGCATGGCCCGCAAGCTACGATCCCACCCAGGGGGACTTTGACCTTCCCGGATACGCGCCGCAGGGAGGCAGCATCCCGGTGAGGGTCGCCCTTCTCGGCCGGACCGAGGGACGCCATCACGTGGAGGCCAGCATCAACGGGTCTCTCGTGGGCAGTCTCGACTTCAGCGGGGTGAGCGTCGCGTCGCTCGAGGGCTCGATCGCCGCGTCGTCCCTCGTGACCTCCGGAAATCACTTCACCCTCACCTACTCCTCGCCCGATGGACCGGACGCCTACGTCTATCTCAACTACCTGGACCTCGGCCTCGTTCTGCCCGCTTCTCCCGGCGTGGTCGATCGTATCTCCGCCTTCGATGGCGAGCTTCCTCGCCTGGCCCGGGCCGACTACCTCATCGTGACCCACGCTGATTTCGAGGCTCAGGCCAATCGGATCGCCACGCTCAAGAACACCGCCGGACGCTCTGCGGTGGTGGTCGATGTCGAACGGGCCTACGACCACTTCACCGCGGGCATCCCCGACGCCTCGGCCGTGAAAGCCCTCATCGCCGAGGCCCGCCGCGCCTCCACGGTTCTTCTGATCGGCGACGACACCATCGACCCCGCCGACAACTACAACCTGGGCGCGCGTGTGTTCGTTCCCTCGGCCCTCGGGTTCGATCCCTTCACCGGCCGCGTGGTGTCGGAGAACCTGTATGCCGATCGCAACAATGACGGTGCACCGGACCTGGCCATAGGGCGCCTCTCCGTGCGGACCGCGGGAGAGGCCGAGGCCATGGTTGCAAAGATCGAGAACGCGGAGAGCCTGCTGCTCCCGAACCTCGGACGCCACGTCATAGCGGTCGACAATCAGGGTATCAACGACATGCCGTTCCGAAGCGAGGGCCGGCGGATCGAGGCGATGCTTGACGGTTCAATCACCTTCGCGGATATCTCGCTCGGCGCCTCCGCAGCTCGCGACGCGCTCCTCCAAGGCTTGAGCGCGGGCGCCCTCACCACCACCTACGTGGGCCATGGCGCGCCGGACCACTGGGCCGATGAGGGCATCTTCAGCTCCGAGGACGCGGCGGCCTTCGCCAACACGAACCAGGGCACCCTGCTCCTCACCTGGGCCTGCGTCTCTTCCGACTACCGGTACTTCTACGGCCCCGCGGTGAGCGAGGCCATGGTGCTCGTGCCCATGGGAGGCGCGGTGGCCAGTTTCGGTCCCACCGGCCTGTCCCTGCCGACCCTGCAGCGCGAGCTGTATCTCCGCCTCTACCCGAAGCTCCTCGCCGGGATGACCCTCGGCGAAGCGGTCCGGGAGACGAAGACCGAGATGCTCGCGACCCATCCGGCGGAGCGTGAATTCCTCCACGGCTGGGTTCTGCTCGGCGACCCGGACGTGCGCCTGCCGCGGTAGAGAGCCTCAGAAGCGGAGTCC
>JANMVV010000232.1:0-27266 GCA_031392925.1 Vicinamibacteria bacterium
GCAGGATCATCCGGAAGGTGCTTCCGCGTCCCTCGATGCTGTCGAGTTCGATCCTCCCCCCGCTCGCCTCCACGCACCATCGGGCGAGGGCCAGTCCCAGGCCTGCCCCTCGGCGCGCCTGAGGTCGCGATCGGTCGTCGATCCGGAAGAACCGGTCAAAGACCCGCGCGCGATACTCCTCGGGAATCCCCGAACCCTGGTCCTCCACCTCGAGGACGGCGCCGCGCTCATCGCTGAAGACCCGCACCGAAACCACCGTCTTGTCGGGGCTGTGCTTGATCGCGTTGTCAATAAGGTTCACCAGGGCCTGGCGGATGACCGCGCGGTCGGCGGTCACGTCCACCGGGACCTTGGCTTCGAGGGCAAGGACCTGGCCTCGATCCTCGGCCAGGACCGAAAGGTGCGCACTGACCTCACGACCCAGATCCCCCAGATCGAACCGCTCGGGGTGAAGCACGATGTGTCCGGCATCGGCGCGGGACAGGTTCAGCAAAGACTCGACGAGACGGGTCAAGCGTTCGACCTCTTCCAGCATGCTGCCGATGACGTCGCGATATTGCGTAGCGGTCCGGGGAGAAGCGAGGCTCACCTCGCCAATGCTGCGCAGGGCGGTGAGGGGCGTGCGCAATTCGTGCGACGCGTCCGCGGTGAAACGGCCCAATTGATCGAACGATTTCTCCAGCCGTGCGAAGGTGGCATTGAAGGTGACCGCCAGCTGACCGATCTCGTCTTCGGACGAGGTGACGGGAAGGCGCTCGTGCAGGCTCTCGGCGGTGATCTCATGAGCGCGGCGGGCCATGGTTTCGAGGGGCAGCAGATCGCGCCGCGCCGCCGCATAGCCGCCAAGTCCTGCCAGCACGAGCACTATGGGCAGGAGGCCGAGAAGCCCCTTGAGCAGATCGCTCAACTGGTCGCGCACCGATGCCTCCGAAGTCGCGGCGCGAATCAGCGCCGCCTCCCCTTCAACCTTCGCGGTTCGGGTCACGGCGCGAAGGGGACGGCCCTCGATCCAGACGGTTTGCGCGGCCCCATCGATCGCACCCTGGACCGGCGGCCCGCCCAGATTCCACCGATCAGCCGCTTCGCTGGTCAGGAGGCGCTTCCCCGTCTCGCTCCAGACCTCGACCCAGTGGCCGCCGCCCTCTTCTTCCTCGGCCTCGGCAAGCGGCGCGTTCGGCCGGAAGCGCAGTTCCCCACTCGCGTCCCGCTCGACTCGATGCACGGTGGCCTCGATGTCTTCGCCAAGGCGCCGGTCGAGGTCGTTATAGGCGTGCCGGCTCAGGACGAAGTAAAGGCCGGCCCCATACACCGCGAGTCCCAGGGCCAGGACGCCGGTGTAATGAAGAGTCAGCCGGGTCCGGATTCGCAGAGCCGACTTCAACTCGGATCCTCGCCGCCCTGACTTGGCTTCAACACGAAACCGACGCCTCGGATGGTCTGAATGAGGCGCTCGGGCTGCTCGTGGTCGACCTTCCGGCGAAGGTGGGTGATATGAACGTCGATGACGTTGTCGAGGGGTGTTCCCCGCGTAGGCTCCTTCCAGACATCGCGGGCCAGCATTTCGCGAGACACCACGACGCCCTTGTGGCGAACCAGGTACTCGAGCAGTTCGAACTCGCGCGTGGTCAGTTCGATCTCGCGACCACCCCGGTTGACCGTGCGCTTGACCACGTCCATGGAGAGGTCGGCCACGGTCAACCGCAGGGCTTGATCGCCTCGACCTCGTCGGAGAAGGGCCCGGACCCGGGCCAGAAGCTCGGGGAAGGCAAAGGGCTTGACCAGGTAGTCGTCTGCGCCTGCGTCCAGGCCCTCCACACGATCTTCCACGGTGTCGCGCGCGGTCAGGATCAGTACCGGCATGAGGAAGCCGCGCTGCCGCAGGGCCTTCAGGATCTCGACGCCGTCGCGCCCGGGGAGGCGGCGATCCAGAACGATCAGATCGACAGGTTCGGACGAAGCGATGAAGTAGGCCTCTTCGCCGTTCGCCGCGGTGCGCACAACGAAGCCGTCGGCTTCCAGCCCTTCGGCCAGAGCCTTCGCCACCTTCGGCTCATCTTCCACCACCAGAACTCGAGCCGGGGCCATCGTTTCTTCCAGGGGAAGCATACCGATACCTCGCGAGTTGGCGGAGAAAAGCGAGGGGACGCCACTCGGAAAGGGAGGGCGGCGCCCCCGCTGGGTACGGAACAGCTAGAAGCGCATGTGAACGAGGAGGCTCAGCACGTGCGCGGTGTAGTCCGAATAGCGGCTGTTCAGGAACAGGGAGCGGCTGACATTGGCTTCGCGGAGGGTGGCGGGTGAAGCGCCGGTCTCCTGATAGACGCCCTGCATGTATGGCTGCATCTGATCCACGGTGAAGTCGGTCAGCCGATACGGCTCGTAGCGGTAGCGGGTTTCGATGCCGATCGCGCTGTTGACATCGTAGGTGATGCCGACCCGGGCGCTCACGAACGTCTCATTGAAGTCGGGGAAGGGGTAGGCGACCGCGCTGCCCACGCTGGGGGTTGCGAGGTTCTTGGTCGCCCAGGTCCCCTTGTAATCATTCCAGTTGAGGTCGGCGCTGAGCTTCGTCTTCTTACCCAGCGACCGCTCCAGGTTCAGACCCATCCAGAACGTCTTGTCGTCCATGCCGCGCGACCAGCGGTTGGTGGGATCGTTGTTGACGCTGGTGGGACTGGTCTTGGTGACCTGGAGGCTGTTCCACTGCGCGGTGTCGTAGCCCGCGAACGCCCCGAAGGACCAGTCCGATTCGCCATAGGTGAGGTTCATGGAGATCGAGTCATTCTTGGTGTCGTTCAGTCCGTAGGGCTGGGTGTACCCGGTGGCGAGATCCGGGTACTTGTCCTTGCCGTGGATGAAGGAACCGCCGAGCGTCCAGTTCTCACCCATCTCGAGATCGGCATCCGCCGAGAACTGCTGACGGTTGCGGTTCCAGACATCCCACTGACGGATGCCCGTGCCCTCGAGGCCCTGGGTGAAAGCACCCTCGTACTTCCGTTTCGCGTCCAGGTAGGAGGCCCGCAGGGTGAAGGTCTGGTTCGGGTGCAGGCGCGCTCCGACTTTGATCGCGTTCTCGACGTTCTTCGGCACCTGACGGATGTCGTAGTCCATCTGGGTGCGGGTGAAGTCGCCGTCGAAAGTGATCTTCGTGCCCGCTTTGTAAGAGGCGCCTCCGGTCAACACCTGACGGCGGTAACCTCCCGGGGTGGTGAACAGGGCCTTCTGGCCGTTGATGGTCTGGCCGATGCCGCGGCGGACGTACGAGTCGCCGGCCGAGACATACCCTGGGAACTGGATCTGCGCCGTCTTGTTGTCGAGGTCGTAGAGACGGTAGGCCGCGCGAAGGCGCAGCGGTTCGGCGGGATCGGCGGTGAACCTGACCTCGGCGCGCGTGGTGTCGATCTTGCCGTTGAGGCTGGATACGGGAAGCGGGGCGTTCCGCGCGTAGACGGCGTCGGGCGCCCCGAGCACGCCGGTGAAGACCACGGCCTCGTTCTCGCCGTAACGGTTGAACGCGTCATTCTGGGACATGCGTCCGCGGGAGATGGTGGCGTTCAGTCGCGACTTGTCGCCGAGCTTCAGCATACCGGTCAGGAACATGTGGCGGTAGGTGTTGTCCGGCCACAGGTCGATGGCCGATTGGGCGAAACGGCCGCGAAGTGTGGCGCTGCCAAACGGAGCGGCCGGCTCCTGATCGAAGCTCGGAGCCAGGCCGATGGTGGAACTGGCGACCGAGGGGGAGGCCTCGAACGGGTTGTTCCAGTAGAGGGTGCTGTTGTAGTTCTTGAACCACGACCCGTCCCAACCGGCACTCAGCATTCCGCGTTTGCGGCTCAGGGTGGCCACGAACCCAACGTCCGTCGAGCGCTGATCGTAAGGCTCGGGCATCTCGTTGATGCGGGGCTCGATCCGTTCGGCGTCGAAGAATCCAGGCCCCGTCCCCGGCTCGCCCGCGATGGCCTGACGGCGGATGTAGGTGCCCACGGAGAGCGCCCGATTCCCCTTGCGTTTCTCGTTTCGTCCCGTGACCGTGAGGTCGAAGCCCTCGGCCACCTTGAAGATCATTTCGCTTGCCGCCACGTCGCGTCGCGAGCGCAGGTCGATGTTCTGACCCGAGGCACGCAACGCTTCGTCGACCGCCAGCTTCAAAGCCGCGATGCCGCTATCGCCGGCGGTCTCCAACCCTTGCCGGATCTGAGTGCTGATGGTGAGGTTCCCCGGCGTGCCTGCGAAGAGCGAAGTGGCGCCGTTGCTGAACCAGTGCGGCGTCTGAGCGTAGGTCGTCTTCCAGTTGAATTTGCCCGGGCGGAGAACACCCAGGAAGTAGGACTGGTTCTCGAGCATGACGTCGCGCCCCGAGAGGGAAATCGCCCACGGCTTGCCTGAGGGGTTCCAGTCGAGCTTGAACCTCTCGATGAGAGCGCCTTTGGGCACCTCGCGATACTCCTGGAACTTCGTGTCGTAGATCTTCTCGTCCTGACGGAACTGGCCTCCGCCGACGAGGCTGAAGGAGACGGTCTTGTCATCCTTTTCCTTGTCCTGCGCGGTCGCGATGCGGGTGAAAGGGGCGCCGAGCAGAAGAACGGTTAGGGCCAGGGCGTTGAGTCGAGCGGCGGTGGTGGTGGTGATCATGGTCATGGTCTCCTCTGACTCAGCGTTGGAAGAGCGGACCCGACGGGTGGTTCGACCCGTGGATCTGGACGTGGCAGTTGACGCACTGCTTGTTGGTGGTCCACACGGAGTTCGGAACTCCGGGGATGCTCTGATGACGTCCCTGCTGGTGGCAGGCCTGGCACAACTGAGTGACACGGGTCTGAAGCAGATTCGGGTGATTCGAGCCGTGCGGGGTGTGGCAGGTCACGCAGTCTTCGCGCACCGGCGAGTGCTCCCACAGGAACGGACCGCGCTTCTCCTGGTGGCAGGAGTAGCACAGATCGTTGACCGAGTCCTTCTTGATCATCTTTTCGCCCGCGGTGCCGTGCGGGTTGTGGCACGAGGCGCAGCTCATGACTCCCTCGTTGAGAGGATGCCGCGATCGCTGATGAAGGCTCTTGGCCTCGGTGCGGTGGCACTCGAGGCATTTCTGGGTGATGGGGTTCGGGCCCGGCACCGAGGTGTTGACCTTGACCGGGTTTTCCTTGTGCTGGGAGTGGCAATCGGTACACTTCAGACCCTGGGTCTCGTGGACGCTGCCCTTCCAGTGGGACTGCGCCTTGTTCGAATCGTGGCAGGTCAGGCAGGCGGCGTTGGCTTCCTTGGCCGGGGCCTTCCCGGGATTCAGGATCTTGCCCTCGCCGCCGGTCGCCGCGTGGTCATCGCCCTTGCCATGGCAGTCGCTGCAGCTCTTGCCCTGGTAGTTCTTGTCGTTCGCGAACGTCATACCGTGCTTGCTTGTCGCGAACTTCTTGACGAAGTCCTCGTGGCAGGAGACGCAGGCGGTGTCATCGGCGCGGGTCACGAGCGCGCCAAGGGCAAAGACGCCGGCGAGGGCGAGCGTTTGCAAAGCCCAGCGAGATCTTCGGGTCATAGAGAAAGCTCCTTCATGGGTGTGAAGGTACTGGCAAGGCCGCGGGCCTCCTACTGAAGACTCCCTTAACTTTCATTAAGTCCGGGGGTCGAGCCGGAGAGCTGCACCGCGAGGTGGTGAAGCCGTACCTGAAGACGCCAAAGCCCGCCGCCCCGAAAGCCAAACGACTCAGGGGTCCGAGCGTGCGCGCGAGCGGGCTGAGCGACCGACAGGGAGCGAAGGAAAACGACCGACGCTCACTCGTGGGCGGATAGGGGTAGGACGGGGTTGCTTCGGGCCGCTACCAACGGAGTGGGCCCTCGCAATGACGGTACGTTTCCTTGACGCGCACGCAACCCCCTACTTCGTCGGGACGCGGCTCAGCTCGTCATACAGGAAGATGGCGGAGCGGATCGACTTCTTGAAGTCCGCCAGGTCGAGGCTCTCGTTCTCGGAGTGGGCGTTGCAGTACGGATCCTCGACACCCATCAGAAGACAGGGGGCCCCGCCCAGCATCTTTTCGAAGGGGCCGACGAAGCCGATGCTGCCGCCCGCACCGATCATCGCGGTTTCCTTGCCGTAGCCCGCCTTGAGCGCGCGACGGGCCGCCTCGAAGGCCGGGCCTTCCGGGTCGGTCGTCCACCAGGGCGTGCTGCCCGTGACCTTCGCGGTGACCTTGGCCCCGTAGGGCGGATTCTTGGTAAGGCGCTTCACGAGCAGGCGACCCGCGTCGGGGCCATCCATATTCGGAACCGTACGCAGGGAGAGACGCGCGCGCGCCGCGTTCACGATCTGATTCGACGAGCCCTTGAGCGGATGGGACTCCATGGCGATTACGGTGAGGGAGGGGCGCGTCCACAGCCGCTCGTAGACCGAGTAGCGGGCCTCGCCGGACAGACGGACTCCAGTCAGGGTGCCCGCTTCCTTCTTGAACTGGGCTTCGCGGAACGGCAGCTTGCGAATGCGCGCGAGCTGCTTGGCACCCGTCTTTGCCACCTTGTTGTAGAGGCCGGGCACGTTGAGCTTGCCGTCGGCCGCGGTCAGGTCGGCCAGAATGCGCGAGAGCACCTGCACGGGATCGGGGATGGGGCCTCCCCACATGCCGGAGTGCCGGGGCTGCTTGAGGGTTTCCACCTCCACGTCCACCTGGACGATCCCGCGCAATTGATAAGTGAGGGCGGGGACGCCGGTGTCGAAGTTCGCGGTGTCGGAGAGGACGATGAAGTCGGCGTCGAGCATCTTCCGGTACTTCTTGAGGAAATGGCCGAGGTTCTCCGAGCCGATCTCTTCTTCGCCCTCGATCACGAACTTGACGTTGCACGGCAGCGAAGCGACCGTCTTCAGGTAGCACGCGACCGCGGCCACGTGGGTCATGACCCCGCCCTTGTCGTCGGCCACGCCGCGGCCATAGAGCCTGCCGCCCTTCTCCACCGGCTCGAAGGGAGCGGTGGACCAGCGGGCCTCGTTGCCGACCGGCTGAACGTCGTGATGGCCGTAGAGCAGGATGGTTGGCGCGCCCTTCTTGTGCAGGAAATCGCCGTAGACATAGGGGTGCACCCCTTCGATGGCGAGGACCTGGACGTTCTCGACGCCCACCGCGCGAAGCGCGTCGGCAACCCCGGCGGCCGACTTCTGCACGGCCTCCTTGGGGAAGGGGCTGGCCGAGATGCTCGGGATCTTCGACAGTTCGATCAGCGTCTTCTTGAAGGCTTCGAAGCTTCCCTCGAGGTGCGCAAGTGCTTCGTGAACGGGCGAGCCGGTGGTCATGCTCGTGAGTGATCCTTTGCTTTTCAGTTCTTCGGGCGTCGTTTCGAGGAGCGACGCTACCAGATCGGGGGAGGGTCCTGGGCTACGTTAATCTCCGCGTGGCCGCCCATCGACGGCCGCCCCAAGAGGACCCATGAACACTGAAATCACCGACATCCACGCCCGCGAAATCCTGGACTCGCGCGGCAACCCCACCCTGGAAGCGGAAGTCACGCTTGGAGACGGGAGTTTCGGGCGGGCCGCCGTTCCTTCGGGCGCTTCCACCGGATCGCGCGAGGCGAACGAGCGACGTGACGGAGACAAGAAGCGCTATCTCGGGAAAGGCGTGCTGAAGGCGGTGGCCTCGGTGAACCACGAGATCGCCGACCTTCTCAAGGGCGAGGACGCGCTGCAGCAGATCGTGATCGACCAGTTGATGATCGACGCGGACGGAACGAAGACGAAGTCGAAATTCGGGGCCAATGCGATCCTGGCCGTGTCCCTCGCCAACGCCAAGGCCGCGGCCGCGAGCGTCTCCGTGCCCCTGTACCGGTACCTGGGAGGCCCGCTCGCCCGCACCCTGCCCGTGCCTCAGATGAACATAGTGAACGGAGGCGCGCACGCGGACAACAAGCTCGACCCCCAGGAATTCATGATCGTGCCGGTGGGCGCCTCTTCCTTCACCGAAGCGCTGCGCATGGGCGCGGAGGTCTTCCACACCCTCAAGGGCATACTCAAGAAGAAGGGCTTCGCCACCTCCGTTGGCGATGAGGGCGGCTTCGCGCCCGACCTGCCGTCGCCCGAGGGCGTCATCGAGACCGTGCTCTCCGCCATCACCGCCGCGGGCTACAAGCCGGGTGTGGACATCGCCCTGGCCCTGGACGTGGCCGCGAGCGAGCTTCACGAAGGCAAGAAGTACGTCTTCAAGAAGTCGGGCGAGAAGGAGAAGACCTCAGACCAGATGATCGCGATGTACGAGTCGTGGGTGAAGAAGTACCCCATCGTCTCCATCGAGGACGGGCTCGGCGAAAGCGACTGGGAGGGCTGGAAGAATCTCACCGACGCGCTCGGCTCGAAGTGTCAGCTCGTGGGTGACGATCTCTTCGTGACCAATCCCGAGATTCTCGCGGAGGGAATCGCCAAGGGGATCGCCAACTCCATCCTGGTGAAGGTCAATCAGATCGGGACGCTCACCGAGACGCTCTCCTGCGTGGCCCTGGCCACGCGGTCGGCCTACTCGTCGGTCATGTCGCATCGCAGCGGCGAGACCGAGGACACCACCATCGCCGAGCTCGCGGTGGCCACGAACTGCGGCCAGATCAAGACCGGATCGGCCTCGCGCACGGACCGGGTGGCGAAGTACAACCAGCTTCTTCGCATTGAAGAGGAGCTGGGCCCGGCCGCCCTCTTCGCCGGCTCATCGACGATCGTGTCGGGTCGTGGTTAGGCTGGGGGCCGCAGAAGCCGGACGGACACCGTGCTCAGCGCCCCAGGCCCCCGTTCGCTCCGGCCCAGGTGAATTGGGCCTGCGCTCTGGTCCGTCTATTCGACGCTGATCTTCAGGGAGCGCAGGAACTTCTTGTCGAGAGGCGTCATGGCCGCTTCCACCGGATCGGGGCCGCGGTGAACGCCGACGCTCATCTCGATCCCGGCTTCGCCTTCGCCACCGGCGGAAGCGCCGGAGGCGACGCTCGTCTCGACGACGAACGACGGCTCATAGCCGCGTTCGCGAATCCGATCGAGGGCGGCCGAAACCTCGGGGGAGCTCGTCACCGCCTCCTGCACGCAGCGACCGAGGTCGCTCAGCAGCTCGTGCAACTCCTCTGATCGCGATCTCGGCTGTTCGCTCATTCTTCCCCCTTTTGTCGAATGACTTTTTAGGCGGTTCCGATCTCCCGTGTCAAGAGAGGCCCCTCGACGATCCGTGCTAGGTTCCCTTCATGTTCATCGCCATGGCTCTGGCTCTCTTCCTCCCGGCCGAAGGAGACGCCGTCAAGCTCAAGGTGGGAGACGCGGCCCCGGCCTTCTCCCTGCCCGCTTCGACCGGAAAGACCATCACGCTTTCGGAGTTCAAAGGCAAGAAGAAGGTGGTCCTCGCCTTCTTTCCCAAGGCGTTCACCGGTGGGTGAACAAAGGAAATGTCGGGACTGCGCGACCACAAAGCGCAGTTCGACGACAGTAGCGCCCAGGTTCTGGGCGTTTCCCTCGACAGCCTCGCCACGCAAACCAAGTTCGCGGACAGCCTGAAACTCCCCTTCCCGCTTCTCTCCGACAAGGACGGCAAGGCCGCGAAGGCCTACGGGGTCAAGGGTCTCCTCTGGGCGAACCGCACGACCTTCGTGATCGACGAGGGCGGCAGGATCACCGCCATCTTCCAAGGCAAGGATGCGATCGATCCCGCCAGGACGGTGGCGGCGTGCAAGAGCAAGTCGCCCTAGACGCCCTTCGTGCGCCCAAGCTCGAATAGACCGGCGTCGCTCGCCCGCAAGGTGGCCCGTTTCGGCCGCCTCCTGCGCACCGGTCTGCTGGGTCGGTTCGTCCTGGTTCTGGCCGCGGTCAGCCTGATCCCGCTCATCATCATTCCCTGGCTGGTCCGACTGACCAGCGATTCCGTGGTGGATCAGATTCTGATCACCCACTCGGTCACCGCGCGCACCACCGCGGGCCGCGTGGACGCCTGGATCCGCTCCCTTCGCATCTCCGCCCAGACTCTCTCTTCCAACCCCTACCTTCTCCGGGCGAGGCGGGATCAGGTGGCGGAGATGATCGCGGGCCTCCTTCAGGCGGATCCCGCGATCAAGGGAGCGGTGGTGGTGAATGCCGCGGGAGACGAGGTCGGGAGCGCCACCCGCGCGGGTTTTTCGGAAATCGTGAACCCGGCGCTCGCCGCCGCCACCGCGGAACCGGTGGCGGTGGTTCCGGGCGATCGCCTGTGGATCCGAATCGCCACCCAGCTCGACGAGGGCCGGGGCGAGCTGCGGATCCTGGTGGACGGAGCGGCGCTCTCCGAACTGCTCATGGCCGAGGAGATCGGTCGCGACGCAATCATCGGGCTCTTCGACGCAAACTCACGTCTGATCGCCTCGTCCAATGTGTCCGGGGACGCCGCGCGATTTCCCAGCGCCCTGCTGCAGGCGGGAAGGGCGCGCGCCACTTCGGGCGCCTCGCGCTATGACGACACCGACCCCGTGATCGCCGGCGCCCACAGCCGCGTGCAAACCGCCCCCTGGTTCGTGGCCTCGATCCAGCCGGCGACCACGGCGGAAAGGGTCGCCGCGAAGATGCGCGGCACCGGCCTTCTCTCCGTCCTCGCCGCCGTGCTTCTGACCGGCCTCTTCTCCACCCTCGGGTACTTCGCGATCATCCGGCCCATCGACGAGATAGCGCGATCCCAGTGGAAGGTGGCGAGGCGCCGCGACAAAGGGACGCCCCCCGGCAACGAGATTTCGCAACTGAGGGAAGCCTTCGCAACCATCCACCGCCAGACCCTCGATCGCGAGGCCATCGGAAAACTGTTCCTCTCCCGCTACCTCGTTCTCGACATACTCGGCACCGGAGGCATGGGCTCGGTGTTTCGCGGCTGGGACCCGAAACTCGAGCGGCCGGTCGCGATCAAGACCGTGCACATGGGCGGCAACAGCCGAGCCAGCGTCGACATCGACGAGCAGCGGCAGGTCCTCATGCGGGAGGCGGTCACGGTGGCGAAGTTCAACCACCCCAACATCGTCGCCATCTACGACGTGGAGGACGCGGGCGAGGCCGCGTTCCTGGCCATGGAGTTCGTGGACGGGATGAGCCTCGAGAACTACCTGGTCCGGGTGGGCACGGTGCGGCTCGAAATGGCGGTGCCGCTCATCATCCAGATCAGTCGCGGGCTCGAGGCCGCCCACCAGGCGGGGGTCATCCATTGCGACATCAAGCCCGCGAACATCCTGCTCGGGCGCGACGGAGGCATCAAAGTGACCGACTTCGGAATCGCGCGCTCGGCCATTCGCGCCACCGGGAACATCTCGGGCACGTTCGGCACTCCCGGCTACCTGCCTCCGGAGGCCCTCGACTCCGCCACCTTCACCCCCATGGCCGATCTGTTCGGCGTGGGCGCCGTGTTCTACGAGCTTGTCACCGGCAAACCGCCTCACGCGGGCGCGACGCCACACGAGACGCTCGTCCGGACGGCCACCGCGACCGCGGTCTCCGTGCGCGAGCGAAACAAGTCCGTCCCGCCAGCCATTGATGAGATCATCCTCGGGCTCCTGGAGAAGGACCCGAAGCTCCGGCGGCCGGCCTCCGCCCGGGAGCTCGCGAATGCCCTCGAAGCGATCGCGGACAAGCACGGATGGAAATGGATCGCACCCGCGCTGCTCGCCCAGGAAAGCGCGATCTCCGAGTCCGAGCGGGAGACCGCGGCCATCCCCGTTTCCGGGAAGCTCGGATAACATTCCCGTTCCTCTCCCATACCCTTGGAACAGCATCCAAAGAACCTTTGAAGAGACTGTCAACGCTCGCGTTCGTGGGCTCGGCCCTCCTGGCCACGCCGCTCGCTCGCGCGCAGACCATGCCCATTCCACTTTCCGGGAACTACGTGATCCAGACCGGGGATACTCTCGAATCGATCGCGCAGAAGTTCCTGGGGGCTTCCACCCGCTGGCATGAACTTCTGGGCGCGAACCCGGAAGTCACCAATCCGCACTTCATCACTCCCGGCTCGACGATCAGGATCGTGCCCGGCCAGAGCATCAACTCGAAGCGCGCCACCATTCAGCAGGTCTTCCGGCAGGTGGAGCAGATGCCCTTTCCGCACCCCTGGACGCCGGCCTCGGTGGGCGGCATCCTGCAGGAGCGCGACGGAGTGAGGACGTTCGAGAAGTCCTCCTCCGAGCTGAAATTCGACAACGATTCCAGAATGATCGTCTCCGAGGAATCCGTGGTGTTCCTGCGCGAGGCGACACCCACCCCGGAGAACGTGAGCCGGAAGGCCATCGAGATCCGCGCCGGCCAGGCCGACCTCGACGTGAAGCAGGGCACGACCGGTACCGAGAACGGCTTCGAGTTCCACATCGGCGACACGGTGGGGACGACCCGGTCGGGCAGTGCGGGCAAGGGAGCGTCGAGAGCGCGGAGGGCGAGCGACGGTGGAAGCCGGATCATGGTCTACGACGGCGAGAGTGAAGTGACCGCGGCCGGAAAGACGCTGCCGATCCCTCGGGGGATGGGGATCGCGGTCACCGCGGATGGACGGACGCACGGCCCCGAGAAGCTGATGCCGGCCCCCAAGCCGCTCACCCCGAACGAGAGCCAGACCTTTGATTTCTCGAACCCCACGTTCGACTGGGATCCGACCCCGGGCGCTTTGAGCTACACGGTGGAGGTCTGCCGCGACCCCGAATGCGGCCAGCTCGTCGACCGGTCGGTGGGCGTCAAGATGAGCCGGTGGACGCCGCGCGTACTCCCCATCGGCGAGCTCTACTGGCGCGTCAGCGCCGTCGGCGCGAGCGGCCTCGACAGCTTCGTCTCCCCCGCCCTGAGGTTCACCATCCGGACTTATTGGCGTCGGCCAGTGGAACAGCCTTAGGCTCGGCATCGATGACGCCCTTCGCATCGCTCGGTTCTCTCGTGTTCTTCGTGGCCCTGGCCGGATCGGCTCACGCGCAGACCGGGAAAACGATGGGCGGTTCCCCGCCCACTCCCGCCCCCCTCGAAGTGGCTCGCATGGGCTTTGTGGAAGGCGGCGTGGAGACTCAGCATCAGGGCGGCGCCTGGAAGAAGGCCGCGGAGGACCAGCCGCTGCTTATCGGGGACCGGGTGCGGACGCTCAAGGGCGGCACCGCCCGTCTCGAGTTCCCGTGGACCGCCATCGCGGTCGGCGATGCCTCCGAGATTTCGCTTCCGAACGCCCGAGTGCTGACCCTGCTCCTCGATCGCGGCCGCCTCGATATCGACCCCGAACAGACTCTGCTGCGCGTGGTCACGGAGGAGGCCCTGATCAGCGGCTCCGGCCGCACCCTCGTGCGGAGGGAGGGAACGTCCACCTTCATCGCGTCCTACAACGGCGGCGCCGACGTCGAGGCGAAGGGCTCGATCGTTCGCCTCGGCATCAACAAAGGCACGCTCGTGACCGCGGGCAAGGCGCCGAGCGACCCCACGACCATGGGGCCGGCGCCCCACCTGGTCTCGCCCAGAGCCGATCCGCGCTATGTGAAGGCCGGCCAGCCGGTACACCTCATCTGGACCGGGCCGGAGACCTCGTACCATCTCGAAGTTCTTTCCATCGACTCCGACGTACCGGTCGTGTCACTCGACATCGATACCCGCGAATACGACCTGCGCCTCCCCTGGCTCGGGACCTTCCGCTGGCGCGTCGCCGGTCGCTTCGGCCCGGTTGAGAGTCAGGCCTCCAGCGAAGGCCTCGTCTGTGTGGTGGAAAAGTAGCGGCGGGAGATCCGATCGGTCCACGTCCGTGACTGTGGAGAGAAACCCCACGTCGTCGTCGCGATTGCTTCAAGGCTCAGTCGCTTGAGGTCTAACGGATCCCCGTGTCGAAATGGAGGAGCACTGTCGTCTTTCCGCTTGAGCCGACGGCTACGTCTTTCCTTTGTGCCTTCGGCGACATGATCGGGGCGTCCGAACTTGGGACGATTACGTACACACCCGGCGTCAGCAGCACCTCGAAGTGGCCTTCGGAATCCGAGCGAAAGCTGGCCACCACCCGATCCCCTCGTTCCACCGTGAAGCCGGCACTGAACGGCGCATCACACGCCACATCGACCCGGCAAACCGGCTGGATGGGACCGCGGACGACCGTCCCGACGAGGGCCGTGTCGCTGGGTGCCGCAGGAGCAGCGCAAGCAACTGCCCAGCAGGACAGGGCCAGGGCAAAGAGAGAGACGAAGCGCATAGACATCATCATCGGTCATCAGCCCGGTGTGGCCTCAGTGGAGACGGAGGTCGGTTTCTGCCAAACGTCACGTCCGAAGGACCTGATGGGCTCGGAATGACGGTGGTGGGTCTCTCTCCGCAGTCACGGACGGGTCCGCGCCCGGTTTCGCGATGACGGGCCCTACCGCGGGCGCTGGGTCTTGCCGCCGTCGATGATCGGATACATCGAGAGTTCGATCACCGGGAACTGCGGTCGCTCCGGGACGAGGGCCCCGGTGTTCGCACCGAAAAGGGCGCTCAAGTACTCCTTCAACGTGAGGTTGGTGGGCCCATAGCCCTTGTCATAGAGCCAGTGCTCGCAGGCCGCGCCCAGTTCCGCGGCGCTCTGGTACCGCTTCTCGATGCGGCGTTCGAGGGTCTTCGCGAGGATCTCGAGAACGGGCTGGGGAACATCCTTGTTGATCTCTCGCGGCGACCGCATGACCCCGGCCACGACTTCGATCAGCGTAGCTTCGGCGGTGGCGCCCTTGAAGAGACGGTCGAGGGTCAGCATCTCGTAGAAGACGGCACCCAGCGAGAAGACGTCGCTGCGGTTGTCCATGCTCATCGATGCGATGACCTCGGGCGCCATGTAGGACGGCTTGCCCACGAGGTTTTCGCTCCTCGTGCCGCTCCTCGCCGCGATGCCGAAGTCGATCAGCTTCACCGTGCCCTCGCGGGTCATCATGATGTTCGAGGGCGACACGTCACGGTGGACGATGGCGGCGCGCTCGAAGACGTACTGCAGCCCGCGGCAGACCCGGCCGATGATGAAGACCACGATCTCGGCCGGGGGCAGGCGGTCGAGAAGCATGTGGCGGTCGATGAACTCGGAGAGGCTCCAGCCGTCGATGAATTCGAGAACAATGCACAGATCGTCGTCGATCCGATCGAAGTCGAAGATGCGGCCGATGTTCTCGTGGTCGAGCACCGCGTACCTTCGGGCTTCCTCCACGAAGAGGGAAATCAGGGCGAGATCGTTCGCGTCGAGGAGCTTCTTGATGACCACCGGGCGCTCGAAGCCGGCCTCGCCGGTGAGCCGCGCGCGGTACACGCGGCCCATGCCACCGGCTCCCAACTCCTGATCGAGGACATACTTGCTTGGCATGGTGTCGCGTTCCCTTGCGAACATTCTACGCACCGGAGCGCCCGTATACTGCCGAGCGGCTCATAAACTTCGATGCGAATCATGGCTCTCGACATCGGCGACCGGACCATCGGAGTCGCCTGTTCGGACGAAGGCTTGGTCCTGGCCTCCCCGGTCGAGACCATCCAGAGGCGCGGACCGAAGGCCGATTCCATGCGGGTCCTGGCCCTGGTGAAGGAGCGCGAGGTGTGCCGGGTGATCGCCGGCCTCCCGCTCACCCTGCGGGGGGTTCTTGGCCCCCAGAGCGCCAAAGTGAACGAGTTCGTCGAGGTTCTGCGACGGAGGCTGCAGGTTCCGGTCGAGATGTTCGACGAGCGCCTGACCACGCGCGAAGCCGAACGGACGCTCATCGCCGCCGACATGTCCCGCGCCCGGCGCAAGGAGATCATCGACCAGATGGCGGCGGTCCTGATCCTCCAGACCTGGCTCGACGCGCGCGCCCACGCCCAGTCGGGGCCGGCCACATGAAGCTCCGCGTCGCGGCTCTCCTCCTCCTCGCTGCCCTCGGCCTTCGGGTGTGGTGGCGAATGGAGACGGAAGCGCCTCTTGGGAGCCCCGCCGCCGAAGTCGTCGTGCCGGCGGGGGCTTCGACCCAGGTCATCGCGGAAAGGCTCGCCGCCGCGAACCTCATCAAGCGTCCCTGGACGTTCGCGCTCCTGGTCCGGCTGCGCGGAGACGAAAGCCGGATGAAGGCCGGACGGTATCGCTTCGACGGTCCCTACTCCCTCCTCGACATCGAACAGAAGATCGTGGAAGGGGAGGTGGAGCGCCGTGAGGTCACGCTCCCGGAAGGGCGGAACATGTTCGACATGGCGGAGATCGTGACCAGGGTCGGATTGACCCGCGAAGGGTTTCTCGCCGCGGCGAAGGACGCGGCGAGCATCGCTGATCTCGACCCTGGAGCCAGGACCCTTGAGGGTTATCTCTTCCCCGAGACCTACGACCTCAAGGACGAGTCGAACGAAGGGGCGCTCGTCGCCGAGATGGTGAAGTTCTCGCGGAACGTGTTCGCCGAGCTGGGACTCGCGCCCGAAGGACGCACCATCGCCGGTATCCCGCTCAACCTGCGCCAGATCGTGACCCTCGCCTCCATCGTCGAACTGGAGACCGCGGCCCCCGAAGAGCGGCCGCGGATCGCCGGCGTCTTCCTCAACCGCCTGCGCCTCGGCATGAAGCTTCAGACCGACCCCACCGTGATCTACGCGCTCAAGCTCGAGGGCCGCTACAACGGCAACATACGGAAGGTGGACCTGTCGAGCGAGTCCCCCTACAACACCTATCGCTTCACCGGCCTGCCGCCCGGGCCCATCGGCTCGCCCGGCCGCTCGGCCCTGGGCGCGGTGCTTCAGCCCGAGAAGACGGACGCCCTCTACTTCGTGAGTCGCAACGACGGGACCCACGTTTTTTCGAAACTGCTCCGTGATCATGAACGGGCGGTGGACGAGTTCCAGCGCCGGCGCTCCTCGAGACTTGCGAGACCATCCGGATCTCCGCCGACACCGCCCAAGTGAGGACTCCCAGCGCGGGCAGGCGGGTGGCGCTCGCTGCGTTCGTGCTGTCGTTCCTCGTTCTCGTCGCAAACGGCCGGGCCATCGGGTCGGGGGACACCAATGCGATGGAGCGAACGGCCGCGTCATTGATCGAACGCGGTTCCGTAGTCCTTCCTGACGACGGCGCCTCCGACCCCTTCACTCGCGCGGTGCCAGGCGGAAGAGCGTCGATCTATCCCGTCCTTCCCGCCGTTCTCGCGGCCCCCTGGTTCTTCGTGGGCCGTCTCTTCTTCGACCTCTCACCCGCGGGGATTCAGGTCGCGGGGAAACTGAGTGCCGCGTTCCTGGCCGCGGTCGCCACTTCCCTTCTCGCCCGATCTTTCGCGAAGCGAACCTCGCCCGCGACGGCGCTTGGTTCCGCCCTGCTCTTCGGTCTCGGAACCAGCGTCTACTCGACCGCGCAGGCACTGTGGCAGCACCCGGCGGTGCTGGTCTTTCTCGTCATCGCGATCGACGCGCTCGAGCGTCTCGACGACCATGCGGCGGGCTCACTGCGCCCCGGCCTCATCGCAGCCTTCGGTCTCTCGCTCGCCGCCGCTTCGAGGCCCGCGGTCATTCCCATGTGCGCCGCTCTCTTCGTCTATCTGCTGATCCGCGCGCGCGCGCAGGCCGCGAGTCTCATTGCCGTCGCCTGCGTCCCCGCGGGCGCAGTCGCGTTCTACAACGCGATGTTGTTCGGCGCGCCGTGGAGGTTCGGTCCCGCGGGTGGGGGCGACCGGTTCTTCTCGGCCCTGCCCGAGTCGGCGGCGGGCCTCCTCATCTCACCCGCGCGCGGCCTCCTGGTGTTCACCCCCGTGGCCCTGGTGGCCGCGTGGGGTCTCATCACCCAGCGCCGCCGGTCGCTCGCCCGCGGTCTGGTGGCCGCGGTGGCCGTCCATTTCGCCTTCATGGCCTGCTGGAACGAGTGGCACGGCGGCGAATCCTTCGGCCCGAGGCTTCTCACCGACCTGCTCCCCGCGCTCTTCTTCTTTCTCCCCGAGGGTCTCTCCGCCCTGCCAAGGAGCGGCGCGCTGCTCGGTCTCGCCTCCGTTGCCATTCAACTCCTCGGCGGCTGGACCTACGACTACCGCTGGGAGCGCCTTCATCAGCGCGGGCGGGAGTTCGATGAGGCACTCTGGTCCTGGACCGACTCCCCCATCGCGTTCGCGGTCCGCGACGGCGTGCTGATTCACGGCATTCCGGAGATGGAAGGGAGGCGCGTCCGCCTTCGCCTGCATCGCTCGGTTCCCTTCGGCCCCGAAGGCTCCTCCATCGAGGGAACTCGCTCGGGGTTGAGGATCAGCGGGGCTGCGCTCGTCCGCGACGTTCGACTCGAACGAGGAGCGCGGATGACCGCGAGCTGGATCACGCTGTCTCATCCAGGCGACGCGGTGGCGTTCCGGACAGCAGCATCGGGCGTGCGCAGCGTGCGGCTCATCGGCTCGCTCCAGGGCCTGCTGAGGATCGACACGCCGGTTGGCTCTACTTCGCTTCCTTCCTCGGGCGACTTCGATTTCAGCGTGCCCGTTCAGCTCGCTCCCGGCGACGAGGTATACGTCCGGGCGGAGACGGGAGAATTACAGCTCGCGCGGATCGAGGTCGGACGGTCCGAACTCAAGTCCTGAGCTTCGGCGCGTCTCCCCACTTGAGCTTGGTTCGCAACACTTCGAAATAGTCGCGCGCGGGCGAGGTCACCAGCTTCAATCTCCGCTTCCCCATGCTGACCACCAGCTCATCGGCCGGCATCACCTCCCGGCTCCATTGGCCGTCCACGGTCACGTGCACCGGCGAAGTGGAGGATCGAACCTTGATCCTCACCGGCGTGCTCGCGGGGATGACCAGCGGACGGTACGAGAGCATGTGCGGGCAGATCGGGGTGAGGACGACCGCATCGAGCGAAGGATGAAGGATGGGGCCGCCGGCCGCGAGGTTGTAGGCGGTCGAGCCGGTGGGCGAGGAAACGATGAGCCCATCGGCCCGAAACTCCGACACGAACTTGTTGCCCACCGAGACCGTGAACTCGACGATCCTGGACACCGTAGCGGCTTTCGCGATGGTGACATCGTTCAGGCCCTGGTGGACGTGGGACTCGTCCCCGCGAACCAGGGTGGCGCTGAGCATCGAACGCCAGGAGTAGGCGTAGTCCCCGGACATGAGCGTGCGAAGCGCCCCTTCCAGCTCGTCACTGGTGATCTCGGTGAGGAAGCCGAGCGACCCGAGGTTCACGCCCAGGACCGGGGTGTCCTCGCTGGAGACGCGTTGCACCGCGCGCAGGAGGGTGCCGTCGCCGCCCAGGACCACGACCGCGTCGACCGCCCCGCGCGTCTTCTTCTCCACCAGCTCGGCCCCGAGCCCTTCGAGAATTCTCATCACCTTGAGGAGCGTGGGATCGCCTTCGGGCAGATCGTCGCGCGTGACCAGAGCGACCTTCATGGCGCCATCATGTCAGACCGGGGGAAAGGCCGCCACCGAGGCGCCCCGGAGAGATCGCGTGCATGAAGAACTCCCGGTTCCCCGAGGCCCCGTCGATCTTCGACCGGCACACCGCCCTGACCCTGAAGCCAACCGCCTCGGCGCCGTTCACCACGCCCAGCATCACGCGCGCGTGCACGGCCTCGTCGCGGACGATGCCGCCGCTGCCCACGTCGGCCCGTCCGGCCTCGAACTGCGGCTTGACCAGGGAGACCACGTCGGCGCCTTCCGTCAGGAGGCCCGCGAGGGCGGGAAGGATCTTGAGAATCGAGATGAACGACACGTCCATGGTCGCGAGCGTCGGCTTCTCGGGGAGCGAGCCGGGAGTGAGGTGCCGGGCATTGGTCCGCTCGCTCAGGATCACGCGCGGGTCCTGACGCAGACGCTCGTGGAGCTGGCCGACACCACTGTCAAAGGCGTAGACCCGCGAAGCACCACGCGCGAGCAGGACTTCGGTGAAGCCTCCGGTAGAGCTTCCGATGTCGATGCAGACCCGGCCTTCGCAGGACACCCGGAACGAATCGAGGGCGCCCAGGAGCTTGAGGGCGCCGCGAGAAACCCAGGCCTCCTCGCCGTCGACTTCGATCAGGGTCTCCTCGGTGACCTGGGCGCCGGCCTTCGGCCTCTCTACCGCGGCGACACGCACGCGGCCGGCCAGGATCAGGGCCTGCGCTCGTTCCCGGGAGGGAGCGAGGCCGCGTCGGACGATCTCGAGGTCGAGGCGGCGGCGGGTCGGACTCAAGAGGCCCGGTGGATGATCCGGGAGGCGAGATCGCGCAGCAGAGAAGCCTCGGATCCGAAGGCGTGAAGGGCCTGCACGGCCTGCTCGTGAAGCCCTTTGGCTCCCCGCTTCGAGGCCTCGAGACCATGAAGGGCCACCCAGGTGGCCTTGCCGGATTTCGCGTCCTTGCCCGGGGTCTTCCCGAGAGACTTGGCATCGCCGCTCACGTCGAGGATGTCGTCCACGATCTGGAACGCGAGTCCTATGGGCTCGGCGAAGGCCCGCAGGGCCGTGACTCTGTCGGGCGGCCCGCCCCCGAGAAGACCGCCGCCCACCACGGTGGCGACGATCAGCGCGCCGGTCTTGGTGCGATGAATGCGCTCGAGGTCCTCCGGGGTCGCGGGGATTCCTTCGTACTTGAGGTCGTCCATCTGCCCGCCGATGAGCCCGGCGGTGCCGCACGCTCTCGCGAGGACGGCGAGGGCCTCGAGCACGAGCCCGGGTCTTGAAAGACCGCCTTCGTCGGTGGCGACGATCTCGAAGGCGAGGGTTTGAAGCGCGTCGCCGGCGAGGATGGCGGTTGCTTCATCGAAGGCCTTGTGGCAGGTGGGCCGGCCGCGACGCAGATCGTCGTCGTCCATCGAGGGAAGGTCGTCGTGGATGAGCGAGAAGGTGTGGATCAGTTCGACCGCGCAGGCGAACGGGAGCGCCCGCTCCCGACCCGGGGCCCCACCCGACGCGTGCGCGGCGGCGAGACAGAGCAGGGGCCGGATCCTCTTGCCCCCGGCGAAGATCGAGTAACGCATGGCCGCGTGAACGCGCTCGGGCCAGGCCGACTCTTTCGGCAGATAGCGATCGAGGGAGAGGTCGACCAGCGACCGCAACTCATCGAGGGTTGGATCCAAGCGGTAACTCTCCGGGGACCCCTTCAGCGGGGCGGCTCGACTTTCGCCGCCCGATCGAGGACACGCCGCGCGTCCTGTGAGAGAACTTCGATCTTCGACTCCGCTTGCTCGAGGCGCTCCTGGCACAACCGGGCCCGGGAAATGCCCTCCTCGTAGAGTTTGAGGGACTCTTCGAGCGACAAGTCGCCTTTCTCGAGGGCGACCACGATCTGCTCGAGACGGGAGAGCGCCGCCTCGAACGATTCCTTTGCTTCCTCGCTTTGGGCCACGCTCAAGAAACCTCCTCATCCCGCCCGGTCACCGTGGTCACCAGACGCCCTTTGGACAGCCGGACCACCACCGCGTCGCCGGGCGACACATCGGCGGCGCTCAGAAGAATACGCCCCTCGGGGGTGGTGGCGAGAGCGTATCCGCGGCTCAACACCGCGAGGGGCGAAAGAGCGTCCAGCTTGGCCCCGGCTTCGCCGAGCCTCTTCCGCCGGCCTTCCGCCGCGGGGCGCACGCTCCGCACCAACAGACCCAGCCCCTGCGAGAACCGGCGGGCCACGAGGGCGATCCGCGCGTCCGCATCGCGAAGGGCCTTGGACTCGAAGGACCGGATGGCGCGGGCGCGCCGGCGGTCCATCTGTGAAATTACCAGAGAGCGCATGGAAAGAACCGCCCGGGCCACGCGGCCGTGGGCACGGCCGAAGACTTCCTTGGGGGCCTGGGCTTCACACCGGGTCGCGAGATCCCGGAACGTGGAAAGCCGGCTGGCCTGGCGCCGATCGGCCGCGGTTCGCGCGCGGGAGAAGGCCGCGGCCACGCGGCCGCGCAGCCTTTCGATCTTGGTCCGCTCGCGCTCCATGACCCGATGGGTCGACACCGTGTCAAGGCGGCGCCGCCAGCGATCGCGGCTCGCCTCGATAGCCCGCCGCAGCGCGGCGCTCGCGTTCTCCGTCCGCTCGGCGGCCCGACGTTGGATGTCGACCACCATGCCCGCGGCCACCGAAGGAGTCGCGGCTCGGACGTCGGCCACGAAGTCCGACACCGTGAAGTCCGTCTCATGCCCGACCGCGGAGATCACCGGTGGCCCGCACGCCACGATGGCCCGGGCCACCATCTCCTCGTTGAAAGGCCAGAGGTCCTCGATGCTGCCCCCGCCGCGGGCCACGATGATGATGTCGACGTCATCGCGCTCCGCGAGAAGAGAGATGGCCGCGGCGATCTCGGCCGCCGCGCCCTCGCCCTGGACCCGGGTGGGCGAGATGAGCACGCGGACGCGCGCGCCGCCGCGGGACAGGGTCTGCTCGATGTCCTGTCGCACCGCCCCGGTGGGCGACGTCACCACCCCGACCGTGCGCACGATCGTAGGCAGCGGCCGTTTCCGCGCTTCGGCGAACATGCCCTCGGCGGAAAGACGCGCTTTAAGCGCTTCGAGCGCGCGCTGGAGATCCCCCACACCCACGAGATCGAGGGTCTCGACATGCAGCGAGTAGCGGCCCTGCGGAGCGAAGACCCGGATGGAGCCGCTGGCCACCACGCGCAGGCCCGGTTTCGGCTGGACGGCCACTGCGTCCTTGTTGCTGGCCCACAGGATGGCGTCGAGCGTCGACCCCGCGTCCTTGAGCGTGAAGTACGTGTGGCCGTTCGCGGCCACCGTCACTTTCGAAACCTCACCCATGACGCAGACGGACGAGAAGCCGGTCGAAAGATGCCGGCCGATCCGGTCGGTCAGTTCGGTGATCGAGATCGGAGTTCGCGCAGGGTCCGCGCCCTGCGCAGGAGCCGGCACGGAGGCCTCAGTCGACGGCTCGTCTGACCCGGCCGGAGCCTCGAACAGGGTCGACTGGAGACGCTCCCGAAGCGGCCTTCCCTGGGCCGGGAGACGCGAAGGCGGGGGCGGAGAGCGCCGGGTGGTCAGAGCGATTGAACTTCCGTTTCAGTCAGGAACATGCGATCGATCGCAGAAGCGCGACCGCTGTCCTCGTCGATCGCCACCACCACCGCGGCGAAACGGGGATCCCCCTTCGCGGTCTCGAACTTCGCGGGCAGGCCGTCCACGAAGCGCTTGATGATGATGTCCTTCTCGACCCCGATCACGGAGTCGTAGGGGCCGGTCATGCCGATGTCCGTGCAGTAGGCCGTCCCCTTGGGAAGAATCCGGTGATCGCAGGTGGGGACATGCGTGTGCGTGCCCACCACCACCGAGGCGAGGCCGTCCATGAAGAAGCCCATGGCCGCCTTCTCCGACGTGGTCTCGGCATGCATGTCCACGAGGATGACCGGTGTTTCCTTCCGAAGCTCCTCCGCGATCCTCTTCCCGATGGTGAAGGGATCGTCGATGGCCCCATTCATGAACACGCGGCCGGAGAGATTGAGCGTCGCCACCTTCACTCCGGTACGGCTCTTCCCGACGTGGTGCCCTTTGCCGGGCTGGCCGGATGGATAGTTCGCCGGCCTCAGGAGCTGCGGGAACATGTCCATGATGGGCATGATCTCGCGCTTGTCCCAGATGTGATTCCCTGAAGTCAGGCAGTTGACGCCCTGACTCAGGAGCTCCTCCGCGAGTTCGCGCGTGACCCCGTTTCCGCCCGCCAGGTTCTCGGCATTCGCAATGCAGTAGTCGATGGCGCGCTTGCGCAGGATTTTCGGAAGCGCCTGCTTCAGGATGGCGCGGCCGGGAGCACCGACGATGTCGCCGATGAGGAGGACGTTGATCATGGCAACATTGGACCCCTAAAGCTTCAAAGAGAAGGACACGCGCAAGGTTACATGTTCCAGCAGACGATTCAGGATCTCCTCACCGTCGCGGAGGCCGCCCCCAACCCGGAGGATCTGCTCGAGCGGGTCCGAACGACGATTCTCGCGTTCGAGCGTTTCGAGTGCGGCGAGATCGTGGCTCAAAGCAGCCGCGGCCTCCTCCGTTTCACGGTGGCTCCGGGGCTCGGGAATATCGGCCCCCGGCTCCTCCCGCTCCTCGGCGACCAAAAGACCCTGCGCATGGACACCGCGGTGGAATTGACGGGGCGCGGCCTCTCCGAGAGCCCGGGGCTCGCCTCGCTCCTGCTCCTTCGTCTCGAAGCTCCCGGGGCGGCCTCGGCGCTCATAGCCCTTGGCCATTCCCGGAACTGGTCGTTCGCGGCCGCGCCGCTGTCCCGCATTCGCGCCATCGCGAGCCTCGCCCTGAGGCTGCTGTTGCGACCCTCCTAGGCAGGGTTCCGACAGACCACGATGATCGTGCGGTCATCGGTGGCCTTGAGGCCCTCGGCGAATTCGTCGGCCTTGGTCAGCAGGTGCTCCTTCATGGCGCTCGCCGAGGTTCCCTTGACGTCGAGCACGAACCTGGTGAGCCCATCTTCGCCCAGTTCTTCACCCTTGCTGTTCCAGGTCTCGGAGAAACCGTCGGTGAAGACCACCAGGCGGTCTTGCGGATCGATCTCGGTCGTGCCCTTCTCGTAGAGCGCGTCTTCGAACAGACCGAGGACCATGCCTCCGGTCTTCAGGCGATCGACCGCGCCCGAGGCCCGGGAGAGGATGGGCGCATTGTGGCCGGCGTTCACGTATTCGAGATGGCCGGTGCTCAAGTCGAGGCGGCCCAGAAAGAAGGTCACGTACTTGTTGGCGGGCACGTTCTGGGTGACAAGGTTGTTCATCTCGTTCAAGGCCTGGGTCAGGTCATCGTCGAGCCAGTGATCGCGCACTGCGGCGCGAAGAATGGTCATGATGAGGGCCGCGCCCGTTCCTTTGCCGGAAACGTCGCCCAAGACGAAGGTGAGCCGGTCCTTGGTGACGTGAAAATCGAAATAGTCGCCGCCCACCGCGCGGCAGGGTTCGGTTCCGGCAGCCACGTCGTAGCCCTCGATGGTGGGCGAGGCCTTGGGCAGCATCGACCTCTGGATCTCGGCCGCGACCCGCATGTCCTCTTCGAGACGCCGCTTCTCCAGGCTCTCCTCGAGGAGGCGGGCGTTCTCGATCTTGGCCGCGGCGACGCTCGCGAGCGCGGTGACCAGTTCGAGATCCTCCTCCGAGAAGGTGTGCGTGCGTTCGCGCGAGTCGAGGTATACGACGCCGATGACCGACTCCTTGCCGCCATCCGAATGCCACAGAGGCGCGCACATGGCGGAGCGGATGCCCGTGGTCACGATGCTCTGCTCCGACTTGAAGACTGCGTCCTCGAGCACGTTGGGGAGGAGGATCGAGACCTGCTCCTTGAGGACCCGCCGGGAAATCGACCGGCTGACCCGCAGAATCGGCTCCCCCCGGCGCGTCTTACTCGCCTTCACTTCGGCGAGCTGGGCGCCGGGCGGGCCTTCGAAGATCGCGATCGCTCCCCGCTCGGCTTCAACCGCGGCGAAGAGGATGTCGAGAATCTGGTCGAAGGTTTCCGAGATGGGCTTGTGGGCGAGTAGCGCGGCGGCCGCGCCCGAGAGCACGGTGAGCACGCGGTTCTTGCGGACGAGGTCCTCGGCGCTGCTCGGCGCCTTGAGCACGCCTTCCTGGAGGGTCCGCACGGAGAACACGCGGGTCCCGACGGCCTGGATGTCGTCTTCGGTCTCCTCGTCGGCCAGGCTCCACTGCACGGTGACCATGTGATCGCCGAGCTTGATCTGATCGCCCTTGCGCAGGGGGGTCGGGCCCTGGATCCGCGAGCCGTTGACCAGGGTTCCGTTCTTGCTCCCAAGGTCCGCAATGACGAGACCGCCCCGGTCCATGAGGATCTCTGCGTGCATGCGCGAGAGCCACTGGTCGGGAATGAAGATGTCCGCGTCGCGCGACCGGCCCAGGGTCGTGCGCTCGCGCTCGACCTTGATTCGGCGCTCCCCTTCGGACGATTTCAGGAGCAGTTCGGGTGTGGCAGGCATTGGGAAGAGGAGATTCTACCCTTCCCGGTTTCTCCGCTTCTTCGCCGCCATGTATCCGGGACGCACCCGCACCGTCACCTCCGGGCGGTTGACCCGGACCTCGATCTTTCGGTACGTATTGTCGGCCGCGCGCTTCGGGGAGTAGGCGACGAGGTAGCTGTTCTTCAGGTCCTTCGCGATGGCCTCGAACACCTTGATCAACTCGCTGGTCTTGTTGGGAAAGTAATAGGCGCCGCCCGTGTCTTCCGCGAGGTTCTTGAGGAAGCCGCGGGGGGTGTCGAAACCCTGGATCCCCACGGAGTAGATCGAGACTTCGAGCGACTTCGCGAGTGCGGTGACCTGGGCCTTGCCGGCGGCGCTCGAGTTGTCGTCGCCATCGGACAGGAGAAGCAGAGCCTTGCGGCCGGGCCGGACGCGAAGGCGGTCGAGGCTGTACATGACTGCGTCGTAGAGCGCGGTCCCGCCCCACACCTGGAGGCCGTTGATGAACGCGTCGAGCCGGTCGGTGTCGTCCGTGAACTCCGAGCTCGACTTCACGCTCTCGTTGAACTGGACCACCAACGCCTCGTCGGATCCCTCGAGCTTTCCGGTGAAGTAGGTCGCGGCCTCCTTCAGGAACTTGATGCTCGGCTGCATGCTTCCGGACGTATCAAGAGTAAGAGTGATGGAGAGCGGGATCCGGTCCTCTCCCGTGCTGTTCGCGAGGTAGGTGATCTCCTGGGGCACCCCATCCTCGAGGATCTGGATGTCTTCCTTCTTGAGATCCCCGATGAAGCGGCCGGCCTTGTCGTACACCAGCACCGGCACCGAGACCACCTCGACCTCGGCCCCGATGATGATGGGAGGCCGCTGCTGGGGATCCTGGGGGGGAACAACACTCGAGGCGTGGACCGAGGCCGCGAGGGCCGCGCCGAGAGTCAGGGCGGACGGACTCATGCCGCCACCGTGGGAGTCGTGTTGCGAGTCATTTTCTTTCTAAGGAACTTTCCGGTGACGAGGGCGAAGAGCACGAAGCCCGCGGCCACCACGAAGGGCGCCAGAATGGCGAGAGCCACGAGGCCGAAGGCGATGACGTCCTCGAGGACCGAGAGGATGGGCGCGGCCAGGCCCGCGGTGATGGGCGAAAGCACGCCGCGGAGCATGGCCTTGGCGGCATGCGGAACCAGAGACGCGGGCGCCCCCACCATCACGCCGAGGGCGAGGGCCACGATCGGATCATCGACCGTCCACATCACCGAGGCCGCGAGCACCATGCCGGCCGCGGGCTTGAGGAAAGTCGAGAGGGCGTCGAGCGCGTGATCGACCACCGGGATCTTGTCCGCGAGCACTTCGATGACCGTCGCGACCGCGAAGACGGCGAGAGCCACGTTGCTGCCGAGGAAGCGGAACGAATCGCCCAGGGGCAGAACGCCGAGCCGCACCGAGAGGCCGACGGCGAAGAACGGCAGCCAGGCGCGAAGCCCGGCGCATGCCGCGAGCGA
>JANMVV010000265.1:0-11219 GCA_031392925.1 Vicinamibacteria bacterium
AATGCGAGCCTGGGTTCGCTAGTGCGTGTGGCCTTCGTCCGGGGCGTGGCCGATGGAGGTCTCGCGATCGAGCACGGCCAGGGTGTGTTTGTAGATGTTCTCCACTTCCATGCGGGAATTCGCGATCGCGGTCACGCCGAGCTTGCCGTGCTGCGAGAGCGCGCCGATGAGGTGGAACAAGACGCCCGACTCCGTCGAGTGCGAGTAGTGGAGGCGGTTGATGGTGAGGATTTCGATCAGATCCTCGGGCAGGAGACCGCGATAGCTGTCTGACTTCAGATTGTCGGTGGCGCGGTAGTACTTCACGTGCCCGGAGGGCGAGCGGAAGAGTCCGGTGGATTCGTCGAGGGCGCCGCCGGTGAGGAACTGAAGGGCCAGGAACGGGTGAGTGGTCCCGCCCATGCGCAGGTTGATTTCGAGCGCCGAGATGGACCACGGGCTGTGGCCGTTGTCGCGGTAGGCCAGGAAGTCTATGGCGAACCGGGAAACCACGCCCTTCTTGGCGAGCACTTCGCCGATGGCGCGGGCCGAGTCCTGGATGGCCAGCCGATACTCGTCGTCCGCCGGAAAGGCGCAACCGAGGAAGATCTGGCCGGTGGCGCCGCCGAGGAGCTGATCATGGCTGGAGATCAGCATCACCTGGCCGGAGGGCGAAATGCGGAGCTGGGCGGAGGGGGAGACCTTCTCGTTCGCGTCCACGAACTCCTCGACGATGCCGCCCATGCGGCTGAACTTGTCCAGATAGACCTCGGGCGTCTCCTTGGGTATGGAGAGCTGCAGATGGTGCATCTGGTCCCGGATGGCCGCGCGCGAGAACTCCTCGGGATAGCGGTAGAGGGCGTTTCCCTCGCCGGAGAAACTCTCGTTGAGCTTGACCACCGCGCGCCTCAGGCCCGGATCGCGCTTCTTCATGTCGTAGAGCGAATCCGCGATCTCGCCCTCGGTCCGCAGGTCCTCGAAGCCGAAGGGCAGGGCGACCCCCGCTTCCTTGAACGCCTTCCGGCTCCCCGATTTCGTGCCGAGGTGGTTGAGCGAGGGATCGACGCCGTTCAGGGGAATGCCGAGGAGGACCGCGAGCTTGCGCTCGAGCGCGGTTGAATTGAAGACGGTGAGATAGGCGCGATCCTTGTCGATGATGCCCTGGCGGATCCGCTCGAGCAGGCGGGGCCTTTCGAGGATCTTCTCGGTCAGGGAGCGCGGCGAATCGTCGTAGGCGCAGAGCAGGGTGAGGCGCCCCCGGGCGTGGGACGCGGGGATACCGGCGAGGAACTGGAAGTAGTACTCCAGGATCATCGGGTGCACGGGCTGTGAGGTGACGTAGACCATGCGCGCGCGGGGGTTGCGCAGACGGATCAGGAGGAAGAGGAGGCGTTCCTCGTAAAAGCTCGAACCGGCCAGGCGCTTGAGCTCCGCCTGATCGAGGGAGAGCGAGGGCACCACCACCGAGGTGGCGGGCTCGTCGTCCTTGTACGTCATCGAGTTCCAGACCGACTCGAGCCGCGGTTTCAGCAGCTCGAACCGACGGAGCTCTTCCTCGAGGGTGATGTCCCAGGGGTAGGGAGGCTTGGGAAGCGTCATGGTCGCTCCTCTAGGGCGCTTGCTTCATGAACGGGAGGGGGCGGCGAGGCTCGCCGTCGAGTGTCGAGGCCGTTCACGCCGGTCGGCGAACAGGGCCTCGACGATCTGATCCTCGTGCATCTCGAAAACACGATTGAGGCGCTGGGCGTGGCCGCGCAGATCCTTGACCAGCTGAAAGCGCAGGGGCCAGACGAAGGTGAAGCCCGTGGTCATGGCGAGCTGCTGGGCGAGGTCGGCGTCGCGATCGCCCTGGGCCAGTACTTTCATTCGCTCTTCGTACCAGGCGCGAGTGACTTCGGCGTGATCCATAAGGTTTTCGATGATGACCTTCTGGCGGCCGCTGTCCATGATCTCCGGGTGATGGTTGACCCCCAACATGCGAGGCATGGTTCCCGAGGGGTCCCGCGCGAATTCCACGCCGGTGAGGGCGTCGCCGACCGAGTGATCGCCGGGCAGAGTCTCGAAGCTGAGAGGAACCACTTTCAGGAAGGCCGCGGGGTAGGGAATGAGATCGAACAGACGCGAGTCGATGACCTGAAAACGCAGCGACCCGGTCTCCCGCAGGTAGCCGCGAAACCAGGGGTGACTGGCGGCGACTTCGGTGAAGGCGTTTTCGACGATACCGGCGCTCTTGCCGCCCTTCTCCTTGCCGCGCTCGACCGGAGCCGCGATTCCCGACCATCGGCACAGGACGCCGAACGAGTGGCAGACCGCGAGGAGGCTCGCGCTCGGATCGGCGAGGATCGCATCGAAGAGCTTGAACGCGCGAGGCTCCCACGAGGGATCCTCCCTGACCCCCTGCGAGAACTCGGCGACGCCGTCGTTCATATGCGGGTCGATGTGGCCGGGGCCGCCGGTGCCGAGGTAGATGGAGAAGCGTCCCCCCGGAGGCTCGGGCAGGAGGCCCGCCTGACGCACGTCGAACGAGAAGACCCGGACCTTGAGCTGGGCCTTTCGAATCAGCGGCTCGAAATCACACGCGGCCTCGCGCACGGCCTGCACGATGGAGTTGTGCCCGAGATTCGGCCAGCCATGGTGCATGTCGAGGACCGCGACGTCGACGATTCCATTCTCGGGTCCGGGCAACGTCTCGCCGGGCGCCACCTTGTGATACGAGAAGATCGAGTGGCTTCCGCTCATGGCGCAGTTGTCGAGGCAGGCCATCTCGCCCCTCTCGCCCATACGTCCGCAGGTGGTGATGATTCGGTCAGCGGGCAGCAACTTGGGTCAGATCCTTCCTTCAACGACAAAAGCCGGGACCTGGCCGCCGCCCGAGGTCACATTGGCGAGAGACGAGCCGGAGAGGCGGGTGAGGAAGCCTTCGACTTCGCCGAAAAACAGGTAGGGGTCGAGATCCACCACGAAGTCCTTCAAAGGCAGCCCTGGCGAGATTACCGGGAACGCCTGGCGTCCGATCTCGACCTTCCGCTGGACGACGTAACCACTGCGGAGCGAAGTGGCGATAGCCGCGTCCCACTGCGCCGCCGTCGACTCGAAACCCAGGAACACGCCCTTGCCCCCATACTCGTCGTTGGGCTTGAGCACGAGCTCGGCGCGCCGGTCGGGATCGCGCATGAACTTCAGCAGGTCGATTTCGGCGCCCTGATACGTGGTCTTTCCTTCACGCACCATGCGGGTCCACGGCACGGTTTCGGCGATGGCGGCGCGCTCCGCGTCGCTGAAGTGATGCTGCTGAGCTTCGTCGGTGAGGATCGCGAAGATCGCCTTCTTGTGGATAGGCTTGCATCCGAAAGGATTCACGAAGACGCAGGCTTTGGCGCGCGCGGCCTCGAGGAGGGGCTTCACTTCGTCCGCCTTCTCGAGGAGCTCGTTCACGAGGAGTCGCTTGTAGACGATGTCGACCACGACGCCGTCATGACGGAGGGCCCCGCCTTCGAAGGTCAGGTTTCGCGGATCGCAAACGATCGCGGCGGCTCCCGCGGTCTCGAAGAGGTTTCTCAGGATGTGGTGCTCGGCGCGGGTCGGGACTTCGTCGTAGTCAACGATGGCGATCAGCGGCCGAGGCTTGTCTCCGCCGGCCTGGCGGTAGCAGGTGATGAGGGTCTCGAGCAGCTTTCCGCAAGGATGGGGGCGATGGATGGTGAACGCCTTCTTGAGTTCGCGCATGACGCCCAGCTCCATGAAGACGTCGGAGAGCACGTCCGCGTAGCCGAGGCCGGCCGGGGTTTCGGCGTTGAGCTCGACGAAGGCATACGAGGTCGGGGTCAGGAAGGAATCGAGGCGCGAGAGAGGCGAGGGGGAGGCGACCCCGGGATCGAGTGCGGTCAGCTCGCGTTCGGCTTCACTGAGGCCGACCAGGTCATGGAGAGCGGGGCCGAGCGCCTTCCAGGCCTTGATGGTGGCGCCGTAGACTCCGCGGGCGGTGGCGCGGACGTGGTCGTAGTCCTCTCGGGACACGAACTGGGGCATGGCGAAAGGACACAGGACGCGGCCTCCGAAAGTCGCGTTGCCGGCCCGCAGGCGGGATTCCAGGTTCGCCTCGATCTCCGAAGCCAGCGCCTTCTCGTCTCGAAGCAGGCGGGTGTAGAGGTCCACGGCGCTTGCGGACAGCGAGGGCATGGCCGATTGTATGCGAGGATCCTCGACGTGATCCTCGAGACCGAACGCCTGGTTCTTCGGCCCTTTCGGGAGGCCGATATCGATGCTTACGCGGAGCTTTGCGCCGATCCCATGGTCATGAAGTTCCTCAACGCCGCGGGCAGTCCCATCTCCCGCGCCGACGCGTGGCGCCAGATGGCCATGTACCTCGGACACTGGGAACTTCGCGGTTTCGGGACCTGGGCGGTGGAAGAGCGCGAGACCCGTGAGTTCGTCGGCCGTGTCGGCCTCCACTATCCGGAAGGATGGCCCGATCGAGAGCTTGGGTGGACCATCGCTCGCAAGTTCTGGGGGAAGGGCTATGCGAGTGAAGCGGCACGTACCTCGATCGCCCACGCTTTCAAAGCACTCGACTGGTCGCACCTCGTGAGCCTCATCCATCCCGACAACCAGCGTTCGGCGCGTCTCGCCGAGCGTCTCGGCTATCACGTCCACGGCACCGCGGAGGTCGTAGGTCTCCATCTCACCATGTACCGCCTGGACCGGAGTCCGTCTCCAAGCTGATTGACCTCTCGTCATACCGCCTGGGACCGGAGTCCCAAAGAAGCTGATTGACCTCTCGTCATTGCGAGGCCCAACTCCGTTGGTAGTGGGCCGAAGCAACCCCATCCGACACCACCCCTGCGATGGCCGCGGGTTGGCTTGGTAGTGGTGGGATGGGGTTGCTTCGACCCGGTACCGACGGAATGGGGCCTCGCAATGACGAGAGGTCAAGGGGGCTTGGTAGGGGTGGGCTGCGCGGTCCTCAGCGGTAGGGCCCCGAGGTCGACGCCAGCAGCCGCTCGACGTCGGCGGCCGACAGTTCCCGCGGTCCGCCCAGGAGTCGAGCCATGAACTCGACGCGCGCCACGTGCTCGAGCGTCTCCATCCTCTGGTGCGCCTGCGCGAGGGTCCTGCCCACGGTGACCGCCCCGTGGTTCGAGAGGAGGGCGGCGTGCCCGTTCCCCAGGCCCGCGGCCACAAGGTTCGCGAGTTCGGCTGTTCCCGGCATCGCGTAGGGGACGAGCGGAACACTTCCGAGCATCACCACCGCTTCGGCCAGGATGCGCGAGTCGAGAGGGATGTGGGCCACCGCGAACGCGGTCGCGGTCGGGGGGTGGGCATGGATCACCGCCTGCACGTCCGGCCGACTGCGGTAGATCGCGGAGTGCATCAGGTCCTCGGACGAAACCGCGGGCCCGCTCGTCGGCGGGTGGCCGTCGCAGTCGATGAAGATGAGATGTTCCGGGGTCAGGGAGCCCTTGCTGACCCCGCTCGCCGTCACGAGATGGCCGCTTTCGACTCGCATCGAGAGATTGCCCTCGGTGGCGGTCACCAGACCCTTCTGGTAAAGCCGCAGGCCCACCTCGATAATCGCGGCGCGCTCGCTCTCGTGGCTCACGGAGACAACATATCGCACCTAGTAACATCCGTGTTCATGAATGCCCTCCAGAAGACCGATCCGGACATCGCTCAAGCCATTCAAAACGAGGTCCGGCGGCAGGGCGCGCAACTTGAGATGATCGCGTCCGAAAACTTCGTCTCCGAGGCGGTGCTTTTGGCCATGGGCACGGTCCTCACCAACAAGTACGCCGAGGGCTACCCGGGGAAGCGGTACTACGGAGGCTGCGAGTTCGCGGATGTCATCGAAGACCTCGCGCGCGACCGGGTCAAGCAGCTCTTCGGCTGCGGTCACGCCAACGTCCAGCCGCATTCGGGCGCGCAGGCCAACATGTCGGTGCTCGTCGCCTGCCTCAAGCCGGGTGACACCATCATGGGCATGGATCTTTCGCATGGCGGTCATCTGAGCCACGGCCATCCTCTCAACTTCTCCGGCCTCTACTTCAAGATCGTCCCCTACGGCGTCCGCAAGGAAGACGAGCGGATCGACCTCGATGCCCTCCGGGTCAAGGCCCTGGAGACCCGGCCGAAACTCATCATCTGCGGTGCTTCCGCTTATCCGCGGACCATCGACTTCATGGCCCTCAAGAGGATCGCGGATGAAGCGGGCGCCCTGCTGATGGCCGACATCGCCCACATCGCGGGCCTCGTGGTCACGGGCCTCCATCCCTCGCCGGTGCCGCACGCAGACTTCGTCACCACCACCACGCACAAGACGCTGCGCGGACCCCGCGGCGGCCTTGCCATGTGCAAGGCGGAGCTTGCCAAGGATCTCGATCGCGCGGTCTTCCCCGGAATCCAGGGCGGGCCGCTGATGCACGTCATCGCCGCCAAGGCGGTGGCCTTCAAGGAAGCGCTGCAACCTGAATTCAAGGCCTACCAGCAGCGCGTGGTCGCAAACGCCTCGGTGCTCGCGAAGTCCATCGCGGACGAAGGCTTCCGGATCGTCTCCGGCGGCACCGACAATCACCTGGTTCTGATCGACGTGTTCTCTCGCGGCCTCACCGGCAAGGTGGCGGAGAAGACGCTCGAGCACGCCGGCATCACGGTCAACAAGAACACGATCCCCTTCGATCCCAATCCGCCCATGACCGCATCGGGCGTGCGCGTCGGCACGCCGGCCCTCACCACCCGCGGCATGGGGACGGCGGAGATGGAAGAAGTCGGCCGCCTGATCGGCAAGGCGCTCAAGGGCTCGGACAACGAGACCACCCTCGCCGAAGTCCGCAAATCGGTAGAGACCCTCTGCGCCCGCTTCCCCCTCTACGCCTCGTTGCTCGCGTAACCGCGGTACCGAGGTGCGAGAAGTAGCCGTCATTGCGAGGAGCCGCTCCGTTGGTATCGCGACGAAGCAACCCCGTCCAGCCGCTACCATCCCGCGCCCGCGTGCGGGGACCGGGGTTGGTAGCGGTGGGAAAGGCTTGCTTCGTCGCGGTACCAACGGAGTGGCTCCTCGCAATGACGCGTTCTTTAGGCTCCCCCCGATAACGGAACCCCTGAGAACTCAATGCGCCTAGACGCCAACTTCTTCGGTCCGGGCGGCCGCCTCGCCTCCGTATTCCCCTCCTACGAAGAGCGGATCTCCCAGCAGCAACTGTGCCTCGCCATCGCCGAGACGATCACGAACGGCGGCATCCTCCTCGCCGAGGCCGGCACCGGCACGGGCAAGACCGTCGCCTACCTCGTCCCCGCGATCGCCGCGGGGAAGCGGATCGTCATCTCCACCGGCACCAGGAACCTCCAGGACCAGCTCGTCGACAAGGACATTCCGCTGGTCGCGGAAGCGCTCGGCCGCGATGTGAAGGTCGCCCTCATGAAGGGTCGCGGCAATTACCTTTGCCGCCTGCGTTTCGCGTCGTTCCAGACCTCCGGCCAGTTTCACAAGATGGACGAGATTCCTCTTTTTCGCTCGGTCGAGGAGTGGGCGAAGGAGACCGTGGTGGGCGATCGCGCCGAGATCGACGGCCTGCCCGACACCGTTCACTTCTGGCGCGAGATCTCAGCGAGCAGCGAGAACTGCATCGGCCAGAAGTGCGCCGAGTACCAGCGCTGTTTCGTGACCGAGATGCGTAAGCGGGGCGCGGAGGCGGAGATCGTGGTGGTCAATCACCATCTCCTGGTCGCCGATCTCGCCATCCGCGAGAACGACTACGGCGAAGTCATACCGGCCTACGATGTCCTGATCCTCGACGAAGCCCACCAGCTCGAAGCCGCGGCGACCCAGCACTTCGGAGCGCAGGTCTCGTGGAATCGCACCGAGGAACTCTGCCGCGACATCGAGCGCGAACTCGCGGCCGCGCGGATCAACTCGCCCGAGGTCCTGGCCGAAGTGGCTAACCTCCGCAACCGCGCCGAGCGCTTCTTCAAGGTCCTCACCAAAGAAGCCGGCCGCCGCTTGCGCGCGAAGTGGGTGACGAGCGCTTTGGAAGAGGATGCGAATGCGTTCGCCCTGCGCCTCGAAGGCGTCAAGACCGCGCTCGCGGTTCTGGTCGATCGGCCTGAGCCCCTGCGCGCGCTCGAGGGTCGCGCCATGGAACTGCGCGATCACCTCCTTTTCATCCTCAAGGCCGAGGATCACACTCACGTCTACTTCGCCGAGGCCCGCGGCCGCAACGTGGTCCTGCGCGCGACCCCCATCGACGTCTCGAAGATTCTCAAGGAGAAGCTCTTCGATCAGGTCTTCGGCGCGGTCCTTACGTCCGCGACCCTCACCGTCGACAAGAACTTCTCGTACATCCGCTCGCGCCTTGGCATCGAAGGCGACCACACCGCCGATCTCGCCCTCGAATCGCCGTTCGACTTCTCGAAGCAGGCCGTGCTCTATCTGCCGCCCGGCGTTCCCGATCCGCGCGAGGCCGGTTTCATGGACCGCGCGGTCGACGAGATCGCGGACATCGTCGAGATCACCGAAGGCCGCGCGTTCGTTCTCTTCACCTCGTATGCGAACCTCCAGGCGGCGGCCGAACGCCTGGCCGCGCGGATCCCGTATCCGATCCTCGTTCAGGGCGAAGAGTCGCGCGCGCGTCTGCTCGAGCTATACCGCCGGAAGAAGAACCCGGTGCTTCTCGGGACGTCGTCGTTCTGGCAGGGAGTGGACGTGGCGGGGGATCAGTTGAGCGCGGTCATCATCGACAAGCTGCCTTTCGCCTCGCCCTCGGAACCGGTGGTCGCGGCACGGATCGAGCGCATCAACGCTCAGGGTGGCAACGCCTTCTCCGACTACCAGGTCCCCGAGGCGGTCCTGATGCTCAAACAGGGCCTCGGCCGGCTCATCCGAACCGCGACCGATCGGGGAATTCTGGCCGTTCTGGACTCTCGACTGACCACCAAGGGCTACGGCAGGCGTTTCCTGGCCAGTTTGCCTCCGGCTCGACAAGTAACCTCTATTCAGCAGGTTAGAGACTTCTTTCACCCCGGAGCATAGATTTTTGCCGCCGAGCCTTGACATAAAGGCGAAAACAAAGCGAAAATATCTTCGTTCGGTTGGACCCGAACTGGATGCAACCGAGGGTACCTTGGGCGCGTCAAAGAAAGAGGTCGCTCCAATGTCTGCTCTCGAAACACTCTCCCTCGCCTCCCTCACCGTCGGCGTCGCCGCCATTCTGAGGTTTGTCTGGCTGGATTCGCTCCGTTTCGCCGACACGGGCACCGACGCAGCCGACCACACGATCGTGAGCACCCGCACCGCACAGCGCCTCGCTCTTCAGGCTGAAGCGGCCCGCGTTCTTGCCGAGACCGAAAGCCTGCCCAAGGCTGCCTAAGTCGATTCGACATCCCGTCTCGCTGCTGTAAACTTCGCGGCCCGGCCGTTGCTTCCGAGCAATGACCCCGTAGTGCAGCGGTTAGCACGTCGCCCTTTCAAGGCGAAGATCGAGGGTTCGAATCCCTCCGGGGTTACCACTTCTGGCCAATATCTACGCGGGTTTGATGAATGCCCAGCGTGGCCCAGCAAACGGCCTGAAACGTGGGCTCAGCGTGGGCTCAGCAGCCGGGCCGGGCATGGATCGGATTGGACCGGCCCTAAAAAGGCTCGCGCCTCTCCAGGTCCAGGCTCTCCAGGCTCGGCGGCTCCCAGGCCAGGACATCCGCCCAAACCGCCTCCCAGTCAATCGGCGCGTCGTCGAAGGTGACGGGCTCAAAGTCTAGGCTCGGGGGCCGACCACTCATGCCGCCGCCCGCTCCGACCCGGCCCGCGATTCGAACCGGAACACGTCGCCGCGGAATCGAAGCTCGGCCCTGCCCTTCGCCCCGTTTCGGTTCTTGGCCAGGTGCGCGATAAACCGCTCCTCCGAGTCAGCGACACGGTGAAGGAACAAGACCATGTGCGCGTCTTGCTCGATGGACCCGCTTTCGCGGAGGTCAGAAAGGCGAGGCTCTGAGTCCTCCCGCTTCTCAAGGTCGCGGTTCAGTTGGCAACACGCGACGAGGGGAACGGAGAGCGACATCGCCAGAGCCTTCAGAGCCCGCGACGTTTCGGAGACGCTGCCCTCCCGCGTCTGAAACTTCCCGGCCGCGGGCGCGAGCAGCTGCAAGTAGTCAACTACCACGAGCCCGAGCCCGTGAGGCTTCCCGGCCACCATGCGGGCCTGAGCCCGTATCTCGGTTGGGGTCGGCGTTCCTTCGATCACGTAGAACGGCCGGGCCGCGATCGCTTCCACCGTCGCATCCAGGGCCTGAGCGTCTTGCAGCGAGAGCCCGCGCCGGATTCGTTCGCCGCTGAAGCCTGACTCGCAAAGGATCCGCCGTTCATGCAGTTCGCCGCGCGTCATCTCGGCGGAGACGAACAGAACGCCCTTTCCGCTCCGCGCCACGTCCTCCGCGATCTGCGCCGCGATGGCGCTCTTACCGCATCCGGGCCGCGCCGCAATGATTACCACGTTCCCAGGCACGAGAGGCCCGGTCAGTCGGTCAACGTCCGCTATGCCCGTCCGAATGCCGCGGGCCTCGCTCGCGGGCCTGAGCAAGTTCCTGTGGGCCTCACGGACACCGGCCGCGGGATCAAGGTCGAAGGTAAGGACGTGGCGCTCCGTTTCGTCAAGAAGTCGCCGCGCCTCATCGAGCGCATCGGCGCCGTTGCCGGTCTCCTCCGCTACTCGGGCCATGATGCCGGCCGCTTCCTTGACCCTTCGGAGTTTCGCTCCGTCGCGGATGACCTTCTCCCATCGGGCGAGAGTCTCCGCGGTCACGCTGGGAAGTCCGTCCACAAGGCCCGCCACGTATGCGACTCCGCCCGCTCCGTCCATCTTGCCGGTTCGCTGAAGCTCGCTCTTCACGGTCACGAGGTCGACGCCGGTTTGGTCAGCGTCAAGGGTTGCGATCGCCGCGAAGATCGCGCGGAGTCGTGGTTCGCCGAAGTCGCCCGCGGTAAGTGACACGGCGGGGAGTAGGGCAGGAGTCACCAGAACGGCCCCCAGGAGAGCCCGCTCCGCCTCGATGGACTCGGAGATCCCGCCCCTACGCATGACGCACCCCAGGGAAGACAGGAAGCCGGTGAGAGTCCGCCACACGTCGAGTGAGACGGTCAAGGTCTACCGTTTGGGCTTCGTCTTCTCCCTCTCCCTTCCCGGCCCGTTCTTTCTTCAGAGGTTCATCCGTTAAGAGGTTCATAGGAGGTTGGGTCGCAATCCTTGCGAGGGTTCGTG
>JANMVV010000319.1:0-5121 GCA_031392925.1 Vicinamibacteria bacterium
TCGCGGCGCGCGAGCCTCCATCACCTTGCGGGTGAACCCCGACGTCGATCCGAAATCGCACCCGTACATCTCGACCGGCCTGCGCGAGAACAAGTTCGGGGTGCCCATCGAGGAGGCGGTGCGGATCCTCCGCGAAGCGCGCGTCCTTGTCGGGCTCGAGGTGTCGGGCGTTCAGTGCCACATCGGTTCGCAGTTGCAAGACCTGGCCCCCGCGACCGAGGCGGTGCGGGCGATCGCGTCGCTGTCGCGCACGCTTCTCGCTGAAGGGTTCAGTCTCCGCACCATCGACATGGGCGGCGGTCTCGGGGTCGACTACGACGGAACCGGCGCACCCACTCCGAAGGAGCTGGCGGCGCTCGTCCTGCCCCAGATTCAGGACCTCGGCCTCAAGCTCCTTCTCGAGCCGGGACGGTCCCTGATCGCGGCCGCGGGCGCGCTCCTCACCAGGGTGATCGCGATCAAAATGAACGGGACCAAGCGATTCGTCATCACCGATGCGGGCATGAACGACCTCCTGCGTCCCTCCCTGTATTCCGCGTATCACCAAATCGAGAACCTCTCCCGTCCCGAGGGAACACCCCTGGTCACCGCGGACATCGTGGGACCGGTGTGCGAGAGCGGCGACTTCTTCGCGAAGGACCGCGTGATCCGGGAACCGAACGAGGGCGACCTGCTCGCCGTGCTCGACGCGGGCGCTTACAGCTTCTCGATGGCCTCGAACTACAACTTCCGCCCTCGCGCCGCCGAGGTCCTGCTCGAAGCGGGACGTCCGCGTCTCATAAGACGTCGAGAAACGTTTGACGACCTGACGAGCTGCGAGATCGGTTAGCCCGCCGGGTCGGTAGTTGGGTGATGGTGGTGCGGGGGTTGGCTCCAGGGTCGTCATTGCGAGGCCCCAATCCGTTGGTGCCGGGCCGAAGCAACCCCGTCCTTCAACTACCAACCCGCGCTGGTAGGGCGACGAGGGTTGGTGGTGGCTGGCAGGGGTTTGCTTCGGCCCGCTGCCAACGGAGCGGGGCCTCGCAATGACGACCCTGGAGCCAAGCGCCGCACCACCATCACCCAAGAGCGGCGCTTCCGTCCCGTAACATCCCCATCAATGTCCGCCGTGCGGCCCCGCGCTTCGCTGATCTACAACCCGAACGCGGGGCGTCGTCGTCATGGGCGCACGATCGAGGGAATCAAGGCGGCGCTCGGCGGGGCGTACGAGCTTTCCATCACCCCGACCGGCGGGCCGAAGGAGGCGATCCGCCTGGCCAGAGAAGCGGCGGTGCGCGGAGATGCGGCGGTGTTCGCGTGGGGAGGCGATGGAACCATCCGCGAAGTGGTCGAGGGGATTCTCGGCTCGCCCGTCTTCCTCGGCGTGCTGCCCGGCGGCACCTTCAACGTGGTGGCGCTCGCAGTGGGCGTGGGAAGGGATCCGGTGGAGGCGGCCCTGGCCCTTGCTCGCGCGAAGCCGAGCGGCCGCGATGTCGGCCTCATCGGACGGACGCCCTTCCTCATGCAGGCGACCGCGGGCCTCGAGGGCTTTGCCATGCACCACCTGCGCGCGGACATGAAGGCGCGATTCGGGATGGCGGGCGCGGTCATCGATGTCTTGCGCGCGTTCGCGCGGTACCGGTTCCCGTCCTTCGTGGTCGAAGTCGACGGGACGGCCCACGAGGTCACGGGAGCGCTGTTCGTGAACATGGCCGAGTACGGGGGCCGATACGAGATCGTTCCCGGCGCCCGGTGGGACGATCGCCAGGCGAATGTCCTCCTCTACACCGGCAAAAGCCACCTGGGCGCTCTGGCCTTCGCGGTCAATCTGCTGCTCGGCCGCCACCAGAGCCGTCGCGACGTGGCGATCATGAAGGCGACGCAGATGACCATCCGCGAGGATCCATCGCTGCATGTTCAGGTCGACGGGGACGGATGGGCGGGATCGCTGCCCGCGACGTGTCGCCTCTCGCCGGACCAGATCCAGGTCCTGATTCCGGACCGCAAATGGAAAGGGCAGTCGTGAGGCTGCCCTGGGCACGGACCGGAGGGAAGCGTTCTACCGAACCGTGATGAGTCCGTTGCCGCCGGAGAGTCCCGATTCCTGTACGCGCTCGAAGTCGACCAGGCTTTTGTTGTAGTCGGCGATCGCGCGGATTTCCGAGACTTCGGCGAGGGCCAGGTCTCTCTGCGCCTGGGTGACCAGGAAGTTCGTGGACATGCCGGCTGCGAACTTCTTCTCTTCGGCGTCGAGGCGGCGCTGCTGAAGGGTGCGGGCCGACTGCGTGGTGGCGACCCGCTTGAAGTTGGTTTCCACCGCGCGGGAGGCCGTGCGGACTTCGCTCGCGATCTGCAGTTCGACGCGCCGGACCACCGCCCGGTATTGTTCGAGGGCGAGTTGCCCGCGGGCCGCCGAGTTCCTGCCGAGGCGGTTGAAGATCGGGTAGGTGAAGTTCACACCCACGTTCCAGGTCGGGAAGTCACGGCCGGCGAGTTCCGAGAGGGCGTCGCCATAGCCGCCCGGGAGGGGGGTCGCGAGCCTCTGGTTCGTGGTCAGGTCGATGAGCTGCGTGCCGCCCGTGCCCAGAGTGCCGTAGTTCGCGAACAGGTCGAGGCTGGGCTTGCGGCCCTGCTTGGTGAGGGAGACCTGATCCTCGATGTTCTGGAGGTTCTTCTGCACGACCTGATAGTCCATCCGCTTCTCGAGCGCGTTGGTGATGGCGGCGTCCGCGTCCACCGGAACCGGCTGCGCGGTGGGGCGATCCTTGGCGACGATCTCGGTCTTCCACGCGTCGGGATCATTCCTCGGAAGGATGGCTCGCTTGATGGCATCCTGCGCTTCGGCGAGCGCATTCTCGGCGATGACCACACCCTCTTCGCGGGTCGCCACTTCGGACTCGGCGGCTACCACGTCGAGGGGAGCGAGGGTCCCGACGTTGACCTTGATCTGGTTCTCGTTGAGGAACTTCCGGGCGAGGGACAGGCTCTTACGCTGGGCGCTCAGGTTCTCGACCGCGTAGATGAGGTCGTAATACAGCTTGCGGACATTGGCGAGGGTCGAGACCACGATGCTGCGAAACTGGAGGTCAGTGATCTCCTTGTTGCGCTTGGTCAGCTTGATGTTCAAGCGGTTGGCGTCGATCGACCGATTTCTCAGCAGGGGCTGGGTGAAGTTGGCGTTGAACGAGGAGCCGAAGGCCGGGTTGAAGGTCGAAACCGTGCTCGTCGAGTTCTGCCGGTTGTTGTTGAAATCGACGCGGAAACTGCCGCCGGTGGGAACGGCCTTGGTGGCGCCGAAGTTATAGGTGAGCGTCTTGTTGGTGACCGAAGCGCCGCCCTGGAAGGTGTTCGTCGCCTTGCTCGTGCGCGACTGGGTTGAAACCGTCGAGAAGACGACGGGGTCGTAGACGGACTTCGCGTCGCTGATCGAGAGGTCGGAACTCTGGGGGGTGAATTTCTCGACGGCCAGATCCGCGTTGTTCTCGAGGGCTCGCTGTACCGCCTCGTCGACCGTCAAGGCCAGAACTGGACCCGCGGGCGCCATCACCGGGGAGGGCGTGGGCGTCGGGGTCGGATCCTGGGCGGGAGAGGCAGGACCTGCGGCGAGGGCAAGGGCGAGTGCTATTGCGGTGGGGAACATCGACGTTATCAAGCCTCCAAAGAGTTTCCGAAAAGAGCCGCTTCCAAAGCGATCCGCCCGACGACACAAGCGCGGATTATAGAGGTCAGGTCTGAATACGACCTTGCGCTCACTTCACTAGACGTCAGATCCCTTATGAAAGATCCGCGCCGTTCAATAAATCTCCCGAAATCGACCGTTGAAGTCGCTTTTCTTCAGATGCTTGGGTAGACGACGGGGCCGACCGTCGGGCTGGCCCCAGTATGGGACCGTCCAGAAACGGACGGTCCCGGCTGGAAGCGAACGCGGGCTCCGAGTCGTCCTTAATGGGGGTTGGGCAAGGACCCGGAAATGAAGAAGGCCGAGCGATTCGTCTCGCCCGGCCTTCGTTCCGAAGAGGCTCCAGGCCTCTCCGTGCGCGACGATCTAGTTGAAGAGGTATTTCAGCTGGATCTGGAGGCGATAGACGTCGTTCACGCCCGCCGTCTTTTCGAACGTGTGGTCGATCAGCGCGTTGTTCAGGACCCGCATCACGAACTGGGGCGCGCCGGTCGGGCTGATCGGACCACCCTGCGCGGTCGACGCGAGGATGAGGGGCTGGTTGCTCACGAACCGTGTTCCAACTCCCCAGTTGTGGTTGATCAGGTTGCCGAAGTTGAAGACGTCGAGCCGAACCTGGAGGCCGTTCCGCTTCCCTTTGATGTTGCGGAACAGGTCCTGGGTGAGGCTGACATCCATGTTCTTTACCAAGGGAAGGAACACGGCGTTGCGGACCGCGTACTCTCCACGATGCTTGCTTAGGTACGCATCCTGGGCGATGTACGCCTCCCAGGCCGCGGACTGCTGGGCGGCGGTGTAGACGATCCCGCCGACCGTTTCGTTGACGAACGTCGTTTCGGAGGCGTTCTTCTGGATGTAGATCAGATCGTTCGCGGTGCCGGAGTCGTTGTTCAGGTCGCCGCTCACCGTGTAGTTGCCGTTACCCTGGGTGGCCTGCCAGAAGAAGCCCAGGCTGGTGCGACCCATCTTCTTGTATTCCCTGCTGAACGAGCCCGCGAGGAAAAAGCGCTTGCCGGGTGAGTACTGTGAGAAGCCAAGAGGGGGGTTGTTCGGGTTGCCGGGGACCTGGTTTTGCTGCCACGAGCCGGACGCGATGCTGCCGGGGTCCACCGTGTTCTTGGTTTCGCCGTAGCTGTAGGCGCCCTTCAGGAAACCGCCCTTGAACTGCTTCTCGAGAGCAACCGACGTGTGCCAGGCGCGCCCGACGTTCTGATTCTTGAGCACGACGTTATTCGAGACGTTCGAGTTGATGTGGTTGGCGCAGTTGGCCGCGGTCGTGGGGGCGGTGAAGTTGCAGGCCGCGGTGGTCCAGCGACCGCGCGAATCGGCTCCCGTGAAGGCGGAGTTGGGCGCGGTCTGGTTGGCGTTGATGTAGTACATGCCGTTGACGTCGCGGTTGTAGATCACCTCGGCCGTGCCCACCATGTTCCAGGGGAGCTTGCGGTCGACCGCGAAGTTCGTCC
>JANMVV010000325.1:0-9928 GCA_031392925.1 Vicinamibacteria bacterium
GGATTCCGCATCTGGTGCGACACCGCCCAGGACATCGATGCCATCGCGGCCCGGGTGAAGGCGGCCGGTTGTGCGCTCAGCGAGCAACCCGAAGACCATCCCGCCTGGGGCGTGCGCAGTTTCTCCTTCGACGATCCGGACGGCTTCCACCTCACCTTCGCCCGCAAGCTTTAACTCCGCCACTTCACGCCCTCCGTCCCCGCGCGGGGCGAAAGGAGCTTCGGCGCCGCGTTCCAAACGGCGCGGCTACGCCACGCCCGCTTGTCGGAGTTGGTCCGAATCGATGGCGCCCAGACCGAGGACACGGCAGGCCTCCATCACCGTCTCGTCGCGACCGCCGATGAATTCGAGAAGCCGGCGCACGAAGCGGCGCTTGCTCTTCGGCTCGATCGTCATCACCGCCCAGAACGGAGTGCCGTCGATCTGGCGGGCGTGATTGTGCGCGCGGATCTCCTGAACCTCCTCGCGGCCGAGCATGAGGTAGCGGTGGCCGCTCTCCTGATGCGAGATGAAGTCGGCGAAGTCGCTTGCGTGGTTCGTAGCGCACCAGGCGAGCAGGGCCAGGTAGCGCTCTACCGGGTCGGTCAGAGCGCGGAACTCGTCGCCCGAGAGAAAGAGGAACAGGTTGTCGCCAACGGTCTTCATGGGCTCCCCGGTTCGACCCTACAAGTTACGTGCCAGGGATCTCCGGGCGGATCGGGGCTGGAAACCGTCCGTCTATGGAATCCTCTGTCCCGTAAGCGGACGCGATCCTCCCCGCCATCTCGTAGGAGCGCAGTCGCGCCGCGTGGTCGTAAATATGCGACACGATGATCAGTTCGTCGGCTCTGGTTCGGTCGACGAAATCGCGCATCTCCCTGGCCACGGTACTGGTCGAGCCTACGAACGACACGCGAGGCCGCTGAATCGGATCCGCCGGTTCCCTTGGGTCGGGCTCCCATTCTTTCGATGGCGGCGGCAACCGGGTGGGCCGCCCTGCCCGGAGGTTGGCGAACGACTGGCGACCGGACGAGGCCAGGAACCGCGCCTCCTGGTCGGTGTCCGCGGCCACCACGTTCACCCCAAGCATCACGTAGGGTTTGGCGAGACGATCGGACGGCTTGAAGCCATCGCGATAGAGGCTCAGGGCCTCGAAGAGCATGGCCGGCGCGAAGTGCGACGCGAAGGAAAACGGCAATCCCAGTTCGGCCGCGACCTGCGCGCCGAAGGTGCTGGAGCCGAGAATCCAGATCGGCACGTCGAGCCCGGCGCCCGGAACCGCCTGCACCAGCTGGTCCGGCTGACACTCGCGGAGGAACTCCATCAGCTCGAGCACATCGCTCGGGAAGTCGTCTGCGCTTCCGTTGAGCGTGCGGCGAAGCGCTCTTGCCGCCGGGCGATCCGTGCCCGGGGCGCGCCCGAGGCCCAGATCGATTCGGCCGGGGAACAGCGAGGCCAAGGTGCCGAACTGTTCCGCTACCTGCAACGGGGCCCAGTTCGGCAGCATGATGCCACCGGCGCCGATCCGGATGCGCGAGGTGCCCGCACCGACGTATCCGATCAGCACCGCGGTGGCGGCGCTCGCGATGCCCGGCATGTTGTGGTGCTCGGCCAGCCAGAAGCGTGTGTAGCCCCAGCGCTCCGCGTGTTGCGCCAGGTCGAGAGTGTTGCCAAACGCCTGCGCGGCGGTGCCGCCCTCAACGATGGGCGAGAGATCGAGAACGGAGAATGGAATCATCTGCGGAAGGTGAGGACCAGCACGTCCCGGTGGGACGGGCGGCCCGGCGCGAGGATCGCGATGGGGGTGACGCCGTGTCGCACGCGATGGTCATCGAGAAACACGGCGTCCAGAGGGTCGGAAAGCATGAACGACCCGAGCGAGTTCCCGGACGCATCGCCGATTCCCGTGACGCCCCCCCCGACCCCGGTTCGCGCGATCAACCCCACGAACACCCAATCGACACCGTCGCGGTGCATCCCCTCCGGCGTGGGCTTTCCCGGCTCGTGCGGGCTCGGTTCGATGCGGAACTGATGCATCTCGATTGTCCAGGCGGCCCCGGCCGGATCGACCGGCGCGGCCTTCGTGAACACATCCACGCACAGCTCCAGTAGCCGGGCGGTGATGGGGTGCGCGGCGATAGCATCGGTGACGGGTTCGAACCAGCGGTCGATGCCGCCGTTGAGCGTGTTGTAGTCGCGGCTTTGGAAGTGAGGTCCATGCGGCTCGCGAGTGATGAGTCCGCGAGCGGTTCGGAAGCGCGCGAATCTGCGGCGACGGAACCTCCCGCCGTCCGCCATGTACTCATCGGTCTCCAGGTGGTCCCAGCTCTGCGCAAACGTCGACCAGTCGGCGATCGCGGACTCGCCGAGGAGCGACCGGAATTGACGCGCCTCGACGGCGACGAAACCCGGCCCGCCCGCGAGATCGGCAGCGATTGAATCGATCGTGATCAACGACGGCCCGCTTCGCGCACGAGGTCACGGCGGGACTTGAGGCTTGTCATCCGGCAACCATCCCAGTCGAAGCCGTTTCAAGCCAAGAGCGGCCTCTCCCCTTGCTTACCGAGGGGAGTTGTGTTTATCCTCCTCTCGGAAACCGATATGAGCAAACCAAGCGACCTTGTACAGGGCACCCTCGACCTCCTGCTTCTCAAGATCCTGGCCCTCGAGCCGATGCACGGATGGGCCATCAGTCTTCGCCTGAGGTCCATCTCCGGCGAGGTGCTGCAGGTGAGCGAGGGGTCCCTCTACCCGGCGCTCCACAAGCTGGAGCAGGAAGGGTGGATCACCGCCGAATGGAAGCAGACGGAAAACAACCGCCGCGCGAAGTTCTATTCGCTCACCCGTCTGGGCCGGAAGGAACTCGAATCGGAAACCGCGAACTGGCAACGCCTGTCGGATGCCATCTCTTACGTCGTCCAGCTAACCGAGGCATAGAAAGTCATGCGGATGGAACATTGGTTGTTCACCGTGCCCTTGCGGCTCAAGTCGATCTTCCGGCCCCGCCGGATGGAACTCGAACTCGACGAGGAGCTTCGATTCCACCTCGAGCACAGGATCGAGGAGGGTGTCGCGAGCGGCCTCTCTCCGGAGGAGGCGCGACGCCGGGCGATGCGGGCGATGGACGGATTGGAACAGCGGAAGGAGGAGATCCGGGACGCGCGCCGGGTCCACTGGCTGACCGACTTCATCGACGACGCGCGCTTCGCGGTCCGGAGCCTGCGACGCACGCCCGGCCTGACCGCCTTCGTGGTGATCACTCTGGCTCTTGGCATCGGGATGACCTCCACACCCTTCAGCATGGTCGACGCTCTTATCTTCCGGCCCTACCCCGTCCCCGATCCGGGCCGGGTGGTCACCCTGGTGAGCACGTCGCGGGACAATGCCTTCGACACGTTCTCGTATCGCGAGTACCTCGACCTCCGCGACCACACGAAGAGTTACGACGGCGTCGTCGCGAGCGCCATGCCTCAATTGGTCGGCTTCAGCGCGGAGCCCGGCGCCACCCCGCGGGTCCGGGGAGGGATGATGGTCTCGGGGAACTATTTCCGCGCGCTCGGCGTGGAGCCCCAGCTGGGGCGGGCCTTCCGTGACGACGAGGATCAGGCGCCGGGCCGCGACGCCGTGATCGTGCTGGGGCCGGATTTCTGGAAGCACGAATTCGCGAGCGACCCGGCGGTCGTGGGCCGGACGGTTCGCCTCAACGGCCGGGACTTCACCGTGATTGGCGTGGCCCCGGAGGCGTTCCAGGGAATGTGGATCTTCATGCGTCCGGACTTCTACATGCCCCTCGCCATGGCGCCGGTGTTCTCGACCAACCCTTTGAAGAAATTCTTCGAGGACCGGGACGATCGCGAGCTGAATGTGAAGGCGCGGCTCAAGACGGATACCTCTCTGGCCCAGGCCCGGAACGAGCTCGTGGTTCTCGCGCGGACCTTCGAACGGGAGTATCCGCAGCTCAATCGCGATAGAGGCGCGGCCGTGCGCACCCAGTTCGAGATGCGGACCCGCGGCGACGACATCAACTGGAAATTCAGCGTGATCTTCTCGGTCCTCGCGGTAGCCGTGCTCCTCGTGGCCTGCACCAACGTGGCCGGACTTCTCCTGAGCCGCGCCAGCACGCGGACAAGGGAGATCGCCATTCGTCTCTCCATGGGCGCCGGAAGATCCCGGCTGATCCGACTCCTGCTGACCGAGAGCCTGATCCTGGCTTTTTTGGGCGGGCTGGGCGGCATCGCCGTGGGGTACGCCGGGATCAACTTCATGCAGACGTTCCGCATTCCTTCCGAACTGCCGCTGACCGTCCCCTTCCGGATGGACACTCGCATCCTGTTCGCGAGCCTCCTGGTGTCCGTCCTCAGCGCCCTCGCCTGCGGTCTCGCCCCCGCGTTGCAGAGCACTCGCACCGATCTGGTCAAGGGACTCAAGACGGCCGACACCGAGCTGCCTGGCCGGAAGCGACTATGGGGCCGAAAGCTGCTGGTGGTGGCGCAGGTGTCCATGTCCCTGATGCTGCTCACCGCCACCCTTCTGATGTCGAGGAGCTTCAAGGAGAGTTTTGCGGAGGGAACCGCGTTCGCGAATGCCCCGCTCCTCATGGCCAGGTTCGACCCTCGCCTCATCCAGTATGACGCGGCGCAGACCCAGCAGTTCTACGAGAGGCTCACCGAACGAGCGCAAGCTCTTCCCGGGGTTTCCGGCGCGGCTCTCACCCAGAGTCCGCCCCTCGGCCTCGACGAGTTCGATCGCGTGGCCTTCGTGCCCGACGGCTTTGAGATGCCGCGGGACCGCGAGAACTTCACCTCGTCCATGGACACCGTCGACAAGGGGTTTTTCGAGACCATGGGTATCCCGCTTCTTCGGGGGCGAGGCGTCCTCACCTCCGATACCGCCGATGCCCCGAAGATCGCGGTGGTCAATGAGCAGTTCGCGAAGCATTACTGGCCGGGCACCCCCCTTGCCGAAGTGGTGGGCCGGCGCTTCCGGCTCGACCGAAGCAACGGCCCCGCGGTGGAGATCGTGGGCGTTGCGCAGACCGTCAAGTATCGAGGGACCACTGAAAAGCCGACCGACTTCGTCTACCTGCCGGTGACCCAGCACCAGGTCGCGCGCCTCATCCTGTTGTTGCGGACCACCGGCGATCCGCTGCAATGGGTCAATCCGCTGAAGGACATCGTCCGGAGCCTCGACCCGAACCTGCCGATCTCGGAACTGCGCACCTATGCCGACCTGTATCGATACCATGCGGTGGAAGGTCCCGGCGTCGCGATCGAACTCGTGGGCACCCTGGGGACGGTCGGCCTGCTGCTGGCGAGTGCGGGCCTGTATGCGCTCATGGCCTACAACGTGAGTCGCCGGACCCGTGAGATTGGAATTCGCATGGCCATCGGCGCGGGAAAGGTGGACGTCCTCCGGCTGATGATGGGCAAGGGGCTGGTGCTCGTCGGAGCTGGAACGGCGATCGGTCTCGCCATGGGCATAGGCGTCGAACAGCTCATGAACACCATGCTGTTCAACGCGGGTCGAGTCGACTTCGTGGCGTATCTCGTGGTGGTGCCGTCGATGCTCCTCGTGACCATGCTCGCGACCTATGTGCCCGCGCGCCGGGCCTCGCGAATCGCCCCCACTCAGGCGTTGCGCCACGAGTAGGCTAGTCGCGGCCGATCCGCTTCAAATCCTTCCTGTGAGCGCGAACCTTGCCGGGCGTGCGTGCGGACTCTATTTCGTCCGCAGGCTCATGGTCCTTCTCGTGGACCCGGACGTCTGCGGCATCACCTTTGACAGCCTGGACTGCCAATCCGCCGCTCCGTACTCCCCCTCGAATCTCGCGACGTTTTTGTCGTAGCGAGCCACCAGATCTTTCTTGAGCCCCTCCTCCGCGAACGAAAACTCCAGGCTCCATCGGCCGATCTGAACCACTTCCGCCCACGTGAGGTCGAACAGCGCGACGGCGGCGAAATACTCGTCGGTCAGATTCGACTGCAGGATTCCCAGGTCATCGGTGTTGAGGCACACCGGGATCCCTTGTCGGAGGTACCCGGGGAAAGGGTGATCTCGCAGATCCTTCACGTAGCCAAGCTCGAGGTTGCTGATGAGACTCGCCTCGATCAGATAGCGGCGGCTCTTGAGCAACTCCATCGCGCGCGGATCGAGGTGGGCATTGATCCCGTGCCCGATACGGCTCGCTCCCAGGGCAAGGGTTTCGGCGACGCTGGTGTCGCGTTCGCTGCTCTCGCCCGCATGGAGACTCAGGAGAACATCCGGATACTTCTGGCGGAGATCGCGGATCACGGTGACAAATCGGGCGGGCCTGCCCGCAGGGTTGTCCTCACGGCCGACCAGGTTCACTCCGGCCCAAAGATCCCGGTTGCGGTGAACAAAGGCGAATCCGTCGCGCACATCCGCCTCCGCGTCGTCGAGGAAGCGCACGGTTGACACCTGCATGCGCACGGAGACGCCGGTCCGCACCGAATCGGCCTGGGCCAGACGCCTTCGGATGACTTCGGCGCCCTGATCCTCGGTGAGACCCGTGAACCCTCTTGGATCCGCCTGGGTTTCGAGATAGACCGCGTGCTGCGCCTGGAGCTGCCGCTGAGCCACGACCAAGGCGTCGGAGATCAGTCTCGGGTCGCGTTCGAGATCTCCCAGGCGGAGGACGATTCGTTCGAAGAATTCCTCACGGGATTCACGCCCGTCCAGGGTCAGGGCGAGGATCCAGGCCCGCCGCTGCGACTCGCTCAAGGAACCGACCGGTGTGAAATCGGGTTGCTGGCACGGAGGCAGGCGGCTCACCGAGTCTTTCCGGAGGGTCAGCCATTGCAGCGGATCCGTCTCGCCGCACTTGCCGAGCCTGGACCGGGTGTAGTAGTTGCCTCTTTGGGCGCCCTCGAGCCAGAACGTCATGGGCACCGAGTACTCATGATGATTGTGTATATCGCCCCCCTTGGGCAGGGCCCACAGGAGGCGGTACAGATCCTGATTCGACAGGCTCGCCTTGAGCTGCCGCCACCTGGATTCAAAGGGACGGGCGCCGGCCTCGCACACGGCGGCGCCGACCATCAGCAGGCCGATTCCGAGGAGAGCCCTTCCGGTTGGCTTGGAGAAGACCTGGGTCAAGCCAGGCGCGGCCACGCCAGGAATCCGGGAACCGTAGTCCCTAGAACGCGAACTTCGCGCCCAACTGGATCTGACGCGGATCGTAGGTCGCGGTGATGCTTCCAAACGTCGCGGCGCTACGGTTGCCGCTGGGGGCGCGGAAATTCGTCTTGTTGAGGACGTTGAACGCCTCCACGCGGAACTCGATGCGTTTGCCTCTCGACACTTCGAAGGACTTCGACAGGGCCATGTCGAGCTGGTAGATGGAATCACCGCGAGCCGTGTTGCGGGCCGCGTTGCCGAAGGGTTGAGACGGGTCGGTCGGAGCCACCACGCAGGCGGGGTTGAAGTATTGCGTCACGGTTCGCTGGTCGGCGGGCAGGGTGGGGTCGCAGGTGATGTTGGGGCGGTAGTTGTTGGCTCCGCGGAAGTCCTGGGCGATGCCCGAGACCACGGTGGCGGCGGTGGGCGTGTACTGGAACGTCACGGCTTCGCCCGCCCACATGTTGTTGATGGCCGCGATCTGCCACCCGCCGAGGACCTTGTTGCCCTTGAAAAAGGGAAGCTGCCAGACCACGCTGATCGTGCTGTTCCAGGGCTGGTCGAAGGCGGACGTCGTGTATTCCGCGCCGAGGTTGTTGATGTCCTGGGGCGCCGGGAAGTTCCCGTTGGGGTTTTCGAGGGACCCGGCTCCGTTGTCCTTCGCCTTGGAAAGGGTCAACGAGCTCAGGAAGGTCAGGCTGCCGCGCCGTCCTTCGAGGCGCATCTGGAAGCTGTTGTAACGCGAAAACCCGCCGTTGAAGGCATAGGTGATATCGCCGTATTCGGGAATCGGCCGGCGGGCGGCGAGAGCGATCGTTCCCGCGGCGTTGTTCGGCTGGGCCTGGTTGTAGTTCGCGAACAGCAGGGAATCCCTGGTGTGATTGCCCACGTAAGCGAGGTCCACCACGATGTTCTTCGCCAGTTCGCGCTGGAGGGAGAAGAACCAGCTCTGGATGGACGTGGTCTTGTTGTCCTTCGGCATGTAGGTGATGTTCGCGACCAGGGGATTGAATTTGCTCGGAGTGGTGAGGTCGGCGGGATACCCCGCCTGGGTGGTGCGGAAGGCGGCATCCGCGGTATTGCTTTGCGAAACCACCGCGGTGATGACCTGCGGCCCGTTGATGGGCAGGAGATTGCCCCCGCCCGCGCGGTGGAAATGGATGTAGGCGATGCCGAAGCCGCCTCGAACCACGGTCTTCGGATCCATGGCGTAGGCGAAGCCGAGGCGAGGCCCGAGGTTGTTCTTGTCGGGATTGACGAGATAGCGATCGCTGCTCGTCGCGCGCACCATGGACCTTGTAGCGGGATCGAAGTTGGTCGCGTTGTTGTCCCGCTCCCATTGCGGCGTCGCGTACTCGTAGCGTAGCCCGAGGTTCAGGGTGAGCTTGCTGTTGACCTTGAAATCGTCCTGCACGTATCCGAAGTAAAGGTTCTGGCGCAGATTGGCGATGAAGAAATTGGTGAGCGCGTACTGGCTGCGCAGGCCGAACATGAAGTCCGAGAGGTTGTAGAGGTTGCTTGCGGCAGCGCCCGTGGGCCGGCTGAATTGACCGGAGTAGGTGTCGCGGCCGTAGAGCGGGTTCACGTCCTGCACTTCGGTCTCGATGCGCTGGAACTCGATGCCCACCTTCAGGGAATGACGCCCCAGGCCGAGGGTGTAGTTCAGCTTCGGGTTGAAGACGGTCGGATACTGCCACTGCGGATTTGTGGCCTGGCGGCCGAGGTCGGCGTAACCGGTGGTGAGCTGAGTGGGAAGGCCGCCGGAGACCCGGGGATCCGTGGGCAGGCCGGTGATCCCGTAGGCTTCCTGGGCGCCCGTCGAGCCGAGGGCGGGAGGATTCTTTCCGGCCACCGTGCGCGACCAGGCGAAGCGGAACTCGACGAGTTCGTGGTCGCTCTTCGTCCAGGTGAGGCCGGTGGCGAACTGCTTGTTGGTGGTGTAGGTCAATCCGTTACCCGCGCCGCCCGAAGGCAGGGGCAGCAGCGGCGCGTCGAAGATATCCGATTTGCGGTAGCCGAAGCGGGCGAAGGCGCGCAGCGCGTTGTTCACCTGATAGTCGACCTTGCCGTTGTACTTGTTGTTCTCGTTGGTGAACGCCTGGAGGGTCTGATAGTTGTTGGCGGCGGATGCGCTCGTCGGGTCGGGAATGCCGGCGTAGACCTTCGCCGCGAACGGAGTCAGGGGAATCGGCGTCCCCGCTGGGTAGGTCACTCCGGTGAGGGGGTTGCGCACCGCCACCGAGAGGATGCCCGAGCGCTGAGCGGGTGTCGGAATAGTGCCGAAAGCGACCTGCTCGCGATTCTGACGGAACCCTTCGTAGTCGACCAGGAAGAACGCCTTGTTCTTGATGATGGGTCCGCCGAGCACGCCGCCGAACTGGTTGCGGCGCATGGCCGGCTTCTGGCCGCCGAGCGGCTTGAAGAAACCGGTGGCGTTCAAATCGGTGTCGCGGAAGAACTCCCACAGCGACCCCTTGAATTGGTTGCTGCCGCTCTGATAGGCCACGTTGATGGTGGCGCCGCCCGCGCGTCCGTATTCCGCGCTCATGTTGTTGGTCACGACCTTGAACTCGGCCACCGCGTCCGGAGGCGGCTGCATCACCTGGTTCGAGAAGCCCTGGTTGCTGGTGCCGTAGGCGTTGTTGTCGACGCCGTCCAATAGGAAGTTGTTGAAGGTGCTGCGCAGGCCGTTGACGTTGAACGATCCCTCGCGCAACGTGGAGGCGCTGCCCGTGCCGATGGCGGACTGGCGGACGCCGGTGGTCAACAGGGTCAGGGCGGAGTAGTCGCGGCCGTTGAGGGGCAGGGCCAC
>JANMVV010000337.1:0-2552 GCA_031392925.1 Vicinamibacteria bacterium
CGGGATGTTCCCCGCCCCGGGCGGTCAGCGCGCCGCCCGACCGCAACCCATTCCAGCGAGCCATCACGTCCTGAAGCTGAGCCCGCGCCGCTTCACCCGCGGCGATCTGTCGCGTGGTGGGCGCCACCTCGGCCTCCTGCATCGACATGGCGGCGCCCATGAGACTCTGGCTCACTCCGTTGAGCGTGGGCGAACCGGTTCAGCGGTCCTGCTTTCCGTTGCCCGGCGTCGCGATCACTAGAGGCGCCTTCTCGAAATGCTCGGCGAGCCAGCCCATCCAGCGACGCTGGACATCGCGCTGGTGCACGGGATCGGCCGCGTTGTGCCCGCTCAGCGGGTAGCCCACGAACTTCGTCTCGACGCCGTTGTCCTTCAGCGCGTGATACAGCTGGAACCCTTGAGTCACGGTGACGCGATAGTCACCCATGTTGTGCATGATCAACGTGGGAGTGCGGATCTTCGGCGCGTACGTGATCGGCGACTGATCCTTGAACGCTTTCATCCGCTCGGGGCTCGTCCAGGGGGAACCTCCAAACGCGAAGCGACGACGGACATTGCCGTCGCCGAGGTTGTACTGGTCAAGGTTGTCGGTGACGGGGGCGCCCGCCATCGCCGCCCTCCAGCCGTTCGGGTAGTTCCCGATCAGCCAGGTCGTCATATATCCGCCGTAGGACCACCCGGTAACGCCGATCCGCGATTCGTCCACGAAGCCGCGGGCCTTGACTGCGGCGAGGCCGGCCATGACGTCGCGACCCGGACCAGCTCCGGCATCATTGTTGATGGCGCGCTGGTAGGCTTGGCCGAGTTGGTCGCTGCCGCGATAGTTGGGCTGGAAGATGACCCAATCCTTCGCCGCAAAGAGCTGGGCCTGGCCTGCGAAAGTTTCGAGGGATGCGGCCCGCGGCCCTCCATGAATGACCAGCACGAGCGGATACTTCCGCCCCGGCTGAAAGCCCGGCGGATAGGTCAGGATGCCGTTGTGTTTGAAGCCCTCCGACTGCCACTCGATCACTTCCGTGCGGCCGAGAGCCAAGGACGCGGTGGACGCGTTGAAGTCCGTGAGACGTTTGGGCGCCGCGGTCGTCGAAGAGAGGTAATACAACTCCGCGGGGCGGCTGGTCGAGCTTCCAACAAACGCGATCGCGCCATCGTTTCCCACATTGACGTCGACCCAGAAAGAGGAGGCCGGGCTTACATCGTCCAAGGCGATCTTGCGCGGAGCGCCTCCGATGGGCTGCAGCCACAACGAGACACGCGTCGAGTCGTTCGCGCCGACCAGAAGCGATTGTCCGTCGGGCATCCAGATGGCGCGGGCCATGTGCCGATCGAGCGTGGACGTAGCGCTCGTTCCGACGCCTCCCGACGCGGGCGCGATCACGATCTCGTTCACGTTGGCGGAGTCGTCGCCGCGGGGACGCCAGAACGAGATCTTTGATCCATCGGGCGAAAACACCGGATGGCCTTCGAAGTTCGCTTTGCCGGTCAACGCACGAAGAGTTCCGGTGGCCACATCCACGATATGAACTCGCGAACTGTCGAAATCGCCCGAGTGCGGTGTCTCGACTCTCGTGAAAGCGATCGACTTGCCGTCGGGCGACCAGGAAAGAGGCGAAGCGGGAGGACCCGGAGGAAAGCTCGTGGGCAGGCTCCACGTTCCGCTCGTGATGCGTTTCGCCGAGCCGCTTCCATCCGCGGACACCACCCAGATATGCGTGGGCTGGGGCGCCGCCTGAACCAGAAAGTCGTCGTTCCCGATTTCGAACGATCGATTGTGGCGTTCGATGCCGGTCAGTTTCTCCGGCTCGTCCGCGGTCGCGAATGCAATCGTGGCGCCGTCGGGAGACCACGCGAAATGCTGAACCCCGCTCGGAGCGTCGGTCACGCGGCGCGCATCGCCGCCATCCATGGGAAGTACGAACACCTGCGTCTTCGCCTCCCGGGAAGCCGTGGCAGGAGCCTGAGCCATAAAGGCCAGGCGGTCCCCTTTGGGCGACCACCGCGGCTGCCCGAGACCGCGTCGCCCCGAAGTCACCGTTCTCATGCCCGACGTGGCGACGTCCACCAGCACCAGATCAGTGTCGAACCGGTTTTCCTCGAGGTTCGCGCGGGAGGCCGTGACTACGACGCTCCGGCCATCCGGAGAGATGCGCGGGTCGGCGAGGCGCACGATCCTCCCGAGCGCATCAAGGTCCATCCGAGCCTGAGCCCAGGAAGGAATGGGGGTAAGGAAAGCGGCGAGGCTGATGAGGGCCAGGGTTCTCTTCATCTGCATGGCAATTCTCCGTTTGTTCAGAAGACTATACGCGGCGTCTCCCCCGTAGCGGCGGGCCGCGGTCGGGCGAGCGACGTGGCACTTCGGTTGCTTCGCCCACATGAGCGAGGGAGCGGGCGATATTCGCAGGCTCCTTGATCACTGCGAGCAACCGCATACGCCCCTGACCGTTGGGGCAAGTGAGAACGTCCACGGCGAACGTGCGGGCAAGAAGTTCAGCCCACGGGCGATATGCCGGGCAAATCCGCGGCAGAGGAGCCCACACCCGAGGTATGCCTCC
>JANMVV010000381.1:0-2183 GCA_031392925.1 Vicinamibacteria bacterium
GAACTCCCGCAGCGAGATGTCCTCGTCCCACAGGAAATAGGGCCGCTTGTCCTCGTCGACGAGGTTGGATGACAAGGGACGCATGGCCCCGCTAGCTTACCGGACATGCTCGGGGACCTCTTCTCCGGCGGTGGCACCACAGGTGAGGCGAGCCGTCACCTATGCTCCCGGAACTCGCCTCCTTTCATCTGGGCGGCACTTGATCCTTGGAGCTCCATGAAAGAAGCAGACTCGCAGCCACTCCCCTCGTTGATCCTCGGGCCGGCGCTCGTCACCCTCGCCGTCACCCTGCTGCGGCTGGTCGGCGAACTTCTCAACTGGTCGCCCCAGCTCTTCAGCAAGGAGTCGGGCGGCGGAGGCTCCCTCATCGGCATTTCGTGGCTTGTCCTCGTCTTCGGCGCCTGGTTTGGGTGGACGATGACCCGGGGCGGGCACGGGCCGGGGCACGTCGGCCGCGGCTTGGGTCTCGCCATTCTCGGTTTCGCGATCCTTCCCGTTCTGGGTGTGGCCACGAGCGTGCTCGGCATGAGCCAGCAGAGCCTGGGCACCTTCGCGGTTTACGTGATCGGCTCCTTCGTCGGGCTCGCGGTCGGCCTTCAGGCTTGGCCCGCCCTTGGGCGCGTCCTCGTCGCTTACGCCTTTGCCGCCCGTGTTCCGGTGCTCCTCGTGATGCTTCTCGCCATCCTTGGAAACTGGGGCACACACTACGACGCCCCCCCGCCCGGTCTTCCCGAAATGGCTCCTCTGACGAAGTGGTTCTTTATCGGCGTCATTCCCCAGATGAGTGTCTGGATCTGGTTCACCGTTGTGGTGGGCTCGATCTTCGGCATCGTGGTCGCTGCCATTGCCGGCCGCGGACGCCGAGCGTGAACGTGCCGTCCCATTGACGCCCGCGACGGCCCTGCCGCGTTCGAGGCGGATCAGTTCCGCTGAACGTCTGGAAAAAAGTTGATGATGCCGACCGCCCACTCCCCGAGCGGTCCCCAACCCACAGAGTCGTCGAAGAGCCCGAGGCGCACCAGCACCAGATCCTTCGAAGGGACGACCACCACGACCTGACCCTCGTGGCCCTGGGCGAGGAAGATGTCGCGGGGACCGTTGGGCGCGAACGCCACATACGGCTTGCCTCGGCCGACCGCGGGGGTCACCCAGAAGCCCGCGCCGTAAACATCGCTGTTGGCTGCCGGCGTCTTCGTGCGCGCGAAATCCACCCACCCTTCGGGCAGGATGCGTCGGCCATCCCACACGCCGTCCCGCAGGTAGAGCAGGCCGAAGCGGGCCCAGTCGCGCGCGGTTGCGTATACGAGCGCGGATCCGAGAAACAGGCCGGTCTGATCGAATTCCGGCTGAGCCGACGTCATCCCGATCGGTGCGAAGAGTTCATCCCTCAGTTCCCCGGCCACGCGCGCGCGCCGCTCGCCCGGCGGGGCGTTCGGGGCGAACGCGCGGGTCAGGGCGTCGGCGATCAGGTTGATACCGGCGGAGTTGTAGTTCCAGTGCTTGCCCGGTGCGTGAATCAGGGGAAGCGCCGCGGCAAATCCGGCGACGTCCCGCCTCCCTCGGCCGTACAGCATGCTGGCGGCGTCGTTGAGCGTCGGATCGACGACGCCAATTTCGTGATAGTCCTGCCCGTCGGTCATGTTGATCCACTGGCGCCAGGGAATCGCGGCGCGGGGGTCGCCCAGGTTCCAGCGAGGGTTGCCCATCGGCTTGTCGATGTCGACGAGCCCCTTGCGGACAGCGATTCCGAGGAGGGCCTGGGTCACGGACTTGGCCATCGACCACGAAAGGAGGGGAGTGTCGGGTCCGAATCCCGGCGCGTAGCGTTCGGCGACCAGGCGTCCGTGGTGGATCACGACGACGGCGCGGGTCTCACCGAGTTTCGGATCCCGTGTGCCGACGAGCGCGAGCGCGCGGCCGAGCCGATCCGCGACGCCGTCTTGGAGTGGCCCGGTCGGCCAGGCGAGGGTCGGCCAGGGTACGCCTTCAGGTTGCGGCGGGAGCGCTTGAAGGTTCGTGGGTGCGGCACTACCCTGGGCGAGTGCCGTCGGCGCGACCCCGATCATGGCGACAAGCAGGGCGGCGGCCCGTGGTATGGCCGCCCGATTGGATGAACCGCGAAGGACGTCGCCCACGCGGGCTGCCGTCCAATTGATCCGCGCTAGCATTGTCGCGGCATGGTA
>JANMVV010000428.1:0-2162 GCA_031392925.1 Vicinamibacteria bacterium
ACGGGACGCCCCCACTTTGGCGCATGTGAAGGTTGTCATACCCGCAGACTGAACGAGGGCTCCCCCTGGAGACCTAGGGAACGGTTATCGGCAGCTCTGCGCCGAACAGCATCGACCGGTCGCCGTCCCGGGCCGCGTACCCAAGCAGCGTAGCCCCGTTGCGTGCCACCGCACCCTCGAACGCGGTCTTCCCGTTCACCACCACCGTGACCGGTTTGTCGAAGTCGATCATCGCCGGCGCCAGCAGAATCGTGAACGCCCCCACGCCGCGGGTGCGCGCCTCGAAGCGGTTTCCCTTGTGCGTGATGGCGATGCGTCCGGACGGTCGGCCGTGCTTGAACGCCTCCTCCTTCCGAGGGGGCTTCGGCGCGGGGGGAAAGACGCCGGACCTGGTGAGTCGCCGACCCTTCCGGTCCACCTCGAATTCCAGAGGCTGGCCCGCGGGATGCTCAGCGAACGCGCGACCCATGTCGGCGGTGGACCGAATCGCCACCGGACCCATGCGGACGATGGTGTCGCCCCTCTTCAGCCCCATGGCCGCGGCGGTGGTGCCGTCGATGATGTCGATGACTTTCCTGCCGTCGCCCTTGGTTGAGTCCACGCGTAGACCGAAGTCTGTGGGATCCTGGATCTCGAGCGTGTTGTTTTCGGCGAAGACGCCTTTGTTCTTCGCGGGATCGAGGCGATCCACGACCAGCCACGCGATCCGGTTGTACCGATCGACTCGCTCGGTCTCCCACGCAAGCGAGTCGGGAAGCGGATCGCGAGCGTGCGCCTGCTCGAAGGCGTCGATGGGATTCACCTCGGTCGGCCACCACGAGGTGTCGTGTCCCGCGCCGGGCATCACCCGGAAGGTCAGGTTCGCTCCCGCCCGCTTCAGCATCACCATGGAGGGATAGGCGGCGATCGCCGGGTAGAGCGGATCCATCTCGCCGTTCACCGCGTAGATGGGGCGGTTGGTGAGGTTGGTGGTGAAGAGTTCGCCATCGACGCGGGTCAGGGGATTGGAGAGAACGCGGAGAAAACCGTTCAGAGGGAAGAAGACGGACCAGGGGGTGGGATTCTTGAGGCCCACGAAGTAGACGCCGGTGCCGCCATCGGAGACGCCCATCAGGTGAACGCGGTTCTCGTCGACGTTGTACGAACGCTTGAGGCGGTCGAGGATCTCGTCCAGGTTCGTCATCTGATTCGAGAACCACCACTCCGCTTCCGCATATCCGAAGGGATAGACCGCGAGGTAACGCTCCTTGAACTGAAGGCGCCGTCTCGGACGGCTGGGCGGTCCGGCGCCGGGCCGGTCGGGCTCATTGTTCTCCTCCGGGTCGGGCCTCGCAACGCCTCCGTGCAGGTACACCCTCACGGGGTACTTCACCGCGGGGTTGTAATCCTTCGGGATCACCACCGTGGTCGCATGCCGGGCTCCGCCGCCGGGCAGCGTGGTCCAGTGAAGCTCGCCAGTCTCCACGTCCGCTTTGTAGGGCCGGCCGTCGGCCAGGCGTTCCTGAACGGCCGCGAATGAGGCGCCGGTGGCGAGGATCCCCGTCGCCGCTTTCTCCGCGGCCTTCGCAGATCCGGCGTTCCAGAAGGCCTCGAAGGCGCGATCGATCGCGGCCGTGTCCTGCGCGCCAAGCGTCGCCGCGCCAAGCACCGCCATCAAAGCTCCCCCGAAGAGCTGCCGCATCTCACGATTCTCGCACGCGTATTCCGCTCTTCGCAGTCAGGGCCCGGTTTCAGAGCCCCGCGGCCCCCCCGCCGTAAACTCCTGCCGAAATGACCTCCACACGCATCGAGAAAGACAGCTTCGGCCCCATCGAAGTTCCCGCGGACAGACTGTGGGGCGCTCAAACCCAGCGCTCGCTCGAGAACTTCCGGATCTCGACCGAGAAGATGCCGCCCGAATTCATCCGCGCCCTGGTGCTCGTCAAAAAGGCCGCGGCGCTCGTCAACATGGATCTGAACGCTCTCGATCCCACCAAGGCGGAGGCCATCGTCAAGGCCGCCGACGAAGTCATCGGCGGGAAGCACCCCGCGGAGTTCCCGCTCGCCATCTGGCAGACCGGCTCGGGCACCCAGTCGAATATGAACGCGAACGAGGTTCTGGCGAATCGCGCCTCCGAGCTCATGGGAGGCGTGCGCGGCGAAGGCCGCAAGGTCCATCCCAA
>JANMVV010000059.1:0-2597 GCA_031392925.1 Vicinamibacteria bacterium
GAGGCCGGCCGCGAGGGCGATGGTAAGAGAGGCCAGCGTGGTCTTCATCGGGTTCATGGCGTGACTCCTGGTGTCTTCCTGAAGCGGGGGAGAAGGGCTTTCGAGCAGATGAGATCCAATTCACCTTTCGAGTTTCTGAAGAAGATCACCGCGGTGGCGCCGGGGAACGACTCGATCACGGCGAGCGCTCTGGCCGGACCGAGCAGGAAGCCCACCTTGGAGAGCGCGTCGGCGAGGGTGGCGTCCTTCGCGACCACGGTCACGCTGAGCCAGGATTCGGGCCACCCCTCGAGCTGGTCAACTGACCATCACGCTGGGTCACGAACCGGCAAACATTTCACAGCGCACGCCCCGGGCTCTCAGGTAGTCGAGCACGCGATCGAGGATTCCCGGTCGAGCGCCCAGAGCCTCGGGCGCGTGGACGCCGGGCTCTTTGAGCGTGCCATCGAGGATCAGACCCGCGACCGCGGAGGCGGTGAACCCGGTCGACCGCGACATGCTGCGCAGACCGCTCGCCGCATCGAACCGATCCACGAAATCGAAAGTGAATCTGTGCGGCGTTCCACCCTTCAAGCCCGAAGATCGCACCTGCATCACCGTGATGTCGGCTTCTCCCTCCTCGAAGGTCCACATTGGAAAAAGAAGAGCCGCGGTCATGTCCCGGGGCCGAAGCATCTGTCCGCCCACCGGGATGGGCGTGAGCGAGAAGAGGCCGGTTTCCCGGAACACCCGCATGAGCTCGACGTGGCCGGGCCAGCGCAGCGTGCGCTCCACCATGTTGGGGACCTTCAGGGTGTCGGCGAGGCTGCGCAGACCGTCGGTGACGAACGATTCCAGGGTGCCCACTCCAGGAACGTCGATGAGTTCGAGGTCGGACATCGCTTCCCTGATGACCACTCGCCCGTTCTCCACCACCGCGGCGGGCCGCGTGTAGATCTCGATGACGTCCCAGGGCGCGAAGCCGGCCTTGTAGTTGAACGGCCACTTTCGAATCGCGGGCAGGCCTCCCACCGACATCTCGATTCGCTCGCAGGAATCGAACCGGCTCGCCGCGTAGGCCGCCACCATGTTGGTGAGCCCCGGGGCGACCCCGCAGTCGGTGACCGCGGTGACTCCGTGTTCGCGGGCCAGGGCATCGAGAGTGCGCGCATCCTCGGACATGAAGCTGATGTCGACCATGTCGCAGCCCGCTTCGATGCTGGCTTTTACCGACTGCAGGCCGATCAGGCTGGGCAGCGCGCCGATGGCCAGGCGGAAGTCCTTGAGGAGCGTGCGTACCGCCTCCGGCCGGCTGAGGTCGATCTGGTGCGTCCGCACCGGGGCCTTCTTCGAGACGCGGTCGAGTGCCTCCGGCCGGGAGTCGGCGATGTGGACCTCGAGTCCGCCGACGGCGGCCAGGTCCTGCGCCATCGCGGAGCCGATCATCCCCGCGCCCAGGACGACGACTCGCCCTGGGTCAGACTGAGTCCGGCTCATTTATTGACTATAAACCCGAGCCCCTGGGGCCCGGCTTCGGACCCTGATCGGGCCTGATCCTCCGGGTGACGATCATGCTACGCTCCTCGCCGATGGTCCTCGATGGCGGGTCGAACCCTGGCGCCGTGTCGAACCCTGGCGCCGTGTCGATCGATCCAAGGCAGATGCGCCGGATCATTGTTTCCCAGTCGCGGCGCGCGAATGTCGGGCACATCGGTTCCTGTCTTTGCGTGGTTGAGATCCTGGTTGCGCTATACGGGGACATGTTGCGGGCGACCGGGCCCGATGACCCGGATCGGGATCGTTTCGTCTTGAGCAAAGGCCATGCCGCTTTGGCGCTCTACGCCGCTCTCGCCTTGAAGGGGTGGATCTCCGAGGCGGACCTTGGCACCTTTTGCGGGGACAGCTCGCACCTTGGCGTCCATCCAGAAGCCATCCTCCCCGGTGTCGACTTTTCGACGGGCTCGCTCGGACACGGCCTCGCCTTCGCGGTGGGAGCCGCCCTCGGCGCCCGGATGCAGGGATCGAACCGGCGAGCGTTCTGCCTCTTGAGCGACGGCGAATGCAATGAAGGGTCGGTCTGGGAGGCGGCCGCCTTCGCCGCGCACCACCGGCTGGGGCGGCTGACCGCGGTGCTTGACTGGAATGGGCAGCAAGCCTTCGGCCGAACCCGGGATGTCCTCGACTATTCCAATCTGGGCCAGAGATGGGAGGCCTTCGGCTGGCGTGTCACTGAGGTGGACGGCCACGACCTCCCGGGACTCATCCGCGCGCTGGCCCCGTCCGACCCTAAGGGTGATCAACCGCCGCATATTGTTCTGGCTCGGACAACTTTCGGGAAGGGCGTGCCCTACATGGAGCGGGGCATTCCGATCACGCGTTCGGACCTGCCGACGAATCCCATCAACTGGCACTACCTGCCGATGAGCGCCGAGGAATACGGGATTGCGATGACGGAACTCGAGGGTGCGCCTTGAGACAGGCACTGGTCCGCGAGCTGTGTCGGCTGGCTGCGTCTGATCCCCGAATCGTTCTACTGACCGGCGATCTGGGCTTCATGGTGATGGAGCCCTTTCGAGAGCGCTTTCCGGAACGCTTCATCAACGCGGGCGTGGCGGAAC
>JANMVV010000063.1:0-6711 GCA_031392925.1 Vicinamibacteria bacterium
GGGCTTCGTGATCAGGTAGCCGCTCGGGTCGATCTCGAGCTGTCCGGCGAATACCGCGGTGTTGGGCTCATGGCCGATTCCCATGAAGACGCCGCCACATTCCACTTCCTTCGTCTCCCCGGTCTTGAGATTGCGGATGAGCGCGCCTTTCAGCTTGCCCTCGCTCTTGCCGAGATACTTCTCGATCGCGGAGTCGAGAAGCCACTCGATCTTCGGATTCTTCTGCGCCTTCTCCTGCATGATCCTCGAAGCGCGCAGGGCGTCGCGGCGATGCACGACCGTGACCTTGGAGGCGAACTTGGTGAGGAAGGTCGCCTCTTCCATCGCGGTGTCGCCGCCGCCCACCACCAGCACGTGCTTGTTCTTGTAGAAGAAGCCGTCGCAGGTGGCGCAGGCCGAAACGCCGCCGATCTTCGTGCGGAATTCCACCTCCTCGTCGATCCCCAGCCACTTGGCGCGCGCGCCGGTGGCCACGATGAGGGCGTCGGTGGTGAAGTCGCCGATGCTGGTCTTGAGCACGAAGGGCCGCGAGCCAAGCACCGCGGAGGTCACGGATCCGGTCACGAACTGGGTGCCGAAACGCTCCGCCTGCTTGCGCATGCCTTCCATCAGCTCGGGCCCGAGAATGCCCTTCGGGAAGCCGGGATAGTTGTCGACCTCGGTAGTGAGCATGAGCTGGCCGCCCGCGACGTCGGTGGGATCGTCGTTCCCGCCGCCCTCGATGACCAGGGGCTTGAGTTCGGCCCGCGAGGCGTAGATGGCTGCGGTGAGGCCCGCCGGCCCGGATCCGAGGATGACGACCTTGTGATGATTCTGCTCTGACATGGGGGAAGCTTATCTGCCGAGGCCACCCAGAGAGAATGCGCTCATGAGCCTGCGGATCGCGCTCTGCTCATCGACCTCGCCCCCGGACGACCTCCAGGGGCCTCGTGACCGCGCGTTTCAGCTCCGGGTCGTCTCCCAGCGCAGGCCGAGGCTCAAGAGCCGCTGGATCAGCTCCGCGTACTTGATTCCCGCGGCCATGGCGGCCTGGGCGAAGTCTTCGTCGGGCGAGAGCTGCGGATTGGGGTTGGCCTCGATGACGTAGGCGCGTCCCTCCGGCGAGAGTCTGAGGTCGAGGCGCGCGCAGCCGGACATCATCAGGATCTTGTAGGACCGCTTGCACAGCTCCTGCATGGCCAGGGCCGAGGCGGGATCGAGCTCCGCGGCGCCGCTGTCAATCCCATGCTTCTTCTGGTAAGCGAGGCTCCACTTCAGCCGCTCGGTCGCGATCTTCTGGCTTTCCTCGGGCATCTTGGCGAAGGACAACTCCCACACCGGGAGAGCCTGGAGCCTCTGGTTGCCCAGGATCCCCACGTACAGTTCGCGGCCCTCGATGTACTGCTCCACCAGCGCGTCGGTCCCGATCGATTCGTGGATGAAGGCAACACGCTCCGAAAGCTTCGCGTCGGTCTCGACCACGGAGGCCTGCGATATCCCGATCGACGCATCCATGGTCAGCGACTTCACGAAAAGGGGGAAGGCGAGCCGCTTGGGGCGCTTCACCTTGCGCTCGCGGGGCACGATCAGGAAGCGCGGCACCGGGATGCGGTGGTAGGAGAGCAAGGTCTTGGTGAGCGACTTGTCGCGACCGAGCAGCATGCCTCGCGAATTGCACCCGGTGTAGGGCAGCTTCAACATCTCGAGGTAGCCGACCACGTTCGCGTCCCAGGTCGCGACCTCGTCAAAGCCCTCGAGGCAGTTGAACGCGATCTGCGGCTTCTCCTCGTCCATGGCCTTGCGAATCACCCCGAGGTCGCTCTCGACCGCGAGCGGGATCGCGGTGTGCCCGAGCGACCGCAGGGTCTTGATGATGCCGTACTCCATCTTCCAGGGTGCTTGAAGCACTTCGTCGGGAGTGGCCTCGTCGGGGGGAATCAGCCCCTTCTGCACGAGCACGAGCACGCGTAACGGACGCAGGGCCTTCACAACGCCACCCGATGCCGTCCGCTGTGCAGGTGTTTCATGGTCGCCACCGTCAACAGGGTGGTGAAGCCCAGGCGCGCGCGGGCCAGAGGCAGGGTGGAACGAAGACCCAGGTGGCGGCAGCGCGCCACCATGGCCTCGATGATGGTCTCGATCACGTATTGGTAGGCGCCGGTCCAGCGGCCCACCGTGCGCCGGGCGTCCTCGCTCAGATCCCGGATCACCTGCTCCGCGGGAACGCTGCGCAGCCCGGCTCGCGGCTTCAGACCGAACAGCCGTGTGAGGCCGGCGTCGTGGAAAGAGGGATGCTGGACGCCGTAGTGAGCACGACGCGAGTCGTAGTGCTGGCGCAACGTATAACGCAACGAGGAGAGGGGGGTGATCGTGCGCCGCGTCTTCACTTTGGGCGGCCGGTCCTGAAGCCCGCTCATCACGTCGTCCACATACGCGAGCTTCTTAAGCGCCGGCCATCCTTTGTACTCCCGGCGCCAGTCGCTTTCCGGATCGAGCCACACCGCGAAGGTCTCCGCGAAGTCCTCGTCCGGATGGGCCTGCGCGTACCAGGCGTCGAGGTGGACGACGAAACGGCGGCTGTAGGGGCGCGGCGTGTAGCGGTCGGGATAGGGCTCCGAAGTGCTCCCGAAGACCTGAGTGCGACGGCGGCGCAGGCGAAGGTCGTACGCGTTCTCGATGGCGTGGCCGGCCTCGTGCCTCAGGATCTGCAGACACCACTCGGGCGTGCCGCCCTCTACTTCGAGCATCTGCGACCGTTCGAGCCGCATGAGCCGGGCGTGAGCCAGGTAGAACGGAATGGCGATGCCAGGGACGCCGTCAGGGCAGAACCATTCGTCCGAGAGCCAGACATGGGGCCGGAAGCGCAAGCCCGAAGCCTCCAGGTTCGCGTAGAGCGCGCGCACCCGCTCGTCGAGCGCGGTGCCTTCGATGCGCAGACCAAGATCGCACATGCGCAGCTCGAGCAGGCGCTCATCGGACCAATGCGCCCACTCTTTGGCTGACCTCATCGAGCCAGACTACGCGGGGGTTAGGCCCGCCGTCAAAAGGAAGCCAGGAAAGCGGGGCGCCCCCGGGGCTGGCATACTCCAGCCCTCATGAGTGTTCTCACTTCCCGGATCGACACGGCCTCCGCTGATTTCGCGAACAACCTGGCCCGCATGAACGAGCTCGAGGACGAGCTTTCCCGAATGCTCGCGGTGGCGCGAGCGGGCGGCGGGGAGAGCGCGCAGAAGCGGCAACGCGACCAGGGCAAGCTCCCGGTGCGGGAACGCATCGACCTCCTGCTCGACGAGGGCTCTCCACTTCTCGAGGTGGGAGCGCTCGCCGCGAACGGCCTGTACGACGGCGGGGCTCCCAGCGCGGGCATGGTGACCGGCATCGGCCGGGTGTCGGGTCGCGAGGTCATGATCATCGCGAACGACGCTTCGGTGAAGGGCGGCTCTTACCTCCCCCTCACCGTGAAGAAGCACCTCCGCGCTCAGGAGATCGCCCAGCAGAACCGCCTGCCCTGCGTCTATCTCGTCGATTCCGGGGGCGCGTTCCTCCCGCTTCAATCCGAGGTCTTTCCCGACCGCGATCACTTCGGCCGGATTTTCTTCAACCAGGCGCGCATGAGCGCTCTCGGCATCCCCCAGGTCGCGGTCGTTCTCGGCTCCTGCACCGCGGGCGGCGCCTACGTCCCCGCGATGAGCGACGAGACCATCATGGTCAAGAACCAGGGCACGATCTTCCTCGCCGGCCCGCCCCTGGTGAAGGCGGCCACCGGCGAAGAGGTCACCGCGGAGGAACTCGGCGGCGCCGACGTTCACACGCGCATCTCCGGGGTCGCCGACCACCTGGCGCTCAACGAACACGACGCTCTCAACCGGGCCCGGGACATCGTGGCGACGCTCACCTCCCGCAAGGAAATGCCCTGGGACGTCAGCGCGCCCGAGGATCCCGCCTTCGACCCCGCGGAACTCGGCGGGTTGATCCCCACGAACTCGCGCAAGTCCTACGACGTGCGCGAAGTCATCGCGCGCATCGTCGATGGCAGTCGGTTCGACGAGTTCAAGGCCCTCTACGGAACCACGCTCGTCACGGGCTTCGCGCGGATCATGGGGCTGCCGGTGGCGATCCTCGCGAACCACGGCGTCCTTTTCTCGGAGAGCGCGCTCAAGGCCACTCATTTCATCGAGCTCGCCTGCGCGCGAAAGATTCCCCTCGTCTTCCTCCAGAACATCACCGGCTTCATGGTCGGCAAGGAGTACGAGCATCGCGGGATCGCGAAGGACGGCGCGAAGATGGTCCACGCGGTGGCAAACGCCGCGGTGCCCAAGTTCACGGTGATCATCGGCGGCAGCTTCGGGGCCGGCAACTATGGCATGTGCGGCCGCGCGTATTCGCCCCGCCAGCTGTGGATGTGGCCGAACGCGCGGATCTCCGTGATGGGCGGCGAACAGGCGGCCTCCGTCCTCGCCCAGGTGAAGGTCGAACAGGCGGCGCGTGCCGGTCAGACCATGACCGCCGAAGAGATCGACGCGATCAAGGCGCCGACCCTCGCCAAGTACGACGAGGAGGGCAGCCCCTACTTCTCCACCGCGCGCCTGTGGGATGACGGCGTCATCCGCCCCCGCGACACCCGGATGGTCCTCGGCCTTGGCATTTCCGCCGCGCTCAACGCTCCGATTCCGGAGACACGCTTCGGCGTGTTCCGCATGTGACCCGGCTCGGCCGCGCCTTCGTCACCGCGAGCGTGCTCGCGGCCTGCGCGCTCGTCGCGTCGGCGGCGGCCGTCGACGACGCTCGCCTGATTCCCCTCTGGCCGGAAGGAGTCCCGAACGCGAAGCCCGACGGCGGGGTCGAGCGGGTCGAGAACGACCGCACGTCCAACGTTCAGGTCCCCACCCTCACCTACTTTCCCGCCCCGAAGGACTCGGCGAACGGCACCGCGGTCATCATCTGCCCGGGCGGCGGCTACGTCCGGCTCGCCGTGGCCAAGGAAGGGGATGAGTTCGCTCGCTTTCTCAACCGTCTCGGCGTCTCGGCCTTCGTCCTCCGATACCGGCTGGTCGAGTACGGGCATCCGGCACCCCTGCAGGACGTGCTCCGCGCGGTCCGGCTGGTGCGGTCACGCGCGAAGGAGTTCGACATCCGCGAGGATCACATCGGCGTGATGGGCTCGTCGGCGGGCGGGCACCTCGCATCCACCGCGGCCACGCTCTACGACGCACCCGAGGGCAAAACCGGAGCCGCGCTCGATGCGGTGAGCGCGCGACCCACCTTCATCGCCCTCCTCTATCCGGTGATCACCATGAAGGAGCCCTTTGCGCACATGGGCTCGAGGCGCGCGTTGCTCGGGGAGAATCCATCGCCTGAATTGGTCGATCGCCTCTCCACGGAACTGCAAGTCACGAAGGACACGCCACCCGCGTTCCTCGTCCACACCGAAGAGGACACGACGGTGCCGCTCGAGAACAGCCTCATGTTCTTTGAGGCCCTGCGGCGTTTCAAGGTCGATTCGGAACTGCACCTGTACGAGAAGGGGCCCCACGGCTTCGGCACGCGCACGGATCTGGGGCCCGCATCGGACTGGCCGAAGCGGCTGGAGGACTGGCTGCGCTCCCACGGCTGGCTGAATTCACCCGCCGCGCATTGAGCGCAACGGCGCGGCCGCCGCACAACCACCGGTGCGGCCAGGGTCCCGCCCCTAGCGATTCGGCAGAGTCTCTTTGGGCGGCGTCGCCGCCGAAACGTGGAAGGTCAGGGTTGCATCCCCCACCTGGATCCCATCGGCCTCGCGCAGCGCGGTCGGCTGCGTGACCGCCTGGCCGCCGATCTTCGTCCCGTTCCGACTGCCGAGATCTTCGATCGTGGCGTCGAGACCGGTGACGACGATCCGCGCGTGCCGGCGGGAGATGCTCGGCAGTTCCACGCGGACCGTGCACGCCTCGTCGCGACCGATCAGGTTCTCGCCTTCCTGGAGCGGCACCACGCTGGATCCGACCATCACCCAGGCCAGCGGAGAACGCCCGCCGACCGGAACCTTCTGAAGCGGCGCGGCAAACGCGTAACCCACCCCGTGCACGGTCCGAATCACGGCGCCGTCGCCTTCGTCCTTGAGGGCCCGGCGCAATTCCTTGATCAAGCCGAGATGGGTCGCGTCGGACACGAAGCTGTCCGGCCAGAGGCGGCGATGCAGTTCCCCCTTCTCGACCACCCGCGGCGCTTCCTCGACGAGCAGGGAGAGCAGATTGAAGGCCTTCGGGGTCAGGTGCACCACCGCAGCGTCGGACGTCAACTGCCGGGTGGCCCGGTCCAACGTGAACCGGCCGAAGCGCAGGATCGGGTAGAGACCGTCGGGGGCGCCTGCGGTCAGGGTCATGGAGCGCTTCCATGTTACCGACAAACCACAGGGGGGGGCGCCAACCTGTGCCGTAGGATCCCGTCCAGGCGGGCAGCACAGGTGGGCGGAGCGGGCGGCTACTTCTCCGGGTTCAACATCGTTGGCGCGGGCTCGTCGAGAATGTAGAAGATGAAGCGGCTCTTCCCTCCGCCATTCACGCGGCGGAACGCCGGATCCTCAACGATGGAAGCCTGACGAGGGTTCGGCGCGGCCTGACCCGGGGGAGCGGCGTTCCCCGCCGTCCCTCGAACTCCGGCGAAGATTCCCGTCCCCCCCATGATGGTCCAGTTGGCGACGGTCTGGGCCGCGGGCGATCCCGGTGGTGGCGTGCCTTGTGCGAATCCCTG
>JANMVV010000076.1:0-4771 GCA_031392925.1 Vicinamibacteria bacterium
GCCGCCTCGCTGTTTTGGCTGGGGCCGCTGAAGATCGATCCGAAGAACGAAGCGATCGCGATGGGCACCACGAAGCTGACGATCACGGAGCGCCGGTCGCTGAAGAACAGCTGCAGGTCCTTGTGGACCATGGCGCGGAGCGGTATCAGGGCCATCAGTCTCGCAGGCTCCTTCCGGTGAGGGTCAGAAATACCGATTCGAGCGTCGCCTTCTCGCCAGCCACCGCGACCCGCGACTGGAGTCCTTCGAGCGTGTCCTCGGCAATCACTTTTCCGTGATCCATGACGATGATGCGATCGGCGAGACGCTCGACCTCCTCCATGTAGTGCGTCGTGTAGAGAATCGCCTTGCCGCGCGACTTCAACAGCTCGAGGTTTTCGAAGATCGCGTTTCGGCTCTGCGTGAACGACACATCGTCTACCGCGACGAGCTTCCCAAACGTTTTTCGAAGATTCTGGACGCGGAGAATGGTGGTCGGGGAATCTTACGGCGAGCACTCAACGCGCGGCGACGAGCGACAGGATGGTTCGCTCGATCCTGGACCACGCCGGCGCGAACGGCGCAATCAGGTCGAAGTGCCCTGCCCCATCAATCAAGACGACCTGCGCGTCATCGCCTTTCGCCGCAGCTTGCGTCGCGAAGCGCTTGCTCGGCTCGACGAAAACGATGGGATCGATGTCGCCTTGCACCAGGCGCGTCGGCACACCGAGCGGAAGCAACTCGATCGGACTCGTCTGGGCGTAACGCTCAGGTAGCTTGCCCGGCGAACCTCCCAGGAGTTTCCCGACCGACGCGTTGCAGCCGCCCGGACCCTCGCGGTACCGCCTCAGATCCGTGATCCCGGCAAGTGACACGACGCCCCACACGGGCAACGGCGTCTCGGAGAACAAGGGGCTCGCCTTCGGTAGATTCCGGCGCGCGGCGAGCCAGAGTGCGAGATGACCACCCGCGGAATGGCCGACGAGGACAACGCGACTGAGATCCAGCGGGAACTTGAGAGCGAGGGTGCGCAGATAGTCGGTGCCGCGAGCGACGTCAGCGAATGTCCCCGGCCACCCTCCGCCAACGTCGCCGATGCGCCGGAACTCGAGTGTCCACGTCGCGATGCCGGCCTTGGTGAGCGCCGCGCTGACGGGCGAGATGTGCATCAAGTCGTATTCGGAGCGCCAACAGCCGCCATGAATCACCACCGCCACCGGGTGAGGGCCCGGTCCTTGAGGCAGGCGCAGGTCCCCGAATCGCCGCTCGTCGTCCCCATACTGGATTCGGGCATCGGGCGGCGACACCGATTGATCCGCGATCTGCTGCCAGGTGACGAGGCCCTGGGCGGATGCGTTCGCACCGAGCGCGAGGCACAGGAGAATCCCAGCCAGAAGCAGCGCCTCCCACCGGCGAATCGTCAAATGGACTCCAGTCATTCGAGCCTGATCGAGCTAGCGGCCACTGGGCGCTGAGGATACCCGGTAGCGAACAAGCCCGCTTGCTTCACCTACCGCAACCGGGCGTCTTCGCGGCGGTGTCCGACGACGGTATTTGTTCAGCCCCGCTCGAGACGGCCCTCGGCGTCCGGTCCGGAACATGTGCCAGAAGCAGTCGGCCGTGGCCATGGCCTCAGGATCGATGGCGCGAAGCGCAGCCTCCAGCTCGGCTCTCGGCGCCGTGGACCGTTCCGCCATCATCTGAGGCAATTCGGCGCGTAGCGGGAGACTACGGCCTGGCGGGGACCAGTCGCTTCAACTCCTCGAACCAGTTGAGCACAACCTTCACCGAACTGCGGCCACCCTGCGCGTCGGCGCCAGCGCCCGGCCCCGAAACGGGCCGCGTGAACACGAATCCACGTCCATCCGGAGTGATGTCGTAGTTGAGTTGCGACAGGGCGGTGGTATTGCTCGGATGGTCGCCCGGTACCGGCAAGGGCCGGCCCGCGGTCAGGCCGCCGTTGAACGCGAGCGTCGTGGACACCAGCGAGTTTCCCCGATTCCCGAAGTAGAACAGTTCCTTCCCGTCGCGCGACCAGAACGGATGGTGACTTCGGTCGTTTTCGTCGGAGACCTGATAGCGGGCCCCGGTGGCGGGCACGGGTTGCACGACGACCGCGTTCGCAGTGTTCGTGCCCAGCGCGCGCAGGCCGTACGCGATCCATTTCCCGTCCGGGGACAGCGCGGAGTTGAGGGGGGCATTGGAGAGCACATCGCCAAATCGGGTCGCGCTGCCGTCCCGCATGGACCGCAACCAAAGCTCCACGCCATTGGCAGTCCCCACGGAATAGGACAGGACACCGTCTCGCGACCACGATTCCGGAATGTGAGTCGTGCCGGCTGCGGCGGTGGTGAGTTGCGTAGCACCTCCGGACCCGTCCGCCGCCTGGACGTAGATGGATGCGGCGCCATCGCGGTCGGACTGAAACGCCACGCGTTTTCCATCCGGCGACCATACGGGGACGCGGCTGCGGCCCGCGAAGGTCAGCCGCCTGATGGCGAAGGCTTCGGACAGGTCGTAGATCCAGACCGCGGCTTCGTCCCGCTCGCTGATGCTCAGAGCCACCTGCCGGCCGTCTGGAGAGACACGCGGCCCTTCGTATCCCCTGGGCGCGAGCTTGAGAATGCGTTCCCGACCCGATCGATCCGCGAAAACGACCTCCCTCTCGTCCGACCTTGCCACCGGCCCGTCGAGGTAGATGAGCGTGCCGTTCGCCGACACATCGATGAAGGCCCTCGGCCGGACCAGGCCGCCCCGGATCCGTCGGGCGACGCCCTGGATCACCGGGACCGGCGGCCCGACCGCGCGCAGGGCCTTCGCGTCGAAGGCCAGCGCGAACCAGACGCCTTCAACCGCATACGTGATGTGGCCGGTGGGCAGATACCTCGGATCCGATCCGGATGCGGCGACCACATCGCGGCGGCCGGACGACAACGATTGCACCACGATGCTGGTTCGAGCCCAATCAGCCTGTTGCGAACCGGGGGCGAGTGAGAACAGGAGCGCGTCTCCGCCCGGGAGGATTCTTGGTGTGGCCGCATACTCGCCCGGAGCCACCTTGACGATTCGTTCGACCGGCCCGCCCGCGGCGGCCACCCGGGCTATTCCCTGAGCCCCCAGGCCGCAGTACAGATGCTCGTCGGGCCAGCTGCAGCCAATCACCTCAGCCTTGAGATCTGCGATGTTGACAACCACGCCTCCGGCCACCGGGACTCGACTGAGCATGCTTCCCGAGACGAATGCGATCGACTCTCCGTCGGGGGAGAAGGCGATGTCGCTCATGCCCTGCAGATACGGAATCTTCAAGGGCGCGGCGTCGAATTCCGACATCGAGCGGACTTCGAGGGTGCTTCCGCGGACCAGGAAGACATGCCTTCCGCTCGGCGAGATCAGGAGATCATCGGGAGTGGAGGGGGTTTCGATGGAAAGTCGACTCACCTGCATCACGCCGCCGGGCGGCCGATTCCAGCCGAAGAATCCCGCAAGGGCCACGCCGACGAGAGCCGCGCCGGCCAGGGGCAGGAGGCGTCGCCACCCAGGGATGTCGGGCCTCGTCAGGGCGGATTCCCGATCCAGCGATCCCGGCTCATCGAGTTCGTGGCGGAATCCGCCGATCCATCCCAGGCGTCGCTTCGTGTCCTTTTCGAGGCAGCGGCGGAGGAGGCGTTTCACCGTGGGCGGCGTGTCCGTCGGCAGTAGGCTCCAGTCGGGATCGGTCTTGAGGACGGCGGCGAGAGTGTCGCTGACCGTCTCGCCCACGAACAGACGCGTGCCCGTGAGCATCTCGAAGAGAACCACACCAAAGGCCCAGATGTCCGCCCGTCGGTCGACGGTCTTACCCCGGGCCTGCTCGGGAGACATGTAGGCCGCGGTGCCCATGATCATCCCGGCTTCGGTCATATGACGGGACATCGTCGGTGAATGCGAGAGCTGGGAGTTCCCGCCGGAGGACGAAGGGTCGCCTTCAAGGGCCTTGGCAAGACCGAAGTCGAGAACCTTCACCTTGCCGTCGGGGGTGACCTTGACGTTCGCCGGCTTCAGGTCGCGATGGATGATGCCGCGCTCATGAGCCTCCTCGAGGCCGTCCGCGATCTGTCTCGCGATCGCGATCGCTTCATCTGTGGGAATCGCCCCGCGCTTCAGACGCTCGGCGAGATCTTCCCCTTCGACCATCTCCATGGCGAGGAAGTGCGCGGTCGAGCCGTCTTGAAGCGCCGCTCCATCGAAGCCGAAGATCTGCGCGACGTTTGGATGATTGAGGGACGCGAGTAGCTGCGCCTCGCGCTTGAAGCGCGCCAGGCGCTCCGCGTCGCCCGCCATGGCCGCGGGCAGAACCTTGATCGCGACATCGCGATTGAGGGTCGCATCGCGTCCGCGGTAGACCTCGCCCATGCCGCCCGCGCCGATGGCGGCAGTGATGTCGTACGGACCAAGGCGGGTTCCGGGCGCGAGGGTCATGAATCCAAACAGTCTAGTGTTTCCAGGGACTGGTCTGCGCCTGGCGGCGTCTGGCGTCTGGCAGATCGTCGAAATGCCACTTCGGTCGAGCCTCTACCTCATGCCTTGCGGGAAGCGTAAGTGAAACGAGCGCGGTTGGCCAGCCAACTCGCATGACCGCGGGCAGTCGTGGCGCGCCGGGGGGCACTTCGGACCATCATTCTCGGCATCGTCTGCACCGGCCTCGCATACATCCTGTATTTCCGCCTGATCACGCGAGCCGGCGCTTCGAGGGCGATCGCGGTGACGTATCTGATCCCGGTTTTCGGCATGCTCTGGGGCTCGGCGTTCCTGC
>JANMVV010000077.1:0-14524 GCA_031392925.1 Vicinamibacteria bacterium
CATCGCCCGCTATCTGGCTGCCGCGGGCGAGCTGACCGACGTGCCGAGCCGCGCGCCCGGTCGCGGCCCGCCCTACTGGAAGAGCCGCGTGCTCCGCCTTCAGGCGCTGGGTAACGACAGCGACGGTGGAGACCACGGCAGCAAGGGCGACGAGGCAGCGTAAGAGGCGGAAGCGAAGGCGCGGGTTGCACGGCACGAGGGCGAAGCCTGCGAACCGCGAAGGTTTGGCGCGTCTGGCCCTCCACGGCGGCCACGCCCGGGCGCGGCCTACGGGCGGCCGAAGTGCCCCCACGGCGCGCCACGACCGCCCGCGGTCGTGGGAATTGACTGGCAAACCGCGCTTGTTTCGCTTACGCTCTTTCGGCTGACGGTGGTACCCTTATTGAGTGGGTGCCAGCACGAACAACCAGAACATCAGCCGTGATCCTGAGATCATGAGTGGCGCATTGTGCTTCAACGGCACACGGGTCCCGGTGCAGAACCTCTTCGACTACCTTGAGGGAAGCTCATCGCTTGAAGAGTTCCTCGAGGATTTCCCCTCGGTATCTCGAGAAACCGCGATAGCCGTCATTGAAGCGGCAAAAGGCAGGCTGTTCGCAGATGCGGTTGCTTCTTGACGAGTCTGTCCCAACTCGTCTTCGGCGGTCTCTGACAAGCCATTCTGTCAATACGGTCGTCGAGATGGGCTGGGGCGGGGTGAAGAACGGGGCGCTCCTGGCCCTCGCGGCCGGGGAGTTCGACGCATTCCTTACCGTCGACAAGAACCTACCGTATCAGCAGAATCTCGCCACGCTCCCCATTGCGCTCATCGTGCTGGAGGCGAACTCCAACGAGCTGGTAGCTCTGTTGCCTCTCGTGACCCGGCTGGAGCAAGCACTTGGCAGTCTGAAGCCCTGTACTTTTGTGCGCATCCCGGATTAGCCCAGGATTAGCCCGCCGACGGGGAATGATCGGCGGCGCCCGATCCTGGCAGCCCGCCTGACTTCAGAACGAGATCGCAAAGAGGGACGGCCAGGGCGAGACGATCGTCAGTTCCGCGTCGCGGTGATGGCGGGTTGGCTCACGATCGCCTCGAGTTCGGCCCGGTCGAGGGTCTCGACCTCGATCAGCCGAAGGGTCATACGCTCGAGCACCTCGCGCTCCCGGGTGAGGATCTCGGTGGCGCGCCGGTGCTGGCCATCCATGATCGCCCGCACCTCGGCGTCGATGGCCCGGGCGGTCTCTTCGCTGTAGGTCCGCTCCTCCATCCCCATGCCCTCGAGGAAGCGGGCGCTCTGCGTGCGTCCGAAGGTCATCGGGCCGAGCTTCTCGCTCATGCCGAGGCGCGTCACCATTTGCCGAGCGGTCTCCGTCGCCCGCGTCAGGTCGTCGTGGGCCCCGGTGGAGATGTCGCCGCAGGCGAGTTCCTCGGCCACGCGGCCTCCGAACATCACGCAGATCCGGTCGAGCAGCTCGGTTCGGGTCACGAGGTAGCGGTCTCCCGTCGGCAACTGGAGCGTGACCCCGAGCGCACCGATCGAGCGCGGGATGATGGTCACGCGGTGAACCGGGTTCGCGTGGTCCACGCGCAGCGCCACCAGGGCGTGGCCCGACTCGTGGTAGGCGACGCGCCGTTTCTCGTCCTCGCCCAGGATCTGGCCCTTCTTTGCCAGGCCGAGCTGGATACGGTCGATCGCCTCCTCGAAGTCCCTCTGGCCAACGAGCGCGGAGCCACGCCGGGCGGCGGCGAGGGCGGCCTCGTTGACGGTCTTGGCCAGGTCCGCCCCCACCATCCCGGGCGTCCGTTGGGCGAGGACCCGCAGGCTCGCACCGTCCTCCAGCTTCACGCTGCGGACGTGTACTTTGAGGATTTCCTCGCGGCCGCGCAAGTCCGGCCGGTCCACCACCACCTGCCGGTCGAAACGCCCGGAGCGCAGAAGGGCCTGGTCGAGGACCTCGGGACGGTTCGTCGCCGCCATGATCATGACCCCCGCGGTGGTCTGGAAGCCGTCCATCTCGACGAGGGGCTGGTTGAGCGTCTGCTCCCGCTCGTCGTGGGTGGACATGGCGGCCACGCCGCCCCGCGACTTGCCGATGGCATCGAGCTCATCGATGAACACGATGCAGGGGGCCCGCTTCTTGGCTTGCTCGAAGAGGTCGCGCATGCGCGCGGCCCCGAGGCCCACGAACATCTCGACGAACTTAGAGCCGGAGAGGGAGAAGAACGGCACCCCCGCCTCGCCCGCCACCGCGCGGGCGAGCAACGTCTTGCCCGTGATGGAGTCGGTGGTGCTCGCCACCCTCGCGGGCGCGCTCGGGTGTCTCCTCGCCATGCCGATGAACGGTTTCTCCACCGGCACCGCGCAGACCCAGAGCTTCAGCGAGGTGGCCTTCTCCTTCCGGCTGACCCCGGCCATCCTGATCACGGGGATGGTCTTCGCGGCGCTGATGGGCCTCGTGGGCGGCCTGCTCCCGGCCTTGCGCGCTGCGCGCATGCCCATCACCCGCGCGCTGCGCGACGCCTAGCCTCCCCCTCAGTCCGGGAGTGCGACGAAAGCGCGGACTTTTTCCCGCTCCTCCGGGCTGAAGGCCGGGTCGCTGAGGATGGCCTCGACCCCCTGGATGGAAGCCGCGGCCGCCGCCGCGGTGAGGTCCTTCATCGTGCTTTCGATTTGGCCGATCACCTCACCCCTGAAGAAGCCCAGCTGCATGATCGCGTTGATCATGGCGTTTGTGGGCGCGGCCCGGATCCGCACCTCGTAGGTGATGCCCAGAGGGTTCCTGACCCCCGGCCGGATCCGCACATCGACATACGCGGAACCGTGGAGTCTCCAGGGGCCGAACTTCGAACTCCCCCAGCCGTAGTAAGCCCGTCGCCTCGGCGACCCATCGAGAAAGAGAAGCTCGGCGTCGCCCGTGAGTTGGTCCGCGCGCGCGGCGTGAAAGCGCTTCGCGGAGGTATCGACGTACTGGATCGAGTACGTCGTCTTCGAGAAGCGGCTCGCGAGCTTCGCGGCCAGGGGCAGGTCCTGAGCGAGATAGTCGAACCTCGCCTCGCTGATGGGAGCCTCGCCGGTGATGTCGTACACCACGCGATAGCGGCCGCCCAGGAAGGGATACACGAAGGCCCCCATGCCGCTCTCCGGCGTGATCCCATGCGCGAGGAGATCCCGCGGCTCGGAACACCGTTGCGCGTCGTAGACAACGCCCTCCAGCGGACGCGACTGATCGGGGGTGCAGGAAGGAACGTCGATGGCGAGCGCGCAGGCCTTGACGAGGGCGCAGGCAGGCTTCGTCGGCTCGCTCGCGATCGCGTTCGCCGAGGCGACAAGAACGAACAGCCAGGCCGGCGCTCGCCGCACTACCCCTTAGAACAGCCTGGAGATGTAGACGTCCATCTGGTGCTTCCAGTAGGGCCAGTCGTGGCCGCCCTGGTCGCGCCAATCGTCGAGATGATGCGGGATGCCCCGCGAAGTCAGGATCGCGGACATGCGTCTCGACGGACCGCTGTCTTCGTAGGATCCGTTGCCGGTGGCGAGGCGGATGTCGCACTGATGCAGATACTGAAGAATGTTCCAGTCGGTCAGATTCGCCATGTAGTCGACGGGGTTGTTGAAGTAGAAGTTGTCATCGAAATGACCGTCCATGAAAGCGCGAAGGTCATAGACACCGGAAAGAGCAAGGCAGCGGCGAACCCGGGTCGGATGCTTGAAGAGGGTGTTGAGCGCGTGGTAGGCGCCGAAGGAGGCGCCGGTGGTGGTGATGGCGATGCCCTTCTGCTTGCAGTGGTGCTCGATGAAGGGAAGAACCTCGCACTCGATCGCGGAGTCGTAGGCCACCTGGAACTTCGCCCGGTCCGCGGGGTGGATGTTCTTGTTGTACCAGGAGTCGCGGTTGACCGAGTTCACGCAGAAGAACTTCGCCCGGCCGGCCTGCATGTGATGCCCGAGGACCTCGAACATTCCCTGGCTTTCGTACTCGCGCTCGTCGCCGCCGCTCGTCGGGAACACCAGGATGGGCTGCCCGAAATGGCCATAGACCCGGACGTGAACATCCCGGCCGATGCGGTCCGAGTACCAGCGGTGAGTTTCGCTCTCCATGCTTCAAAGCTCCTTGTTTTGGGCGGTTGAAGACTAACAGGGTGCCGAAGGAATCCTGATCAGGACACTAGCGCAAGGGCAGGGCCGGAGCGGTCTTCGGCAAGGCGGCATGGAAGTCCTCGCCCATCACGGCCGCGATGGTGGCCGCGAACTGCGAAGTGGTGACGGTCAGGTTCTTCCGCACCCCGAGAGGCGCGATCGAGGGGCCAAGGGCGGCCATCCACGTCTCCTCGGCGGCGGGCACATCCTTGCCATGATCCGACCAATCCTTGAGGGTGGCGCCGCGACCGTGGTCGGTGGTGACGAGAAGGGTGGTGCGGTCACGGTACTCCGGGAGCGACTGGAGCGTCGTCCAGATCCGTTCGATGAAGCGGTCCGCGCGGCGCGTCGCATCGAGGTAGAGATCGTACCGGCCTTCGTGGGCCCACTCGTCGCCTTCGCCCAGCATGATGTACAGGACACGCGGCTTCCGGGTCTTGAGGTCTTCGACCGCGGCCAGGACCATCGGCGCATCGAACGTGCCGTAGTCCCAGTACGCGGGAAGATCGCGGGCGAGCTCGTTGATCTCCCTCTCGCGCGCGGTCTTCGGATCGGGAACGGGCGCGAAGCCCGTGCCCACGGGCAGACGGGACCGCTCGGTGTTGAGGATGAAGGGCAGCACATCCCAGGAGCCGAACCCGGATACCTTCCCCGCAAAGCCGGGACGGCCGTTGAGCCACTCGAGCACGGTCACATTCGGGTTGGGCACCTTCTTGTTGCTGTCGATGCGGGGGTCCGCGACCCCGGCGAGCATCTCGCTGTAGCCGGGGTACGAGAACCACAAGCCATTGGTGACGTGCGACCGGCTCTGCTGGGAGGGATCTCCGAAGATCTGGCCCTGTTTCGCGATGACGTTCCACATGAACGGCATGAGCAGGGCCCGACGGGCTTCCTGCGTATCGCCCGCGTACTTCTTCGCGACGGGATCGATGACGCCCTTCGCGTCCCGCTTGAAGTACGTCTCGTCCGCGCCGCCGAACATCTCCTGCCACCGGAGGCCGTCGAGGGTGATGAGGACGACGTGGCGCGAAACGGGCTGGGCGAGCGCCGTCGAGGCGAACCAGGCCAGAACCAGGAAACCACGAAAAGCTTTCATGGCCGGGATTATTTCATCCCCGCCGGACGGCAACTCCTCGCGACGCGTGCCGGACTTCAGCACATCAACGGCCGGGAAGATGCGCCGCTCGGCGATCTGACCGTCACCGATCCACAAGCGTTTCGGGATGAAAGGTCCGCCAGCTGTGCCAGAACTCCTGATGAGCCTTGATCGCCTTCAGTCGATTCGCGGGTTCGGTGCGCTCGAGACCGTCAAGGCCGTACGATCTGCCGGCCGCAGAAATGACGTCTCCCTCGATGGCGAACGGCTGAGCGGGCGCGGGGCGCTCGAACACGCCGTAGCTGCTGCCATCTGTGGCGAGAGCAATCACGATGGCCTGGCCGCCGAACTCGTCGTTGATGATGCGTTCCCGCTTCAGCCGATTCCAGTCGTAGGCCTTGCTCGTGGCGCCGACTTCAACCCCGACCACCCACGACTTATCGTTCCATGACTCCGGGTCGGTGCGGGTCAGGCCGCCCTCGCTCAAGCCCCGCTCATACTTCCCCTCGGTATCGAACTTCGCGGTCGAGGCGACATCCATCTGCATCGCCAGCGCCGACGGATGCATCTCGAACCAGTTTCGAAGCGTGACCTGGCGGTACTCAACGTCTTGAAGGCGCGTCCCCTTCAAGGGTCCGATGATCGCTTCGCCGTTCGCCTGACGCCACCAGCTTCCGGTGGTTTCATCCTCGAGCATGGCGTTGAAGTGGTCCATGCCCACCAGACGGAACATCTCCTTCTTTCCCCCGACGAAGGGGCGAAACACCCGCGCGCTGCGGCAGACACTGCAGTAGGTCACGAGCAACGGCTCTCCGCCCAGCGTGTCCTGAACCTGATGGTGATAGACGAGGAAGCGGATGGGATACGCGCGAGCCTCGCCGTTCCGCTCCACACCGACAATCACCGCGTTCTCATCCACCTTGTTTTGACCGCGCGGCTTAAACACCAGGGATTCCGGCTGTTTGAACATGTGATCGGCGGACATCCTGAAATTCATGAACCAGATCGCGGCGAGGGCCAGCGCCGTGACCAGGGCCGGACGCCACTGGCGCGGACGCCTGAAGGCTCCGCGAAGGCCGGATGCGATGGCGAGAACGCACGCCCCGCGGACCAGCCACCGCCAAGTGTAGAGAAGGTAGGCGAAATCGATACTGCGAAACCTCTGGCTCCCAGGCATCGGCATGATGAAGTAGACGTTGAGAATCTCGAACAAGACGAGAGCGACGAGCCCCCCGTAGAAGGGACCGCCGCTCCGCGGCCGCCACCGCCCCTCTCCCTTGGCGTTTCCGGCGGGCGCGCCGACTCCTTGGTTCATGATGGCTTGCATTATGGTGTGCAGCCGTTCGAGGAAAAAGCCCCGTCAGTGAAAAACTTCCGCCGCGCCGTATCCAGGTTCTGTGAGATGAGTCGGCGAAGCGAGTGAATTTCCTCGGCCTGCTGATCCTCATCGCCTGGGGGGGCGGGCCGTCACGCGGGTGCAGGCTAATGAGGGAGGCGAACCATCGGGGTGTCCCCCAACACCGGTGACCGCGCTTCGGTCGGTTTGTCGGCGGGAACTACCGGAGCAAACGTCGCGCGGTGGTGGGCGGCGGAACGAGAGTCTCGAGGAAGCCACGGTTCGTCTGCGTCTTCGACAGCCGGTCGGTGAGGAACTGAGCCGCCTCGATCGAACTCATCTCCGCGAGCGCGCGACGGAGCGTATGGCGCTGCCGCAATTCATCGGCCGTCATCAACAGCTCCTCACGACGGGTACCGGACTTCAACACATCGACGGCCGGGAAAATGCGCCGCTCGGCGATCTGCCGATCGAGGATGATCTCCATGTTCCCGGTTCCCTTGAACTCCTGGAAGATGACTTCGTCCATGCGCGACCCGGTTTCGATGAGCGCGGTGGCGATGATGGTGAGTGATCCGTTGCCCTCGCAGGTGCGCGCGGCTCCGAAGAACTGACGCGGGAACTGCAAGGCCCTCGAATCGACGCCGCCCGACATGGTGCGTCCGCCCGGGCCGGTCTCGCGATTGCTCGCGCGACCAAGACGGGTGAGCGAGTCGAGAAGGATGACGACGTCCTTCTTCGCTTCGACCATGCGCTTCGCCCGCTCCAGACAAAGCCGCGCGAGGCGGATATGGGCGTCGGAGGCCGAGTCCGAGGTGGAGGCCAGAATTTCGGCCATGCCCAGCACCCGTTTGAAGTGGGTGACTTCTTCGGGCCGCTCGTCGACGAGCATGAGCATGAGGTGCGCTTCGGGGTGGTTCTTTACGATGGCGAGACCGATGTGCTCGAGGATCGTGGTCTTGCCGGCCTTGGGTGGGGACACAATGAGACCGCGCTGGCCCTTGCCGATCGGGGCAACGAGGTCCAAAACACGCAAAGTGAGTTCCGCGCCCGGCTCATCGGCCAGACGAAAGGCTTTTTCCGGACTTATAGACGTGAGATCAGCGAAATGGGGCAGTAACTTGTACTGCGCCATTTCAAGACCGCTGGCCTTTTGTATTTCTACGACGACCTTGACGCCCGAGGCTTCACGGCAAAGACCCTCAATCTGCGTGCCGTCGCGCAAGGCATAGTCCCGCATAACCGATGGCGGAATGACCACGTCTTCACGCGAAGGCAGGTAGTTCTGATTCGCCTGCCGTACAAACCCTCCGACATTCTCGGTGACCTCGGCGATCCCTAGAAAGGGGAACGTTTCGCCTTCGGCTGGAACCGGAACCTGTCGTGGGTCCCTGACTGGTCCCCGGGAACCTTGCGGCTGGTTTCCCTGTTGCCCGGGATTCCCTTGCGGGGCGCCCTGGGGGGACCATTCTTGCCTGTTGCGTCGATGCCGTCGCCTTGAGCCTCTCCTCATTGGACACTCTCCAACGAGGCCGGGCTCCCTAGCGATAGGAGCATCGCAACCTCCAAGGCCTAGAAACTTAGCATAGATGTCCAGCTGTCAATCAATTTCCGCCGCTAAATACCAGGTGTCGTTCCGGGGATCTCGAAAAATCAGGTACGCGGCGGTGGCTCCTTCGCTTGCGATCTCCACGTCCCATTCTTCGCGGGCGAAGGCCTCTTCGTTCCACCATTGAGTCGACAGGAGATAGGGACCGGCACTCGACTGCACGCGGCCGCGTATGTTCAGGAAGCGATCGTTATCGGATACCAGAAGCGAGACCGGCGCGCCCACCATGTCAACACGAACGCGGGCATGGGCCGGAGGGCGGATCGCACGCAAAGCGGACGCGGGCGGGCGGGTTTTCGGTTCAGCCAGGTCTTTGGCCTTCTTCTTCAGTTGTGATTCTCGCACCGGATCGAAAGATCGCAGTTCAAATTGATCGGGCGTGTGGGTGTCTTTCAGTTGCGGCGAGCCGATGCGATCCTCGGGAAAGAAACGCTGAAGCCGGGCGAGCGCACTCGCCACCTTCTCGGGGCTGCTGCGTCCGGCGCCCGTGAAGGAGAACTGAACCGCGCGCGCGCTCGTGGATTCGGCGCGGAGCGAGAGGGAAAGCACCGGTGCTGCCGGCGGGCGGCCTTCGAGGTTCAGACGAACCAGGGTGCGCCAGGCCGCGTTGTCCGCGGAGGGCGAGGGCGAGCGGATCAGGCGGACATCGGTGGTCCCATTCTCGAGGGCGAGCGTCACTTCGAACGCGGTGGCGGCCCGGCTGCTCGACTTGAGCTTCGCGCACACAGGATCGAGCAGCCGGAACATCAGGAAGACGAGCTGGGTCAGGTCCTCGACGCCGAAACCGGGGTCGAGACCAAGGCCGTCGTTCGGTTTCTCCTCGACCGGAACGAGCAGACGCTCATCTCGTCCCAAGGACGATTCATGAGCGCGAACCAGAGAGACGCCGCCGCGCGCGCGGAGATCGCTCGCGGGGAGGCGGGCCAGATCGCTTGAATTGCGGAGACCCCAGTTCCGCAGCCGCACCAGAGTGCGGTCGTCAAGATCGAGGCTCTCGAGCGGCAGGGCGCCGAGAAGCTCCATCTCGGTCTTCTCATCGAGGGCGATGGAAAGGCCGGGCCGAAACAGCGCGAGCCGCCGGGCGGCCTGAAGGCGGGTGGCCAGGGCGATCCGTGGCTCCTCGATGCCGTAGTTCAGGGCCGAAGCCTTGATCGAGGCTCCGAGATCGTGAGGGTTCTGGAACAGGTGAGACAGGCCGGAGAGATCGAGAAGAGCGAGCGACCCTCTCTCCACCTCATACCTCGGCGTGAAGTCCTGGGAGAGTCGCATCAATTGCGACGCGAACTGCTCCGCCGGAGCGACGACACAACCGAAGAGCCGGGAGACCTCGAAGCTCATCGGGGGCGAACGTCGAGGTCAATGGTTGAAGTCCTGAGGAACGGCCAGTTCTGGGTCGCGGCCAGGGTGAGGCGCTTCAGCAAACGTCCGTGGCCCGTCTGCACGAATTGTCGCTTGTCGGCGCGGAGGCGAATCGACAAACCGCGTGGACTGGCGCCCCAGTGCGATCGCGTGAGCACGACGCACGCGGTCTCCGTCGCCTCGAACGCGCGCAGCAGCCGGACATTCCACGCGGTGGGGAGCGCCTTGAGAAGGCGTTCCGGCACATCGGCGAAATCCAGGACCACGATGTCGAAGAGCGAAGCCGCGGCGAGGGCATGAGCCGCGCCGATGGCGTCGGCGAGAGTGCGCTCTTTCGCGGGCATTCCGCGAAGCCACACGAAGTTCCGAAACTCGACGCCCGCGTGAAACGCGGCCTGCGGCGAGAAACGATCGAGAGGATCGACCCAGGCCACCAGATCCTCGCGCGATGCGTGGGCAGCGAGGGCCAGGGCCAGCGCGGTGCGGCCCGAAGAAGCGCTTCCCACGATTTCACCGACACTCCCCTTTCGAAAGCCTTGGCCGAGGATGACGTTCCAATGGGCGGCTCCGGTCACCCGTCCTTCGGGCTCGAGGGGCGCGTCGAAAACAGACGGAGCGCCGAGGAGTCTCTTCTCGGCGAGAAGGTCTTCGAGGATTTTCCTGCGGGGGGAGAGAACCGACATTCGCCCGATTTTCGCCTATCGGGCCGGCGAGTCAAATCCCCACTAATCCGAGAGAGCGACTCCGAGACTGCGGCGGTTACAGGGCAGGCACCATCCAGGGGAAGACGTAGGCCTGCAGCAGGACCAGCACTCCCACCAGACAGGCGAGGGCGAGGCTGTGGAAGAAGACGTAGCGCAGTATGTCGCCGGGAGGTGCTGCATCCCCGGTGGCCACACTCGCCACCACGATGCTCTGCGCGTCGATCATCTTGCCCATGACCCCGCCCGAGGCGTTGGCGGCCGCGGTCAGCAGAGGCGAGACGCCGATCTGCTGAGCGGAGACCGTCTGCAGGTTTCCGAAGAGGACGTTCGACGACGTGTCGGAGCCGGTGAGGGCGACGCCGAGCCAGCCGAGGAGCGGAGAGAAGAATGGGAACAGCACGCCGGTGCTCGCGAAGGCGAGACCCATGCTGCTATCGGATCCCGAGTAGCGCGTGGTGTAGCCAAGCGCCAGCATGGCGGCGATGGTGAGCAGGGAGGTCCGGACTCGCCACAGGGTCTGGCCGTAAAGACCGAACAGCGTCGCGGGCGAAAGCCGGAGCACAAAGCCCGAGGCAATTCCCGCGAGCAGCAGACTCGTGCCGGTGGCGGAGAGCCAGTTGAGGCTGAAGACCGCGGCTTCGGGCTCGGGCTTCACCACCACGGGCGGAACGCGCAACACCGCCTTGTCGAGGTACGGCACGGCCACGCGGACGATCGAGAGTCCGTCGAGGGCTTTCTTCATCTGCGGGAGACCCCAGACGAAAACGAACACGGTGAGGAGAATCCACGGCGTCCAGGCGCGAAGGGCCTCGCTTCGGGACGGCGACGCGTCGTTGATCGACGCGGTCTCGCGTTCGTGATGGAACCGCCACACGTTCCGCGGCTGCCAGACGCGCAGCAGCACCAGAAGCGAGAGCATCGAAACGATGGCGCCCGCGATGTCGACCACCCAGGGTCCATGGAAGTTGCTCACCAGAAATTGCGTGGCCGCGAAGCTCAAGCCCGCGGTCAGGCACGCCGGCCAGACCTCGCGCATCCCTTTCCAGCCCGCCATCACCACGATCAGCCAGAACGGGACGATCACCGAAAAGAACGGAAGCTGCCGGCCGACCATCGCCGAGAGTTTGTCGAGCGGAAGGTGCGTAACCGCGTTGAGCGCGATCATGGGCGTGCCGAGAGCCCCGAAGGCCACGGGCGCGGTGTTGCCTATGAGGGCGAGGCCGGCGGCCTCGAGCGGACGGAAGCCGAGGCCGATCAACATCGCGCCGGAGATCGCCACCGGCGTGCCAAAACCCGCCGCACCCTCGATGAAGGCGCCGAAACTGAACGCGATGAGCAGCGCCTGGATGCGGCGGTCGTCGCCGAGGCCGGCAATGGTCCGCTTCACGATGTCGAACTGGCCGGTCTTCACGGTCACGTCGAAGATGAAGATGGCGTTGAGGACGATCCAGCCGATCGGGAAAAGGCCGTACGCGGCGCCATACGCGGCCGCGGCGGTCGCGAGCGGCGCGGGCATGCGGAAGACCATGACCGCGACCAGCCACGCCGCCACCAGGCCTGCAAGCGCGGCCCGGTGGGCACGGGCGTGGAAAAAGGCCAGGAGGCCCAGAAGCACGACAACGGGCAGCGCGGCCACCAGGGCCGAACTGAATACGTCACCGATGGGCGCGTAGGTTTGCGACCATGTCATGAGTGGGAACAGGCTACACCGGCCTTCGGGCGTTACGGTTCGGCATAGGGCCTCCCGCTATCGGCAGCAGCGACCGATGCGACGCGGATCCTTTCGGCGGGGAGTCTCCCAGCGCACCACCGCGGGGATGGTGAGGAACTGCAGAAGATCGAAAAAGCATGCGCGTGGCCGCTAAGTCCTGGCTGGCCCCTTGCGAATCGACTTCGCGGCTGCGAGTCTTTCGCCGATCTCCTTCTCCCGGCCCCGGGTCGTGGGCTTGAAGTACACGCGGCCCTTCAGCCGGTCGGGCAGACATTCCATGGCGGCGACGCCCTCGGCCTCGTCGTGCGCGTACTTGTAGCCCTCGCCGTAGCCCAGGGACTTCATGAGTTTCGTGGGCGCGTTGCGGATGGCCTGGGGCGGCGGATCCGCACGGGTTTCGAGGGCGTCCTTGCGGGCCTCTCCCCACGCGACATAGATCGCGTTGCTCCGAGGGGCCGCCGCGAGATAGACCACGAGTTCGGCGAGGGCCAGATCCCCTTCGGGCTGGCCGATGAAGTGAACGGCCTGTTGCGCGGCCATGGCGAGAGTCAGGGCGTGCGGGTCGGCCAGACCCACATCCTCGGAGGCGAAACGCACGAGCCGGCGCGCGATGTAGAGCGGGTCTTCCCCACCCTCGATCATGCGGGCGAGCCAGTACAACGACGCGTCGGCATCCGAGTTGCGAATGGACTTGTGCAGGGCACTGATGAGATTGAAGTGCTCTTCGCCGCTCTTGTCATAGAGAAGGGCTTTTCGGGACAGGGCCTTCTGGGCGAGGGCAAGATCGATCCGGCCCGTGTTCCGGGCAAGCGAGGCGGCGATCTCGATAGCGCCAAGCGCGCGCCGGGCGTCGCCATCGGTGACTTCGGCCAGGAACATGAGGGCGTTGTCGTCGATCTCGACTCCGAGCTCCCCTAAGCCCCGCTCCTTGTCCTTGAGCGCGCGGCGCATGAGACTCATGACCGCCGGACCGTCGAGCGGTTTCACAACGAAGACGCGGCAGCGAGAGAGCAGCGCGCCCACCACTTCGAACGAAGGGTTCTCCGTGGTCGCGCCGATGAGGACGACATCGCCCGACTCGACCGCGGGAAGGAGCGCGTCCTGCTGCGATTTGTTGTAGCGATGGATCTCGTCGATGAAGAGAATGGTCTTGCGATGCGCGCTCTTCCGGCGATGCGCGGCGCTCGCCAGAATTTCGCGCAACTCCTTGACCCCGGTCAGGACCGCGGACAGCGCTTCGAAATGGGCCCGGGATTTCGTCTGGTGCCGGATGGCATTGGCGAGTGTCGTTTTCCCCGATCCCGGCGGGCCCCAGAGGATCATGGAGAAGAGTTCGCCGCCAAAGAGCGCATCGTGAAGAGGCTCGCCGGGTCCCAGGAGAGATTCCTGACCGAGGATCTCCTCGATCGAGTCCGGGCGCATCCGCTCGGCGAGCGGAGCGTCCTTCTTCGACTCGCTCCGCCTCTCCGCCTCTCCGCCCGCGGGCCTTTGCGCCGGCTCCTCCCCGAAGAGCGAGGATGTCGTCGACTTCCCCGTCACTTCTTCCCAAAGTTCAGTCGGTCGAGCGCCACGCGGCCGTTGCTCACCACCAGTAGAGGATCCTGAAGCGTGCCCACGTCCTCGAGCGGATTCTCGGCGACCGCGATGAGGTCGGCCTCGAGGCCGGGCTCGATGGCGCCGATGCTCTTCTCCATCTTCAGGAGGACCGCGGCATTCACGGTCGCGGCACGGATGGCGTCGATGGCCGTCATGCCGAGCTTCACGAAGTTCTGCACTTCATGAGACACGCGCGTGATGCTGTTGGGACCGTAGCCGGTGTCGCCACCGGTGACGATGAGGATGCCTTTCTTGTAGGCCCGCTGCACCGCATCGCCCAGGCGCGGCAGCATGGCCTGGCCGCGCAGGATGAGAACCGGATGGTCGTAGTCGCCGCCCGGCTCGGCCAGATCGATGACCGTCGAATACGTCGGCACGAACGCGGTACCCTTCTGCTTCATGAGGTCAAGGGCCTCGTCGGTGAGATACGTGCCATGCTCGATCGAAGCGACACCGGCCTTCACCGCGGCCAGGGCGCCTTCGGCTCCGTGAGCATGGGCCTGGACGCGCACGCCCTTCGCCGCCGCCTCTTCCACGATAGCGCGCATCTCCGCTTCGCTCCACATCTGCTTTCGCGGGTCGGTATCGGGGGTGCCCGCGCGTTCGGTGGCGTTGAGCTTGATCCAGTCGACGCCGTGGGCGAGGTTCATGCGCACCATGCGCCGGATGTCGGGAATTGTCTTCACTCCACCCATGAGGTCGGAGAGTGACGGGTCCGAATAGAACGCCTCCTCGGCGAGGTGGTCGCGAACGTGATAGCCGGAGGCGAGGAAGTCCGGACCGGCGATGGCCCCCGATCTCGCGAGGTCGCGAAGCGCGACATCGACGAAGTACGAAACGCCGGAGCTCCGCACCGTGGTGACACCGGATTCGAGGGCGCGCTTGGCGGCCGCGAAGTTCGCAATGTGGGTGTGAGCATCGACGAGGCCGGGTACCAGCGTCCGCCCGGCGAGATCAACCACCTTGAGTCCGGCGAAAGGGGCCGCCGCGGAAAC
>JANMVV010000270.1:0-14009 GCA_031392925.1 Vicinamibacteria bacterium
CAGCAGTCGGAACCACGCGACCTCGAGGGCGAGAAGCAGGCCGCCGGCGAGGAACGCGGCGGCGAGAAGTCGGCGCGCGGCTCCGTCGATGTGAGGGAGTGCGGGGGGAGGGGCCGCGATGTCGTCGCGCCTCTCGAATCGGCGGGACAGCAGCAACGCCGCGGTAACTGCCGCGACGTTGAGAGTGACCGCGCACCACGCTGTTCCGCGCACGCCAAAGCGCTCGATGAGAAAGCCCTCCCCCGCGAGAGCTCCCGCGACGGCGCCCAGAGTATTCCAGCCGTAGAGCATGCCGAGGACGCGCGCAAAACGAGGCTCGGTGAAAGACAGCGCGCCGGCCAGAATCGGCAAGGTGGCTCCCATCGCGGTGGCGGGAATCAGGAGCAGCACGAAGGCCACGAGGAAACAAACGGAGTTGAGGAGCGCCGGCGAATCGAGAAGGGGTGTGAGCAGCGGGGCAAGGAAGCCCGTGAGTCCGGGAAGTAGTGCCACCAGGGCGAGCCCGGTGATGCCGATCGCGGCCTCGAGCGAGGCATACGCGAGGAGCGGCCTGCGCCATCGCGAGCCCCTCACGGCCGAGAGCCCGTTGCCGATGGCGAGGCCTCCCATGAAGCTGGAGGTGACCAGGCTCGAGGCCCAGACGCTGTTGCCGAGCATCAGTCCGGCCTGCCGAAACCACAACGTCTCGAAGATCAGCGCCGCGGCGCCCGAGACGAAGAAGACGAGGCTCAACAGGGCGGTCAACGGTCGTTGATGCTAGCCGATTCCCGCTCTCTCCTTCGCCTTCGCGATGATCGCGGCCATGGTGTCGCGGTGGTCGGTGAAGGTGTCGTCAACCACCTGGAGAGTCGGGATCGCGTTCGGGTTGAGGCCGAGTGTCTCGTCGTTGAACTTCCCAAAACCCCACTCGTGAACGCCGCTGCTGCCTCGGCCCGGCGCGGGGGCGGAGAGATGCTGAAAGAAGCGCGCGTACTTCTGCCCGCGCGGGCTGTTCCCCGCGTGGAACATCGGAATGAACTCATACAGCGCGTCATACGGCATCTCGCCCACGCAGGCGACCTTGGGATACTTCGCGCGCAGGCTGAGGATGAGCTTCTTCGTGCCCTCGTGCATGTCGCCGTTGGCGCTGTTCACATGGCCGCCCACGATGTCGAGGAAATAGGCGTCGACCTCGAAGCGCTCGATCACGTTCGCGATCCGGCCCTCGATCCACGCGCGCCACGAGTCTTCGCCCACGTTCATGTAGGTGAGCCAGCCGTCCTGGTGACGGTCGTTGTTCCAATCGACCCAGTTGAGGTTGTAGAGGTCGCTGTCGATCTTGTAGGTGGCGCCGCCCTTGATCTTGTCCCACACCGGCTGCTTGCGGTTCGCGGAGTTCGTGCCGAACATCGGCATCATCCTGAAGCCCAGTTTCTGCGCCTCGGTGATGAGACGCCTGAAGCCCGCTTCCCCGCCCATGCGCGCGGGGACTTCGTAGTTCGGATAATCCCAGTAGTAGCGCCCATCCCACGACGAGAGGAAGACGAGGACTCGGTCGGCGGGCATCCGGGTGGCGATCCAGCGGAGGATCTCGAGCTGCTTCGCGTAGTCGTTGAAGATGAAGCCGGTGTAGTGCATCCCGTGCAAGGTCGTGACCATGGCGAGGTTACGCATCCAGGCCGGCGCGTCGGTCCGGGCCTCCCAGGTCGGGATGCCGAATGCCCTTTCGATCTGCGCCATGTGCGTCTGCATCGCGGCTTCCAGGGTCGCGGCGTGGCCGAGGCGCCAGCGCGGGACCACGATGCGTTTGTCTTCCTGCCACGCGCCGTGCTCGTAGATGGCTTCCACGCGGTAGCCCTTCTCGCCGGTCTGGAAGTAGTAGCGCTTCGGTCGCACCCGATCGTCGTAGGTCGAGAAGTAGAGGAAGTCATTCTCGGCCGCCTGAACGATGGCGATGGGTGTCGTCATGCTGACCGGGGTCTGTGCGCCGTGGAGATCGCCCGCGCCAAACGTGTAGCCCGCGAGGACGTCGCCGTCCTTGGGATCGTTGAGCGCGCCGCCTCCCACGGAGATGGGGCCTCGGGGCACGTCGCGAATCACGGTGGTGACGCTCTTGATGGCACGATCCATCTCGGCCACGATGTCCCACTCGATGGTGGCCCCTGTCTTCATGAACTTCGCGGTGAGCCTGCCCGGCGCCTTCTCCTGGCCGCCCGCCCAGACGAAGCCGTTCGCTTCGAGGGTGAGCGCGTCAGGGTTGCCCGTCGCCTTCATCCCCGCACGGTCGAGGCTGTAGGTGTTCTCTTCCGTGAAGATGAGGAAGCTGAAACGGTGATCCCCGAAGGCCACCGCGGGCTCGGGAAAGTCGAAGCTGAACTTCATGAACGAGCGCCCCCGCGGCGGGATGAAGACCTCGCTCGTGGAGAAGAGCCCGGAGATTTCCCCCACCGGCCGCGCCACCGGTGAGGTCTGGATCGGCGCCATCGTCGATTCCGCTGGCCCGGCGTCGGCGGCGGAGGTCCGAACCAGAGCGCCGGCGCCGACCACGCCGACCGTCTTCAACAAGTCCCGCCGGGAAAGATCCTGAGTCATGGGCGCAGACTACCCCCAAGATCATGACGCCGCCGTTTCTACAAAGAGCGCCCGGGACCGGCCTGGTCGATCAAGCGCAGTCGATCAAAGGGCCAACCGTCACCAGGGTCTGGTTCTTGCAAGACGGTGAGCCGAGGACCTCGAAGGCATGATTCCCATCGGCGACGACATTTCCGGCCGTACCCTTGCTCCGATCGTGAATCACGTGTTGATCGCGGCGAACATCGCGGTGTTCGTGCTCCTCCAGGTCCTCGCGGTCGGGCGGGCGACGCGGTGAGCGCCGCAGGCGAGCCGCAGGAAAGGAGTCACAAATATGTCGAGTAAGTATTCCGTCGTGTCCGGAGGCGTCTTCGGTTTGGTGGCCGCGCTTCACGCGGTACGGGCCCTGAATCAATGGCCGCTGGAGGTCGGTGGGTTGGGAATACCGGTGTGGTGTTCCTGGGTGGCGGCATTCGGTGCCGGCGGTTTGTGCGTCTGGGCCTTTCGCTCAGCGCGCAATTAGCGGGCTCTCCCGTAGTCGCGCTCGGAATGCGAGACGCCCAGCGAGTCGGGCGTTCATCTCGGCCTCAGACCTTCGTCACGCGGAAGTACGCCGCGTAACGCTCATCGAACACCGTGTACAGCGGCGCGAAGGTCATTGCGGTCTCCTGGCCCACGGTCTGGAAGGTGAGCGGCTCTCCGGGGACGCGCTTCAGCCAGGTCACCGGATCGTCGGACGCGGCCTTGATGGGCGGCGCCTTCACCGAGGATCGAACCTTGTAGTTCGGCACCGTGCGCGGCGCGGTGGGCTCGGCGCGAAGCTCCTCGGGGGGAATCGGATTGTCGCTCAACTTCCCCACCAGCACCAGCGGCCCATACATCACCGCCTGCAGGGTGTAGTCGTCGGGCATGCGGTGGAGGTGGAGGCTCATGGGCAGGGTCACCTCCAGCTTGTCGCCGGTGCGCCAGGTGCGGTTGACCACGAGATAGCTGCTCGGACCCGCGAAGGCGTCGAGCACACGGCCGTTGAGCTTCGCGGTGCCGCCGCTCGCCGCCCAATAGGGAACGCGCACGCGCAGCGCGGTCGCGACCGGTTTGTCCGCAGTAATGGTGAACGTCGCGGTGTCGCTCGCCGGAAACTCGGTGTCCTGGGTGACGCGGAGGCCTTTCTCGGCCCAGCGGACTTCCGACGGCACGAAGAGGTTTACGTAGATCCCGGTCTGATCGTGGAAGTAGACGCTGTCGCCGAGTTTCGAGAATGTCTCGACCCCGGAGCCGTGGCAGCACCAGAAGCCCTGGTCGGGCGTCCCGAAGAGCTTCCAGTAGCCGTCGGAGAGAGGCGTGTAGTAGACCTTCTCGCCGTCCTTCGGATGCTGAGTTCCGAGGATGCCGTTCCAGTAGGCGCGCTCGTAGAAGTCGGCGAAACGCGCCTCCGGCGACCAGCCGAATTTATGGCGGGTCAGCTTGAGCATGTTGTAGGTCACGCACGTCTCCTGCGTGTGCGAGCCGAGCGCCTTCGCGAGCTGCCCGGGCTCGTTCTGCCAGCGCTCGCCGTTGGTGGTGCCGCCGGTGGCGTAGGAGCGGCGAGAGGTGATGTCCTCCCAAAAGAAGTCGGCGATGGCGCGCGCGCGATCGTCGCCGGTCATCTCGTAGTTCCGCGCGGCCCCGAGGATCTTCGGCACCTGCGTATTGGCGTGGACGTCCTTCAACTCGTCGCGCCCCACCGCGAGCGGTCCAAAGATCCTTTCGTGGTCGAAGCGGCGCGCGAGTTCCGCGTACGACTTATCGCCGGTCACCTGGCTTAGCTCGCGCAGGATGTCGTTCATGCCGCCGTACTCGGTTTCGAGCATGGGGTACCACTTGTCGTCGGGGATCGCGGCCGAGTAGGACTTCACCCAATCGGCCATGCCGCGCACCACGGTGAGAGCCTGGTCGTTCTTGCTCAGGACCGCGGTGTCGAGCAGGCCGAGCATGATCTTGTGATACGTGTAGAAGGGCGCCCACACGCGGACGCGCGCCTTGAGGCGATCGAAGAACTCCAGTGGGAAGGCAGACAGATATCCGCCGCCAAGTGCTTTCTGGACCTTCGCGAGTTCGCTGACCATGAGCGCGCCCCGGGCCTTCACCTCGTCGTCGGCATGATGGGCGGCGAAGAGGGCGGTACCGGAGAGATAGTGCCCGGTGAAGTGGCCGCGGAGCTCGTTCACGGGGGCTTCCCATCCGCCGAAGGGCTGGGCCGTGGATGACAGGCCGGCGTTGACGCGGAAGTTGTGGAGGAGACGATCGGGCGCGAGTCCCATCATGTACTTGCGATTGACGGCCATGGCGTCGGCCTGAAGGCCGGGGCGCACGCGGACGGCGTGAATCGGGAACGGCCATGCCACGAGAGTCGGAACGTATTCCGGCGTGAGGCGTGGCGGGGGAGGGAGCGCTGGCAACGGCGTGGGAGTCGGCGTGCCCGCGGGAGCCGGCTGCGGTGTCTCGGAAGCCTCTCGCATCGGTGCGGGTGTGGGCGCTTGCGCCGAGGCGGGCGCGGGCGCCGCCACTGCGGCGAGGGTGACCGTGGTCAAGAAATCGCGGCGGGAAGATTCGGAAGACATGGAAGACCTCGTGGAAGCTGGGCGATCTGATTCTGATGATAGTGCCAGCCCGGGCGGCTGGGGCGCCCGGCCAGGTCCTTGATGGTCAGGCTCATGGTCTCCCGCGGACGGTACCGCCTCCAGGCGCCACTCCGATGCGAGCGACGCACCACGACGCGTCACGCACGAACTCACGGGTAAGGCTCATCGCGCCCCGCCTCCGACGAAACACCTCAAGCACCGCCGCGGGAAGTTGTTTGGGCGCGGTCTTAGGCGGGCGGGGGGATCCCTCGGCGGTCAGCCTGCGGCTGGCCGCCTCGGGATGACTCGGCGCTGGGGTTAGCCGGCCGAGTCAGTTCGCCGTTTGCGGGATGAAGGTGATCGGAACGAGCGGCTTGTCGATGGCGTCGCGCGGACCGATGGTGATCTGCAGCGCTTCCTCGATCGACCCCACCAGGTGGAAGGTCAGATCCTTCCGCACGTTCTCAGGCAGTTCTTCCTTTACCTGCTTGGCGTTTCGCTTGGGCAGGAGGATCTCCTTCATGCCCAGGCGATGCGCGGCGAGGACCTTTTCCTTGATGCCGCCAACCGGCAAGATCCGGCCGGAAAGCGTGATCTCACCGGTCATGGCGAGACCCTTCTTCACCGGACGTCCGAGCAGCAGCGACACGATCGCGGTCACCAGAGTGATCCCGGCGGAAGGGCCGTCCTTGGGGATCCCACCCTCGGGCACGTGCAGGTGGATGTCCACGCGCTCGAAGAACGAGTCTTCGATACCGAGACGGCGCGCGTTCGAACGCACCCAGCTGAGGGCCGCGGTGGCGCTCTCCTTCATGACGTCGCCGAGCTGCCCGGTGATGGTGAGGCCCTTCTCGCCCCACATCTGCGAGGCTTCGACGAAGAGCACATCACCGCCGGACGGCGTCCACGCGAGGCCGAGAGCGACGCCGGGAATGAGCGCCCGCTCCTCGATCTCGCCCTTCTCGAAGAACGGAGCGCCGAGGAATTCCTCGACCTTCTCCGGGGTGATCGCGATGATCTCGGTGGCGCCTTCCGCGCGCTTCCTCGCCACCTTGCGGATGATGCTGGCGATTTCGCGCTCGATGTTTCGCAGCCCCGCTTCCCGGGTGTATTCACGGATCAGCTTGACGATGGAGTCGTCGCCGAAGGCGATCTGTTCCGCAGTGAGGCCGTGGTTCTCGAGCTGTTTCGGAATGAGGTGCCGGCGCGTGATCTGGTGCTTCTCCTCCTCCGTATAACCGGCGAGGCGGATCACTTCCATGCGGTCGCGCAGAGCGGGCGGGATGGTGTCCAGCACGTTCGCGGTGGTGATGAACACGATCTCCGAGAGGTCGAAGGCCACGTCAAGGTAGTGATCCTTGAAGCTGTTGTTCTGCTCCGGGTCGAGCACTTCGAGCAACGCCGCCGCGGGGTCGCCGCGGAAGTCGTGGCCGAGCTTGTCCACTTCGTCGAGCATGAACACCGGGTTCTTGCTCTCGCAGCGGCGCAGGCCCTGGATGATCTGACCGGGGAGCGCGCCGATGTAAGTGCGGCGATGGCCGCGGATCTCCGCCTCGTCGCGCATGCCGCCGAAGGACATCCGGTGGAACTTGCGACCCATGGCGGATGCGATCGACTTGCCGAGCGAGGTCTTGCCCACGCCGGGGGGGCCGACGAAGCAGAGGATGGGACCCTTGACGTCGGGCTTCATCTTCTTGACCGCGAGGTACTCGAGGATGCGGTCCTTGACCTTCTCGAGACCGTAGTGATCGGCGTCGAGCACGTCCTTCGCCTTCTGGATGTCGAGCTCCACCTCGGTCCGCTTGTTCCAGGGCAGGCTCACCAGCCAGTCGATGTAGGTGCGGGTGACCGTGTACTCGGCCGCGGCCTGGGGCATGCGGCTGAGGCGATCGAGTTCGCGAAGAGCTTCCTTCTTCGCTTCCTCGCTCATCTCCGCCTTCTCGATCTTCTCGCGAAGCTCGGAGATCTCGCGCTGCTGATCGTCGCCGTCGCCCAGTTCTTTCTGGATGGCCTTCATCTGCTCGCGCAGGTAGTACTCGCGCTGGTTCTTCTGCAGCTCGGTTTTCACCTGGTTCTGGATCTTCGAACCGACCTCGAGCACTTCGAGGTCCTTGGCGAGGAGACGATTCACCCGCTCGAGACGCTCGTGAACGGAGAGAACCTCGAGCAACTCCTGGCGCTGCGAGCTGGTGAGAGAGGGCAGCGAGGAGGCGATGAAGTCGGCGAGGTGGCTCGGGTTCGTGGTCCGCGCCGCCATGTTCTTCAGCTCATCGGGCAGGTTGGGCGTGAGGTCGACCGCCTTCTGAAACATCGAGAGCGCCGCCTGGGCGAGGGCTTTCACCTCCACCTGCTTGTCGGGCGAATCGATATCCCTCAGCACCTCGACCCGAGCCTTGATGTAAGGCCGGTACTGCGTGATCTCGAGGATCTTGTAGCGGCCGACGCCCTGGACGACGAGACGCAGCGTGCCGTCCGGGAACTTGAACATCTTGTGGATGTGGGTCAGGGTGCCGATCGAGAAGAGATCGGCTTCGACCGGGTCGTCGACCGCCGCCTCTTTCTGGGTCAGCACGCCGATGGTGCGCTGCTGGCGCACCGCGTCGTTGACGAGAGTGACCGACGCATCACGAGCGACCGCGAGGGGCAGCACCGCCTCCGGGAAGAGGACGGTGTCGCGGAGCGGAAGGATGGCGATCTCGGACGGGAGATCGGACAGAGACGCCTGAGAGAAGCCCCCGGACTCGAAGTCGGGCGGCTGATTTTCTATTGGATCGGACATGCGGACACTCCCTTCCTGATCAGTCTCTGATGCGACGGTGCGGCGTACGGCGGAATAACGGCTTGGTTGGTGATGATGACTTAGCGGTCGAGGCGGAGGGCGACGACCAGGACGGCTTCCCCGCGCCGCACCCGGAGTCGCGCCACCTTGGCGGGCGCGGTCTTCCGGATGGCCGCGTTGAATTCCTTGACCGAGGAGACTTCCTCGCCCGAGACCATGATGATGACGTCGCCACGGCTCAAGCCGGCGAGCTCGGCGGCGCCGCCCGCTTCAACGGAGCGCACGACCACGCCGCGGACGCTCTCCGGCATGTCCATGCGCTCGCGCAGGGTGGGCGACAGGGTTTGAAGCTCGAGACCGAGGTTGGTCTGCGCCTTCTCGTCGGATTTATCGACTTCTTCCTCTGCCTTCCCGCCGGTGGTGGCAGGCCCGCTCTCGGGGAAGGTGCCGAGCGTGATCCTCACCGTCTTCTCGGCGCCCGCGCGGATGAGCTTGAGCGAAACCGCGGTGCCGGGAGGCAGGCCGGAGATGTAGCCGGTGAGCGAGGTGTTGTCCTTCACCAGGCGCCCGTCGACCTCGAAGATGTAGTCCTCGAGCTGAATGCCGGCCTTTTCAGCGGGAGAGTCCTTGGTGACGTCGGTGACCACCACACCCTGCGCGGACTCGCGCTTGAAGGTGAGAGCGATGTCTTCCGACGCGCTCTGGATCTGCACGCCGAGCCAGCCGCGCGTGACCTTCCCCTTTGACTTGAGCTGGGGAATGATGGGCTTCGCGACGTTGATGGCCACCGAGAACCCGACACCGGCGTTCTGGCCGACACCCTGGGTGATAATCAGCGTGTTCATGCCGATGACCTGGCCGCGCGTGTTCAGGAGCGGACCGCCGGAGTTGCCGGGATTGATGGCGGCATCGGTCTGGATCATGTCGACGCCCGTGCCCTGCTGGCCGAGGGTCAGGTTGCGGCCCTTGGCCGACACCACGCCGACGCTGAGGCTGTTGCTGAAGTTGAACGGACTGCCGATGGCCATGACCCAGTCACCCACCTCCGCCGCGTCGGAATCGCCCAACTCGAGAACGGTCAGGGGCTCCTTCGGCTCGATCTTGATGATCGCGACGTCGGTGCGCGCGTCCTTGCCGAGAACCTTCGCGTCATAACGCTTGCCCGACGCCAGGGTCACGGAGATGCCGTCGGCCTCATCCACCACGTGGCGGTTGGTCATGATGGTGCCGTCGGCGTCGATGACGAAGCCCGATCCGCCCGCGCGCTGATTCTGCTCGCCCGCGCCGAGGGGATCGTCGTCACCGAAGAAGGGGAAGGGCAGTTGCCGCCCGCCCCGGGCCTGGGCCTTGGGCTTGCTGGAGACCGTTATGTTGACGACGCCCGCGTTCTTCGCCTTGACGATGTTGCGGAAGGTGTCGAGGGTGAGGGGCGCGCCGGGAACGGGAGTGGCGGAGGCGGAGGCGCTCTCGAGCGCGCTCGCTTCGGCGGTGAGGGGGCGCCGGACCTGGGACTGGAAGAACGCTGCGAGGAGCGTCGTAGCCATGGCCACGGCGAAGAACGTTGCAACGGCCCGGGATCTGGAAGTCATCTGTTTCTCTTGTTCTTTCTTGGCTTGAGCTTTCAAAGGGTCTTCTAAGGATCGCCCCGCCCCTCTTTGAGAGAAGGGCGTCAAAGCATTCTACGTAGCAGACCTTAATTAAGTCGGAATCGGCGACCCGAGAGTCACAAATCCATCACCGGGAGAACTGAAGTGAGGCTCCGGTGCTCCCGGTGAGGCATTTGTGAGAGAAAAACGGGAGCGACCCTTGATCGGGCCGGCGAGAAGCCGGACTGACCAAGGATCGCTCCTTACGAAACCCGGAACCAGACGAAGGCCGGCGTCGGGGGTGCGGGGGGCGGAGACGTTCCTGAGTGGCTCCGCTTCGCGGTTCCACTCCAGAGCAAAGTCGCTCGCTGGCGCTCGCTCGTTCGTCACCGCCCCCAACTAATCAATAATCGTCCATGCCCATGCCGCCGGGGCCGCCGCCGCCCTGAGGCATCGCGGCCTTCTTCTCGGGGATCTCGGCCACCACGGCCTCGGTCGTGAGAAGGAGTCCCGCGATCGAGCTCGCGTTCTGGATGGCGAAACGCACCACCTTCGCGGGATCGATGACACCGGCTTCGGTCAGGTTCTCGTACTTGTCGGTGCGGGCGTTGTAGCCCTCCTCCGACTTCATATCGCGAACCTTGGCAACCACGATGCTGCCTTCCTTGCCGGCGTTGGTGGCGATCCAGCGCATCGGCTCTTCGATGGCGCGACGGATGATCTGAGCGCCCGCCTTCTGGTCTTCGGAAAGCGACTTGTCCGCCATCAACTTCTCGAGGGCCGGGATGGCACGGAGCAGAGCGACGCCGCCGCCGGGAACGATGCCTTCTTCGACCGCTGCCTTGGTCGCGTGCATCGCGTCTTCGACGCGGGCCTTCTTTTCCTTCATCTCGGTCTCGGTGGCCGAACCGACGCGGATCACCGCGACGCCGCCCACCAGCTTCGCCAGACGCTCCTGGAGCTTCTCGCGATCGTAGTCGGACGTGGTCTCTTCGACCTGGGTCCGGATCTGCTTGACCCGGGCCTCGATGTCCTTGTGCTTTCCCGCACCTTCGATGATCGTGGTGTTCTCTTTGTCGATCACGATTTTCTTGGCGCGTCCGAGATCCTCCAGCTTGAGGTTCTCCATCTTGATGCCGAGGTCTTCGGTGATGGCCTTGCCGCCGGTGAGGCAGGAGATGTCTTCGAGCATGGCCTTGCGACGATCGCCATAACCCGGAGCCTTGACTGCCGCCACCTTGAGGGTGCCGCGGAGCTTGTTGACCACGAGGGTCGCGAGCGCTTCGCCTTCAACTTCTTCCGCGATGATCACGAGGGGCTTGCCCTGCTGGGCCACCTTCTCGAGAATCGGGAGGAGATCCTTCATGCTCGAGATCTTCTTCTCGAACGAGAGGATGTACGCGTCCTCGAGAACCGCTTCCATGCGCTCGGAATCGGTCACGAAGTAGGGGGAGAGGTAACCACGATCGAACCGCATTCCCTCGACGACCTCGAGCGAGGTCTCCATGGAGCGCGACTCTTCCACCGTGATGACGCCGTCCTTGCCGACCTTCTCCATCGCTTCCGCGATGATCTTGCCGATGGTCTCGTCGCTGTTGGCGGAAATGGTGCCAACCTGCGCGATCATCGTGCCCTTGACCGGCTTGGACAGCTTCTTGACTTCTTCAACCACGATCTCGACCGCGCGGTCGATTCCATGCTTGATCTCCATCGGGTTCATCCCCGCGGTGACACTCTTGATGCCCTCGCGATAGATGGCCTGAGCAAGGACGGTCGCGGTGGTGGTGCCGTCGCCGGCCACGTCGGACGTCTTGCTCGCGACTTCGCGGACCATGCGGGCTCCGAGATTCTCGATCGGATCCTTGAGATCGATCTCCTTGGCGACGGTGACGCCGTCCTTGGTGATGGTCGGGGATCCGAACTTCTTGTCGATGATGACGTTCCGGCCCTTGGGACCGAGGGTGACCTTGACCGCGTCGGCCAGGGCATTCACGCCACGGAGAATCGCGCTGCGCGCGTCGTCGTGGTAAACAATTTGCTTTGCCATAGTTTCTATTTCTTTCCTCTATCTCTCTTAGCCGACGATCCCGAGAATCTCGTTCTCTTTGAGGATCAGGTATTCGTCACCGTCGATCTTGACTTCGGTGCCCGACCACTTGCCGATCAGGACGACGTCGCCGACCTTGACGTCGAGCGCCTTGCGCTTGCCGTTGTCGTCGTACTCGCCCGGGCCCACCGCGACCACATCGGCCTGGAGCGGCTTTTCCTTGGCGGAATCGGGGATGATGATCCCTCCCACCTTCTGCTCACCCTTCTCCTCGACGCGCTTTACGAGAACGCGGTCGTGAAGAGGCTTGACATTGATCTTCTTCGCCATCCCTTGTTTACTCCTTGACAGTGACCAGACTCTTGTCGGTCGGTTAGTGTGCTCTAAACGGGGGTAAGTGTTGTGACCTCGAGAAGCGACGGCTTTGGGGAGGCAGGCGCCTCATCGAAGTCCTGACCGGCCGCCCCCCAAGGCGGCGGTTCAACTGAAACTGTTAGTTTGCTTCCGGGCCGGGCTTGACCTCGTACTCTGCGTCGACTACGTCGCCCTTGGGCGCGCCGGCTCCCGGCGCGGGCCCGGCGCCGTCCGCCTGGTTAGACGGGCCACCGGCCTCCGGACCGCCCGGGGTCGTCTTCTTGTAGAGTTCCTCGGCGAGTTTGTGGGAGACCTTCTCTAGCTCCGACAAGGCCGCCTTGAGAGCGCCCGCATCTTCGCCCTCGGCGCTCTTCCGGGCCTTGCTGATCGCCTCTTCGACGGGCTTCGCGTCGCCCTCGGAGATCTTGTCCTTGTTGTCCTTGAGAAGCTTCTCGATGTTGTAGGCGAGGCCGTCGATCTGGTTGCGCAAGTCGATGACTTCCCGCTTCTTCTTGTCGGCGTCCGCGTTGCTGGAAGCCTCGCGGACCATCCGTTCGACCTCATCCTTGGCGAGGCCCGAAGACGAAGTGATGGTGATCTGCTGGGTCTTGCCCGTGGCCATGTCCTTCGCGGTCACGTTGACGATGCCGTTGGCGTCGATGTCGAACGTGACTTCGATCTTGGGCACGCCGCGGGGCGCGGGGGGAAGGCCGACCAGGGAGAAGTTACCGAGGGTTCGGTTGTCCTTGGCGAAGTCGCGCTCGCCCTGAAGAACGTGCACGTCCACCGAGGTCTGCGAATCGGCCGCGGTGGAGAACACCTCGGACTTCTTCGCGGGGATGGTGGTGTTGCGCTCGATCAGCTTGGTCATGACGCCGCCCAGGGTCTCAATGCCGAGAGAGAGGGGTGTGACGTCGAGGAGGAGGAGGTCCTTCACGTCGCCGGAGAGGACGCCCGCCTGAACCGCGGCGCCGATCGCGACCACTTCGTCGGGATTGACGCCCTTGTGGGGATCCGTGCCGAAGAATTCCTTCACCTTCTGCTGGATGAGAGGCATGCGGGTCATGCCGCCGACGAGAACGACTTCATCGATCTTCGAGGGATCGAGGCCGGCGTCGGCCATACACTGCTTGACCGGGACCATCGAACGCTCGATGAGGTCGGCCACCAGGGCCTCCATCTTGGCGCGGGTCAGCTTCAACTGAAGATGCTTCGGGCCGGAGGCGTCGGCGGTGATGAAGGGGAGGTTGATGTCGGTTTCCACCGCGCTCGAGAGCGTGATCTTGGCCTTCTCGGCCTCTTCCTTCAGGCGCTGAAGCGCCATCTTGTCCTTGGCGAGGTCGATGCCGGCGTCCTTCTTGAACTCGGCAATGATCCACTCCATGATCCGCTGGTCGATGTTGTCGCCGCCGAGGTGAGAGTCGCCGTTGGTGGCCTTCACCTCGACCACACCCTCTCCCACTTCCAGGATCGAGATGTCGAAGGTACCGCCGCCGAAGTCGTAGACCGCAATGGTCTCGTCCTTCTTCTTGTCGAGACCGTAGGCGAGGGCCGCGGCCGTCGGCTCGTTGACGATGCGGAGGACTTCAAGGCCGGCGATCTTGCCCGCGTCCTTGGTGGCCTGACGCTGAGCGTCGTTGAAGTACGCGGGAACCGTGATGACCGCCTTGTCGACGGAGGTTCCGAGATGGTCTTCGGCGGCCTGCTTGAGCTTTTGCAGGATCATGGCCGAGATCTCCGGCGGCGAGTAAACCTTGCCGCGGATGTCGACACGAGCGAGGCCGTCCTGCTCCACCACCTTGTAGGGGACGAGCTTGGCTTCGTCGGTGATTTCACTGAAGCGACGGCCCATGAAGCGCTTCACCGAGTAGATGGTGGCTTCGGCATTCGTGACGGCCTGGCGCTTGGCGACCTGGCCCACGAGGCGCTCCCCATCCTTCGTGAAGGCGACGATGGAAGGCGTGGTTCGCCCGCCTTCGGAGTTCGCGATGACGACCGGTGCGTCACCTTCGAGGACGGACACGCACGAGTTGGTCGTGCCGAGATCGATGCCTATTACTTTGCCCATAGTTCTGTCATTTCTCCTGTTCGAC
>JANMVV010000102.1:0-11004 GCA_031392925.1 Vicinamibacteria bacterium
GTCTCCGTTCGCCATGCCCGCCTATCGCATGCGACTGGGGGTGTTGCATTCATGTCCGACCAGGACAAGGCGGAGTGGCCACGGCACACACTCATCGAGGAGGATTCTCACCAGGCGGTGAGCAGGATCTACGTGCACCCGGCTGGACAGACTCGGCCGCGGGAACCGGCGCAGCGCACGTTCGGGTTCGCCTGGTTCGCACAGTTTCGAGACACCATCCTGGTCAAGTAGACACTGGAACTGGCGTTGCCCTTGGCCTCATAGGCCGCGACAGCGCGCCCCTTGTCTAGCTTCAAGATCGAGGAGTACGATCATCCGGTGTTTCTCCTTGCTCAGTTAACGGCGGCGCGATCCGAGTAGGTGTCGCGAAGTCTTGTCCTTGCGGGCGGTGGGCATGCCCATGTCGAGGTCCTGCGACAACTGGCGCAACGCCTCGACTCGGCTCTTAGAGTTACCCTGGTCAACGCCGAACCGCACGCGCCGTATTCGGGCATGCTGCCGGGCCTCATAGCGGGCCACTACTCCTGGCCCGACTGCCACATCAATCTCGTCGCGCTGTGTCGCCGAGCCGGCGCGCGCCTGGTGATCGGGCGCGTAGTCGGCGTGGACTCCAAGGCTCGATCACTCCTGCTTGACGGCATGGACCCGGTGCCGTGGGATCTGCTCTCGCTCAACACGGGGTCCGTCCCGAGTCTCTCTTCGGTTGAAGGCGCCATTCGCTTTGCCATCCCGATCAAGCCCATGAGCGGATTTCTGAGCGCTCTGCAGCGAATAATCGAGACGCGCGAGCGCTCGCCCGATAGGCTCATGGCCGTTCTGGTGGTGGGTGCGGGCGCGGCTGGAGTGGAAGTGGCGTTGGCTCTGCGACATCGGCTGGGCGGATCGGGCGGCCCCTCGCTGCACGTGACCCTGGCCGGAGAGCAACTCCTCGACGGGTACCCACCGCCTGTCGTTCGCTCCGTCCGTCGGGCGCTGGCCAAGGGCCGCGTTGATCTGATGGAGGGGCCGCGGGCGACCCGAGTGACCGATTCGAGCGTCTTGTTTTCCGACGGCAAGGAAGTCCCGGCACATTTCACGGTTTGGACCACCGGTGCGTCGGCCCCGAAATGGATAGCGGCTAGCGGCCTTGCCACCGACGCCGGCGGCTTCCTGGCCGTCGATCCTTTCCTTCGTTCCTGGTCCGACGCCTCGGTGTTCGCGGCAGGGGACGTGGCGTCGCTGGAGCCGCCCGTCGCCAAGGCTGGCGTCTATGCGGTGCGGGAGGCGCCCGTCTTGGCTCGAAACCTGCTGGCCGCCTTCAATGGAACGCCCCTCGCGCCTTACGTTCCCCAGTCGCACTTTCTTTCTCTGATCTCGCTTGGAAGTCGCCGCGCCGTCGCCTCCTTTGGTCCCGTCGGATTCGAGGGATCGCTCATCTGGCGTCTGAAGGACCACATCGACCGGAAGTTCATGCGGCGATACTTGAGCGAATAGAGCGGAGAGGTCCAATATGGGTCATCTGATGAGCCTTTCGTGCCACATCTTCTCCGACCACCTTGCTCCTCACGCGAGAAGCGGCTCGGCCGCGGTGGGCGCTCAATGAGCGGGCGACTCCGAGTGAGCCTCGTTTTCGTGCTTGCGATTGGAACCGCCGGGCTCTACGCATACTTCCAACCCGGCGACCTGCTGACCCTGGAGCGATTGAAGGAGGCATCGGCTGACCTTGCCGACCGGAGGGACGAAGCACCCTCGGCCTTCGCCGCGGCCTTCTTCGGCCTTTACGTGGTTGTGGCCGCGCTGCCCCTGCCGGGTGCGGCCCCGCTCACCCTTGCCGCGGGCGCTCTCTTTGGTCTCGCTCGCGGAGCGTTACTGGTTTCATTTGCGTCCAGTCTCGGTGCCACACTCGCGTTTCTCGCATCGCGATACTTGTTGCGCGACCTGGTTCAGAAGCGATTTGGCGCGCGGTTTAGGACAGTGAATCAGAACTTCGTTAGGGAGGGAACGCTCTACCTTTTTGCGCTGCGGCTGGTTCCGCTCTTCCCTTTCTTCATGGTCAACACCTTGATGGGATTGACCCCGCTTCGCACCCCTGTGTATTACCTCGTGAGTCAGGTGGGCATGATCCCCGGAACCCTCGCTTACGTGAACGCGGGCACCCAGCTCGCGCGCATCGAAAGCCTGAACGATGTCTGGTCGCCGTCGGTCTTCGGGTCGCTTCTGGTGTTGGCCGCGCTCCCTTTTGCCGGACGTGGCGCCGTGGCCGCGATGCGAAGCCGTCGGCTCTACGCGCGGTTCAAGCGCCCGGCCCGCTACGACAACAACTTGGTGGTCATAGGGGCCGGCGCTGCCGGTCTCGTCTCGTCGTACATCGCCGCCGCGGTCAAAGCCAGGGTGACCCTGATCGAGGCCGAGAAGATGGGCGGGGACTGCCTCAACTATGGCTGCGTACCCAGCAAGGCGCTCATCAAGTCGGCCCGGGCCGCTCACGCCATGCGCCATGCCGAGGTCTATGGCCTCACCCCCGCCGAGCCACTCATCGATTTCCGAGCGGTGATGCGGCGCATTCGCGACGTTATCCGAACCATCGAACCCCATGACAGCGTCGAGCGTTATCAGGGCCTGGGCGTCTCCGTCCTTCAAGGCTACGCGCGGATCGTGGATCCGTGGACGGTCGAGGTGGCCTTAACCGGCGGCGGCACGAAGCGACTGACTACGCGCAGTATCGTGATCGCCGCGGGCGCCCGACCGATCGTTCCGAATGTGGCCGGTCTAGACGACGTCGGCTACCTCACGAGCGACACCCTCTGGGACGAATTCTCGAAAGTCGACGTCATCCCAGCCCGCATGACCGTGCTGGGCGGCGGCCCGATTGGCTGCGAGCTGTCCCAGGCCTTTGCGCGTCTAGGCGCCAAAGTGACTCTGGTACAGAGCGGCTCGCGCCTTTTGCCGCGCGAGGACGAAGAAGTCTCCCGCGTGGTCGAGGATGCGTTGCGGACCGACGGCGTCGTGATCAAGACCTCCCACGAGGCGGTCTCATGTGTGCGCGAGGACGGGCGGAACTTCATCGTGCTGGCCCCGGCGCCAGGGGGCGAGACGCGCGTCGAGTTCGACCAGCTCATTCTGGCCGTGGGTCGCTCGGCCCGGCTGACCGGTTACGGTCTGGAGAATCTGGGCATCGAGATTTCCCGCACGGTGGTGACCAACGAATATCTCGAGACCCTTTATCCCAACATTTTCGCCGCGGGCGATGTCGCGGGGCCCTATCAATTCACACACGCCGCGGCGCATCAGGCGTGGTACGCGTCAGTGAATGCGCTCTTCGGCCACTTCAAGCGGTTCAAGGTCGATTACCGTACGATCCCCCGAACCACCTTCGTCGATCCGGAGGTCGCGCGCGTAGGGCTCTCGGAGAACGAAGCACGGGAGCAGGGGATACCGTTCGAGGTGACCCGCTATGACCTGAGCGAACTCGACCGCGCCATCGCGGACGGCGCCACCGCTGGCTTCGTCAAAGTGCTCACTCCGCCCGGGAAGGACCGGATTCTCGGAGCCACCATAGTGGGCGAGCACGCCGGCGATCTACTCGCCGAGTTTGTGCTGGCCATGAAACATGGCCTCGGTCTCAGCCGGATCCTGTCCACTATTCACACGTATCCGACGCTTTCGGAAGCGAACAAGTACGCGGCGGCCGAATGGCGCCGGGCTCACGCGCCCCAGGCCTTGCTCTCCTGGTTGAAGAGATACCACGCCTGGCGGAGAGGTTAGATTTCGCTCCGCGGGCCTCAGAAGAAGCCGAAGACGACGCCCACCTGCACGACCAGCGTGTCGGCCCGAAAGCGCCAACGATCCTCCAGCGAGGCGGAGCGAGCTGTCCACCTGCGGGCGCGTCCCAAGGTAGCTGGCGTTCGCGACGAGTCCGAGCTTGCGTGTCAGGTCCAGGCCGAGGGTCGCGACGGGCGCAAAGGCCACGCTCTTCATTCGCGCGCCTTATCTCGGTTCAATGACAGGCCGGGCTGGTTTGTTGAGGGTAGGTGTGCTCGGTCCGTCTCTCGTGAAGAGTCGGTAACCGGCCGGCTCAGGCTTGCATCGAATCCATAGGAGAATCCACATGATCATGTCCCCGACACCACTCTCATTTCCTACCTTTTCGGAGTGCGCCTCAAGTTCGGAACCGGCCACCCGCGGCTGTTTGTTCATGGCCTGGCGGGCGGCGTGCACGTGTCCTCGTCCGCTCGGTCCGGAGGCGTCACCTTTTCCGAAGCGGCCACCGGGCTCGGGCTCGATGGCGGAGGCGGCGTTGAGTTCACCGTGAACCGGGCCTTCAGGATGCGCCTGGGCGCCGACTATTTGCGACGAAGGGTCAAGGCCCCCGGGCGTCGTCCTCATCGCGAATGACGTCCGCGCTACCGTGGGACTTGTCTTTTAGGCCGGGTCCCGGACGCGAGTTGCGGCTCGCGGTCCTGCTTGTGATTGCGACCTCCTTCGCCGGCTGTCGCGAGGCGCCGCGACCTCAGGAAACTGTCCCGTCGTTGTCTTCGTCTTCCCGGGCCGACTGGGCCGATGTGGAGAAGGATGCGCGGGGCCAGACGGTCACGTGGATGATGTGGAAGGGCGACCCTCTCATCAATGCCTACGTTCAGGGGTTCGTGGTCCCGCGTCTGCGCGACCAGTATGGCGTGACTCTCAAAACGGTGAGCGGCCAGGGCAACCGGATCGTGTCAGCCCTGATGACGGAGCGGGAGGCCTTGAAGACCGAGAGCGAGTTCGACATGGTCTGGATCAACGGGGAATCGTTTTATCAGTTGCGACAGATCGACGCTCTCTATGGCCCCTTCACCGAGCGGCTTCCGAATTTCAGACTCATCGATGTCAGCAATCCATTCATCGCCTCCGATTTCCAGCAGCCGATCGGCGGGTACGAGTGTCCCTGGGGCAACGTTCAGATGGCGCTGATCTACCACTCGGACCGGGTCAAGGATCCCCCTCGAACGCGCGAGGCCCTCGCCGCGTGGGTCCGGGCCCATCCCGGGCGGTTTACTTTCGACGCCTCTTTCACCGGCATGACTCTGCTGAAGTCATGGCTCATCGCGCTGGCCGGGGGCGCAGGGGCTCTCGACGGCCCCTTCGACGAAGCGAAATACGCCCGCCATTCCGCCGAGCTGTGGACGTACCTGAAAGACCTCAAGCCCTATCCCTGGCGGCGCGGCGAAACCTATCCCCAGGGGGTCGCCGAGCTTCATCAACTCTTCGCGAGCGGCGAGATCGACTTCACGATGAGCAACAATGACGGAGAGGTGGACAACAAGATTCTTCAAGGAGCGCTGCCCGAGGCCTCCCGCGCCTATGTGTTCGATGAAGGAACGATTCAGAATTCGCACTATGTGGGAATCGTGCGAAACGCCCGGCACCTCTCGGCCGCGCTCGTGGCCGTCAATTTCCTGATCTCCCCGGAAGCGCAGTATGAAAAGATGAAACCTGCGGTGTGGGGCGATGGCACGGTTCTGAACCGCGGGCGGCTTTCCGCCGATTGGCGCGCGAGGTTCGACGATATTCCCGGCCGCCGCTTCGCGCCACCCCGGGCCGAACTTGAGAAGAAGGCGCTTCGGGAAATAGCGCCCGAGTACATGATCCGCATCTCCGATGATTTCCGCCGTCATGCCCTCAGATAACTCCGATCGGATCGCTGTCTTGCTGTTCGCCGCTCTGGTGCTTGCGCCGGTTTGTGGAAGCCTGGTCTACGCCGCGCTCTACGGGGCGGGCCTGGTCGGGCTGTTCGCAGGCGACGGCACGGTTTTGTACTGGCGCCGGGTCATGGAGTCGGATGAAACGTGGGCTTCGCTGGGCTTGAGCGTGGCGGTCGCGAGCGTTGTGGTCGGGTTGACCACCGCGGTTGCCTTGCCCCTGTCGCTCGCGCTCCGAAAACGCCTGCAGGCGGGATATCTCCCTTTCGCCCTCACTCTTCCGCTCGCCATTCCCGCAACCGTCGCCGGCTTTCTGGGAATGCAGTTTCTGAGCGGCGCGGGTCTCATCTCCAGGATCTGCTTTCATCTTGGGCTGACCTCGGGGACCTCGGAGTTTCCGCCGCTGATCCAGGACCCCTGGGCCATTGGCATCGTGGTCACCCACGTGTTTCTCGCCGTGCCGTTCTTCGTTTTCCTTTTCGCCGAAATTCACGCGAGCGAACGCATCGACGCGCTCTGTTCTCTGGCCGCGATGCTCGGCGCGACGCCGTCCCAGTCGCTTAGCCGGGTCACGCTCCCGATTCTCTTGCGTCGTGCCCAGCCAACTCTGGCGCTGCTGTTCGTCGTGATTCTGGCCTCATTCGAAATTCCATTGATGCTCGGACGTCAGTCGCCGCAAATGGGGTCTGTCCTGATCTGGCGCAAGTACGCTTTGTTCGACCTGAGTCAGAAGCCGGAAGCCTATGTCCTGGCTCTCACCTTCGCGTTGATGGCTCTCACAGGAGCCTGGCTCGGGTCCCGGCCGAGGTGGACCCGCGATGTCGCTTAGCGGACGCGCTCTGGGTGCGGGCGCCGCGTTCCTGTGTACGGCTCCGTTCGCTCTCCTCGCGCTCCTGTCGGTGGCCGGCCCGTGGCCGTTCCCTGATCTCCTCCCGCAGACGCTCCGCTTCGATCGATGGGCTCTTCTGCTCTCAGGAGAAAGCGACTTGACCGAGAGCGCTGCGGTTTCCCTGCTGCTCGCCACCACGGTGGCGTTGGTCTCCACGACGCTCGGCCTTTTCACCGCGCGGGCCATCGCCAGCCATCGGCGACGCGAAGCCCTTCAACTTGCCGCCTACCTGCCGCTCGCCATCTCTCCGGTGATTCTCGGCGTTTGCCTGCTCTACCTCTACATTCGCCTGAAGCTCGTAGCCACTCTGACGGGAGTAGTCCTCGCTCACTTGATCTTTGCCAACGCCTTCGCCACGGTGTTCTGGATTCCCTTCTGGAACCCGGAGAAGCGCGCCTACGCGGATCTCGTCCGCACCCTGGGCGGTCGAGGCCGCGATTTCTACTGGCGGGTGCTCCTGCCACTTTCTCGCGGCCCGTTTGTGGTTTGTTTCTTCCAGACGTTTTTGATCTCGTGGTTCCAGTACGGCCTGACGCTCCTCGTCGGTTCCGGCAAGGTCGAGACGCTGCCCTTGAAGGTCTACGACTACGTGAGCGAAGCGAACCTCGGCTACGCGGCGGTTGCGGGTTGCCTGCTCGTGATGCCGCCCATCGCGCTTGCGTGGGCGAACCAGCGCATTTTACGGGGCCTTTCTCGGAGGATTTCGTGACCGGCGGGACGGTATTCCTCCAAGCCCGGGGCCTCGGCAAGAGCTTCTCTGGCGAGAGCGTTCTCCAGTCGGTCACCTTTGATCTTGAACCGCGTCAGGTGCTTTCCGTGGTGGGCCGTTCCGGCTGCGGGAAGACGACGCTTCTGAAAATCATCGCCGGCCTCCTGCCCGCGGACGAAGGAACCATCAAAAGGCGAGGCCGCGACATCACGGCCCTGAAGGCTGAGCAAAGAGACATCGTTTACCTTTACCAGGACGCGCTGCTCTTTCCGCACCTTTCCGTCTTCGAGAACATCGCTTTTGGACTGCGTTTGCGGAAAGTAGCGGCTTTGCAGGTCGAGCACGATGTCGTCCGCATGCTTCGGAGTCTGGATCTGCTGGAGCACCGGGACAAGGCGCCGCATCAGATCTCTGGCGGCCAGCGTCAGCGCGTGTCCTTTGGCCGCGCCCTCATCCTCGCCCCTTCTCTTCTTCTCCTCGACGAGCCTTTCTCCGGCCTGGACACGGACACACGTGCGCAGATGCAGGACCTGTTCAAGCGCGTCTGCGTGGAATACGCGATCACCGCGATCTTCGTCACTCATGACTTGAAAGAGGCGTTGATTCTCGGAGATCGCGTGGCGACGCTGCGCGATGGGCGGCTGCACGCCCATCAGACGAAGGCTCAGTTCATCGCCGATCCGGAGAGCGGAGTCGCTGAGGAAGTGGCCTTCTGGCAGTCGCTCGGGAGCGCAGGCCATTGAGGACGGCCCGTGTCAGCCGGGGTGTTATCTTGCCCGAGGTGTTCGACGCGTGGCTCCGCCAGTGGAAGGATGACTCTTTGCGGCCCGTGGCGCGCCGGATTTCGGTCCCCTCGCCCCACGCCATCACCGCGACCGCACTCCTGGTCGGTCTCACCGCGTCCGCGATGGCGGCGATTGGCTGGTATCGAACCGCTCTCTGCCTATGGCTGTTGAACCGGCTTCTGGACGGACTGGACGGACTGGTAGCGCGCGAGCAGGGCCGGGCGACCGACCTGGGCGGCTACTTCGACATCATGGCTGACTTCGCCGTCTATGTGGCGGTGCCCATTGGGCTGTACCTGGGTCATCCGGGCCCCGATGGCGCCTTGAGCCTTATCGTCATGTTGGGCAGCTTCTACCTGAACGCCGCGTCGTGGATGTATTTGTCGGCGGTGCTGGAAAAACGCAAGGCGGGGGCCGGCGCACGAGGCGAAGTCACCTCCGTGACTATGCCCGCCGGACTTATCGGTGGCTTCGAGACCATCCTCTTCTACGTAGCCTTCCTGATCTGGCCCGAACAGATAGCCGCACTTTTCCTGCTCATGACGGGTCTTGTGCTGGTGGGCATCGGCCAGCGCCTCTTGTGGGCGCAACGGAACTTGAGCCAGGCCGCTTCCGCCGGGCGGCTCTCAACCTGACGTCACCCCGAAGGGATGTCAATCCCCATGAAACACTCAACCACTGCTCCGCTACGGGCGTCAGCGGGCCGCGGCGCGCTGATGGCGCTCCTCTTCGCCGCGGCGATGGCGAGCGCCCTTCGCGTCGATGGACAGCCGCCGCAGGCACATGGGACCGAAAGCCTTGCCCCCTTTGGAGACGGGGCCGTTCCTGCCCCCCCTGGCAGCTCGAATTTCTACCGAACCAGAAGCTTCCTCGAACCGAGTTCACGCTTCACGAGGTCGATGGCAGACGAGCCCTGGAAGTCCGCGCGCGCGCGAGTTTCGGAGGCCTGACCCATCCTCTCGACCCGAGTGGAAGCCCGGGGACGCTCGCGTGGACCTGGAGAGTGGGAACATTCGCGAAAGGAGCCGACCTGCGGGAGAAACGAGGAGACGACAATGCCATCAAGGTTTGCGCCTCGTTCGATCTGGCTCTTGATCGCCTTTCGTGGTTCGAACGTTTCGTGATGAGGCGGGCCCGCGCCAGCGCGAAACGTCACCTTCCCGCGGCTAGCGTGTGTTACGTGTGGGAGTCGGCACTGCCCATCGGAACAAGGCTTGAAAACCCATTCTCGAAGAGACTGCGCTACTGGGTGCTGCGGCAGGGAGTGGCCCAGCCCGGCCAGTGGTTTGAAGAAAGCCGGAACCTTGGCAAGGACTTTCTAGAACTGTTCGGTGATGAAAGCCAGGACGTCATTCCGCCTCTCCTCGGTATCTCGATCGGCGGGGATAGCGACAACACCCAGGGAGAGAGCGTCAGCTGGATCACCGGAATCTCTCACCGGCCGCTTCCCTGACTCGCCACACTGAGCCACGCCTGGGGGCATTGCCCACCGCCCATCAGTTGCCATTCCCGGCGAAGGGGCCCGAGAACGATCTGGTGCGGACATTCGAGCGACAATAGGCAGCAGGTGACGCTTCCCAAAGCCTCGAGCGCGATTTCTGCCTTCGTCATCGTGGCGTCGATACTCTGCTTTGCTTCAAGCGTCTCCGCCCAGCCCCCGCTCGAAGACTTCCTAGCGCTGGCCTCGAAGGACGAAAGGCTATCGAACGCCGCGGCCCAACGGCTCGCGGTGAGCTGGACGAACGCCTACGCCGCCATGGTGCTCGATCTGGCGCGCTTCTTTCGGCCCGCAAGGCCTCTCGGCGCATCGAGGGAGGGAGGCGACGAAAGCCTGGGTCAGGATGACGACACGCCGGAGGCCGCTGGAGCGAACCGAGGCGCGCGCGACGCCTCGATCGAAGGCTTGCGCCAAACGCCCGAGTCGCTGGTCCGTGGACGTCTGATGCGGTTCCTTGCAAAGCAGACTGGAAAGAAGTTCGGCGACAACTTGAAGTTGTGGCGGAAGTGGTCGTGGACGCTGCCCTACGAACCTCACCCCGGCTTTGCGTCGTTCAAGGCGCGCCTCTATGCCAACGTCGATCCGCGGATGGCCGCTTTCTTCGAATCGCCGCAGGCCCCGCGAATCCGGCTCGATGAGATCGACTGGGGCGGCGTGGGCGTGAACGGGATTCCTCCTCTCGATCACCCCAAGGCCGTGGCCGCATCCGTCGCCAGCTTCATGGGAGACAAGAACATCGTCTTCGGCCTGGTCGTGGACGGCGAGGCCCGCGCGTATCCCAAGCGCATCCTCGCCTGGCATGAGGTGGCGCTCGACACTCTGGGCGGAGTGAGACTCGCCATCGTCTACTGCACCCTGTGCGGTACGGTGATTCCATACGAGACTTCGGCCGCGGGTCGCACATTTACTCTCGGGACCAGCGGCTTGCTCTATCGGTCCAACAAACTCATGTTCGACGCGGAAACGAAGTCGCTGTGGTCAACCCTCGAAGGCCGGCCGGTTGTGGGTCCGCTCGCGGGCGAAGACATCGCGCTCAAGTACAGGCCGGTGGTGACGACCACGTGGAAAGAATGGCGAACCCTACACCCGGACACGACCGTGGTCTCCCTCGACACTGGCCATCAGCGTGACTACAACGAGGGTGCGGCGTACCGCGAGTACTTCTCGCACGACGATCTCATGTTTGAGGTCCCGGCTGAAGACACGCGCCTGAAGCGAAAGGCTGAGGTTGTCACGTTCTTCGCCGGCTCCGACCGATCCCGGAGGCCCGTGGCAATCGACACCGCCCTCTTGAAGAAAGATCCTGTGCATCCCTTCGAGGTCGCGGGCTCAGGCTACCTGGCTCTTACCACCGAGGGTGGCGCCAACCGGGTCTATAAGGCCGGGCTCAACCACTTCGTCCGCCTCGCGGGTGGAGAGGTCATTGATGACAAGGGACAGGCATGGAGGATCACTGAGGAGAG
>JANMVV010000108.1:0-44140 GCA_031392925.1 Vicinamibacteria bacterium
TGGTAGCGTTCGGCATCAACGTGAACGCCACCGTGAGCTTCACGGTCTCTCAGGCGGTAACGTTGGGCGAGGCGTTCGAACGCGGTCTCGACCGCGCGCAGAAGAGCGGCGCCGACATGACCCGTCTCCATCCCTACATGACCCTGATGGTGGGCCGCCTCGACGACCTGCTGCAGCGCGCGATGACGAAGGAACAGATCGCGATCGATCCCGGGTATCTCGCCTGGGCGGGCATCGCGGTGTTCAAGCGCGCGCACGAGATCTTCAAGAAGCGCGGGTTCCGGTCGAGCCTTCTGGCCGCGGCCTACCGACATCACCTTCACTGGTCGCAGCTCATCGGTCCCGGTGTGATTCATACCATGCCCTATTCGTGGTGGAAGCAGTTCGAGGCTTCGGACATCGAGGTCGAGGAGACCCTTGATCGGCCGGTGCGTGCGGAGGTCCTGTCCGCGCTCCAGAAAAACTTCAAGGACTTCAATCTCGCCTACGACGACGGCGCTCTTGCTCCCTCGGCCTTCGCGTCGTATGGCGCGAGCGTCCACACCCTCAACCAGTTCCTGGGAGGCTTTCAGGAACTCATCGGGCTGGTGAGGGAGCGGACGTTCGTGCCGCGGTAGGCGACCGCGCTTACGACTTCGGCTTCGCGGCGGCGGCCGCGGGAGTATGGTTAAGCGAGAGCACGTTCGCGAGCAGGCGATAGGCGCCCGGCACCCCGTAGGGAAGCTGGCGGTGGAAGGCGTAGGCGAAGTAGGTGTAATGACCCTTCCCGAACGTCGCATGAACCCAGCCTCCGCGCTGCTTCTCCTGGCCCTTGTCCCAGGTTGCGATCATCGGCGTGTAGGCCTTGTCCCACTCGGTGAAGAACTTCGACCCGCGCTGTTCGACCCAGTTCTCGAAATCGACGGCCGTGATCTTGTTGGGATAATTGAAGACCGTTTCCTTCGGGGCTAGGATCTCGACCGGCGAATCCTCTTCCGAGACTTCCTCGGCGCGGGCCGGGAGTTGAGCCGGATACGGGGCCCACTTGTTCGGCACGAACTCCTGGGTGTTGTAGAGAACCACGAGGTTGCCCCCGGCCTTCACGTAATCCATCAGGCGCTGGTTGTAGGTCTTGAGGTCCTCGCGCACCGCGTAGGCGCGCGTGCCGGTCATGATGGTGTCGAACTGAGACAGATTGGCGCTCGACAGTTCCTTCTCGCCGAGGAGGGTGACGGTCGCGCCGAGCTGGGCGAGCCCTGCGGGAACCTGGTCGCCCACTCCCATCACGTAGCCGACCTTGAGGCCCGCGGGCACCGCGACGTCGATGCCGCGCACGCTGATCGTCGACGGCCGGTACAGGAGCCGGGTCTCGAGATCACGCTTCGCGATGATGACGTAGCCCTCGGTGTACTCGCGGCCGTTGGCCCTCGCCACCGCCTGGATCTCGTAGCCCTTGCTCTCGAGCGCGGGAATGGCGACCGTGAATCTATAGGCGCTGCGCTCGCCCGCGCGCGCGTACTTGAAGGACTGGCTCGCCGGAGTCGACGTCCACCCCGCGGGAAGCTTCAGGGTGAGCGCGCCCGATATGTCGCCCTCGACATTGTTGAGGAGGTCGACTTCGACCGACACCTGTTTCCTGACCGCCTTCAGCGGCACCACCGCCGAGCCCGGGGTCACGGTGAGGGCGAGCGCTGGAACCACGCGAAGCTCGCGCATCTCGTAACCGTAAGGCAGGTTGCCCTCGCGACGCGTCACCACTTCAAGCACTTCGACGCCCACGCCTTCCACGGTGTAACCCGCCACCGCGACCGCGGGCGCTTCGGAGGCGGGCCGGTGGAGTTGCGACCGGTCGGCGACGTCATAGCGCGACTGCTGGATGCCGGGCCGGGTGAAGTACGGCTTCGAGGAAAGCGCCGCGTCGCTTGCGAGAGACACCGAGAAGCGCTGGGTGGCGGTGCCGTTGCTCTTGAGCGAATTCGCCGGAGGGTTGCCGGTGGGGCTCGACTGCCAGCCGGCGCCGGTGGCGAGCGTGATACCGCGCAGGGTCACCTCGAGGGGGCTGCGGTTGGTGAAGAACGCGCGGACCTCGAAGGTCTGGCCGGGGACGGGTGCGGCCATGGTGGGGGGCGGGGCGAACTCGGTAAGGGACCCGTCGCTTCCGGAACGCCCGCGGGCTGGGCCATGGCCTTGAAATCCACGCCGAGGGCCGCGGTGATGGCGGCCTCGAACTGACGCTCCTTGATCTTGAGGATGAACGTCGCGTCAGGCTCGCCGTCGCCGAGGAGCGCCAGCGCCTCGCGGGTGGCCCTGAGGCCGCGCGCAAGCGGAGGGACGGTGGCGGACGGGTTGATGAGGGAGAAGGCGGCCACCGCGTTAGTGACTTCGCGGTCTATGGCCTGGAGAGCCGCGTCGGCGCCCGCGGGCGCGGTCCGGCCGAGGGCCTTGAAGAGGCCGGGGATGGTGGTGTCGATCCCGTCGAAGAAGCTTTCCTCCTTGTCGGGGGAGGTCACGGTCGAGCCCGAACGCTTGTAGTAGCCGTACTGAGGGCCTCGGGAGAGCTGAAGCCGTCCGCTGTTCTGCGAGCGCTGGAAAGAGAGGCCGATGCGGGCGAAGTTGTTGTAGGTCTCGCCGAGCCAGGGGCTGTACGCACCCGGATCCACTCGGATCGCCCACTCCTCGTTCTCTCGCTGTCCGCCAAGATAGACCTTCATGGGCTGCCAGGGACGCAGGCCCTCGGCGATCTGCTCCGGGAACATTTTCGGGTCGCCCGCCGCCTTGAAGGCTTCGTGGGTGATCAGGCCGGCGGTCTGATGGTTGCCGTGGCCGTCGCGTTGAGTTCCCTGGAACCGCGAGATGAGGACGAAGGGCCGGTTCATGCGGATCACGCGCACCACGTCGCGAAGCACGTTCTCCTTGCCCCATTTTTCGAAGGCTTCGTCGATGCGTTTGGAAAAGCCGTAGTCGGCGACGGTGGTGAAGTACTGGTCGTCGACGCCGTAGTAGCGGTCGGCGTCGATGAGTTCCTCGGTCCGGATAAGGCCGAGGCCGTCGAAGAGTTCGGCGCCGATGGCGTTGTCTCCCGATTCACCGCGGTTCAGGGTGAGCAGGGAGAGCCGCGTGCCTTGCCCTCGTGAAAGCTGGGAGAGCACGCCGCCATGCTCATCGTCCGGGTGTGCGGTGGTGTGCATCGCGCTCGCCGTGGTCTTGAGCTTGAGGATCTTCTGGTAGACGCCAGCGGCGCCTTGATCCTGGGGAATCTCGACGCCGGCGAGAACGGGCCGCCGGCTGGTGGCGAGGAGCGCGAGCAGGATGGCTAGGGACATCTTCAGCGGGTTCATATTTGGTACTCCGGGGTTGGTAGTGGGGCGCAGGGGGTTGCTTCGTCGCAGTGCCAAGGGAATGGCTCCTCGCAATGACGGCCGGCTGGCAATGACGGGCTGGCCTGCCCTTCGTCGGGCCAGCCGTCATCGAGCGGTCAGCCGGGGGTCAGCCGGCCGTCCGTTGGTGCGGGGCCGTTCCTGAGTGGCTCCGCTTCGCGGCGCCACTCCAGAGCAAAGTCGCTTGCTGACGCTCGCTCGTTTGTCACCGCCCCCAACTGATCAAAAATACAGCTTGAGCGCGAACTGCATTTCGCGGACGTCGCCGATGGTCGAAGTGATCTTCCCGAACGCCGCCGTATTCGCGACGCTGGCCCCGGGAAGCGAGTAGTTCTTCCAGTTGAAGAGATTGAACGCCTCCACCCGGAATTCGATCCGGCGGTCTTTCCCAATCGGGAAATTGCGGAACAAGGAGGCGTTCATGCTCTTCTGACCCGGGCCGCGAAGGGTGTTCGAGCCGCAGGTTCCGAAAGTGAACGCCGCCGGTTGAGTGAACTGCGAGGTATCGAACCACTTGTCGACGGTCTTGTCGAAGCCGCTCGGCTGGGCGTCGCCCAGGCAGTTGGCGCGTATCTGCTGTCCCTGTCCGGTAGTACCCGAGGTGTTGGCCGCGGTCACCGAGAAGGGCCGTCCGGAGTTAAGGGACAGGATGCCATTCATGCTCCAGTTGTTGAGCACCGCTCCCACGCCGTGGAATTCCTTCGAGCGTCCTTTGCCCGCGGGAAGCTCGGCCACGAAACTCAGGACGAAGCGATGGGGGACATCGAAGGCCACCGGGCCATAGTCCGCGGACATGTTGTAGGCGTTGCCGGGGAAGTTCCCCGAAGCGCCCGACCCGGCGGAGAGGTGATCCAGAAAATCGGCCTTGGCGACCGAGTACGTGTACGAGGCGGTGAATCCGAGACCGCCGGTCATCCGACGCTGGAGCTTGGTCTGGAGAGCATGGTAGTCGGACCGGCCATTCGTCACGATCTGCTCGAGGAAGGCGGTGCCGTAGCCATACTGGGCATACGGGAAGACCACGGTCGACGGCCCGGTGATCTGGCCCTGGTTCAGATTGCGAAGCCGGCGTCCGTTGCGGATGATGTTGCCCACGTACTCCACCGAGAGAACGGTGTTGGAAAACACCTGGTATTCGGGACCGGCGCTGAACTGATAGACGGTGGGCGTCTTCTGGTTCGGGTCCTGAATGCGCCACTGAAGGAGGGCCGGGTTCACATTCGCGAGGGTCGGCGTGGTGAAGCCGTTCTTCAGGGTCAGCACCGGCGCGGTGTTCGCGTTGGCCGCGGTCACGTTGACGTCGACCAGCTGCGGCGGGTTCAGGGCCATCTGAGCCTCGGAACCGTAACGATCGCTGTTCTGATAGAAGATGCCGAAGCCCGCGCGCATCACCAGCTTGTCGGACGCCGAGTAGGAGAGAGACACACGCGGGGCCAGGTTGTTCTTGTCGGGATGAACAAGCGTCTGTTCGTACATGCTCCCCGAGTCCTTCGCGATGATCCGCTGACCGGTGGCGGGGTCGATGTTGGTGAGGGCGTGATCCTCATCCTGGGAGGGCGTGAAATACTCGTACCGGATCCCGTAGTTGACCGCCAGTTTGCTGGTCGGGCGCCAGGAGTCCTGCGCGAAGAACTCGACGCCATCGGTGAAGAGCTTGGCTTCGTGGAAGAGGGTGATGCGCTGCGCGGAGGCCATGCCCAGAAGGAAGTCCCCGATCCCGGAACCGGTGTAGCGGGCGTCGCTGAAAGTCGCGGCGCCGTTCAAGGCGACGAGGTCGATGTATCTCACCTTGTCTCGCCTCACCTCCGCCCCGAACTTGAAGGAGTGGCTGCCCCGCTGCCAGGTGGTGTTGGCCGAGAGCTGGAAAACCTGCGCGGTCTGGAACTGAGGACGGAACGAAGGGCCGCCTATGCGGGAGAGGCCGGCGATATTCAGGGCGGCGAGACCCCCGGTGTAGCGGGGGTCGGAGGGGATTCCCGTGATTCCGTACTCCTTGTTCGAATCGACGCCGAAGGCGGTGTGGAGGGTGTCGCCCTGGATCTTGTTCCAACCCATCCGAACCTCGCCGAACATCGACTTCGATAGCGCGCGCGACCAACCGAGCACGGCGCTCTGACCGGTGATGAAGATGTTGCTGTTGAAGTCTCCGGAAACGATGGGCCCGAGAACCGGAGGCTCGTGACGCTCGTTCTTGTACCGGCTGTAACGAACGAAGACCGAGTCCTTGCCGCTATCGCCCGGCTTCCCATCGAGGCGAACGTCGAAGGAGTTGACGTCGTTCTGGAGGATTCCATTGCTGATGTAGTTGGCCCCGGCCGCGCCGAATCGACCGGCCTGCCCCTCCAGGGCCTGGGCCGCGGGCACGTTCGGCATCGGATAGAGATTGATGAGCCTGCTGGAGATCGGGTCGAAACAGGAGGGACTGATCACCTTGGTGGTCACGTTGACGCAGCCGGGGGCCACGAACGAGTTCGCGGTGAGAGCGCGGGACAGCTCCGAGAGGTCTCCTTGCCGCATGCGCGCGGTGGGAACGGTGGCGAGGTCGGAGACCGCCCTGTCGCTGCGCGTGACCTGGTAGTCGCCGAAAATGAAGAGCTTGTTCTTCTTGATCGGCCCGCCGAGGGTGAAGCCTCCGATGTACTGATTGTACGGGCCCTTCGCGCGTCCGGCCGCGATGTTCTCGAAGGTGTTCGCGTTGAACTTCTCGTCGCGCAGGAAGCCGAAGACCGTTCCCTTGAAGCCGTTCGTGCCCTGCTTGATGGAGGCGTTGATGACCGCGCCCGCCGATTTGCCGAACTCGGCCGAATAGGTGCGGGTCTGGACGCGGAACTCCTCGAGCGCGTCGACCGGGGGCTGGATAACCTGGGCGGAACGCTCCTGCAGGTTGGTGGAGCCGGAGTTGTTGTCGGCCCCATCGAGGGAGTAGTTGTTCCAGGTGCCGGGGTTACCGTTGGCGTTGAAGGAGGTGTCCTCGCCCAGCCCCGCAAGCTGGCGGCCGCCTGGGACCACGCCGGTCTGCAGCAAAGAGAGTTCCGCGTATCGGCGGCCGAGAAGGGGCAGGTCGGTGAGCTGCTTCTGATCGACCACGTGGCCCATTTCGCCGGTCTGGGTGTTGAGGAGAGGCGCCTCGCCGACCACCGTCACTTCTTCAGTCATGGCGCCCACATCCAGCTTGAAGTCGGCCTGGAGCCGTTCCTGGACGTGGAGCTGAACGCCGGAACGCACCGCCTTCTTGAAGCCCGACATCTCGGCGGTGATGACGTACTTGCCGATCTTCAGGTTCGGGAAGGTGTACTGGCCCTTGCTGTTCGTGGTTTCCGTCATCTTGAAGCCGCTGCCCTCCTGGACCGCCACCACGGTGGCGCCGGGGAGGACGCCGCCCTGGCCGTCCGTCACCGTGCCCACGATGGAGCCGGCATCGATCTGAGCGTGGGCGGTTATGGGGAGTAGGGTCAAAGACGCGGCCAGAGCCAGGGTCAGACCGAAAGGTGAGGCCAGGAGAAGAGTGCGCGACGCGCTCCTGAGGAAGGGGTTCATGGGGATCACTCCTGAAAAGGTAGAGGCTTCAAAGCCGGCAGATGGCGAACATCCTGACAAGGCCCGCGCCCAGGCTCTGTCGGTTACCGGAAACATTACTCCCAAGGGTCTCCGGTGTCTAGGAGATTGGAACGTTCCAGCGCCGCCACCTCCCGCGGGGATCGAACCGCCCGATTAGAGTAGGAACATGACGTCTTCCGAGTCGCCGAGAGAGAGCGCCGCCCAGCATGCGCAGGCTCTTCGCCTGCCCTTTGTTTCGATCGATCATGACGCCTCCGATCCCGCGCTTTGGGAAGGCCTGAGCCTCGAGACCCTCGTGCGTTTCTCCTGCATTCCCTACGGGCGGGCCGGCGCGCGACTGGTTCTCGCCTTCGCTTCGCCGCTCTCGCTGGAACGGATCTCCGAGACCGAGTTCGCGGTCGGAAGGCCGATCGACGCCGTGGTAGCGACGGCCCAGGACATCGCCGAGGGGCTGAGGCGCAAGCGCGGGGGCGAGACCCTTCTCGATCGCGCGCGAGAGGACCTCGGATCGGGGTTCGAACTGGTGTCCGAAGAGGACGGGAAGGTCGTCGATCTGCAGACGATGGCCTCGGAAAGCCCGATTGTGCGGCTGGTCGACACCCTGCTTCTCGGCGCCATTGAGCGCCGGGCCTCCGACATCCACATCGAATCGAAGGACCGCACCGTGCTCGCGAAATACCGGATCGACGGCGCGCTCTACGAAGCCACCGCCCCGGTGGAGAAGCGCCACGCCGAGACCATCGTCTCCCGCATCAAGGTCATGGCCGAGCTCGACATCGCCGAGCGGCGCATTCCCCAGGACGGCCGCTTCCGGCTCCGGGTGGGGGGGCGGACCATCGACTTCCGGGTCTCCGTGATGCCTTCCATTCATGGCGAGGACGTGGTGATCCGCATCCTCGATCGCGAATCCCTGTCCAAGGAATTCCAGGAGCTTCGCCTGCAGGCCCTCGGGTTCGACGAGGCCCAGCTTGCCACCGTCCGTAAGTACGTGGCCGAGCCCTATGGAATGATCCTGGTCACCGGTCCCACGGGCAGCGGCAAAACGACCACCCTCTACGCGGCGCTCAACGAGATCGCGAGCACCGAGGAGAAGATCGTGACCATCGAGGATCCCGTCGAGTATCAGATCGCCGCCATCACCCAGGTGCCGGTGAACGAGAAGAAGGGACTCACCTTCGCCCGCGGCCTTCGGTCGATCCTGCGCCACGACCCCGACAAGATCATGGTCGGCGAGGTGCGCGATCCCGAGACCGCGCAGATCGCGGTGCAGGCGGCGCTCACCGGACATCTCGTCTTCACCACCGTGCACGCGAACAACGTCTTCGACGTGATCGGCCGCTTCCTCCACATGGGTGTTGATCCCTACAACTTCGTCTCCGCCCTGACCCTGGTGCTGGCCCAGCGTCTCGTTCGAGTGCTGTGCCGTTCCTGCCGGCAGGTGGTGACGATTTCGGAAGCGGAGTGGCGCGCGTCGGGCATCGATCCGATCCGGTTCGCCGGCCACGTGGTCTACGACCGCGGGAGCTGCGAAACCTGCGCCTCGAGCGGTTTCTTCGGCCGCCGCGCGGTGGGGGAACTGCTCGAACTCCACGACGACATTCGCCAGCTCATCCTGGAGCGGAGGCCGGTGGGTGAGATCAAGAAGAAGGCTCGCGGAGAGGGCATGCGCACGCTGCGCGAGGGCGCCATCGACAAGGTCTTCGACGGAACCACGAGCTTGCGCGAGATCAACAAGGTGACGTTCGTCGAGTAGAGGAGCGCCTGCTCTGGTGGACCTTCCCAAAAACCCCGGCGACCTGGAGATCCGCGCCCTTCTCGCGCGTGTGAAGCGGATAGCCGTGGTCGGCCTTTCGCCGAAAGCCCACCGGGATTCCCATCGCGTGTCCGCCTACATGCAAAGCGCGGGCTACGAGATCGTGCCCGTGTATCCGCGCGAGGAGCAGATCCTCGGCGCGCGCGTCTATCGATCGGTCATCGAGATCGAAGGGCCCATCGACCTGGTGAACGTGTTCCGTCGCGCCGACGAGCTACCCGAGGTAGCCGCGGAGATCCTCAAGAGCCCGCACCCGAATGCGCCGCCGGTCTGGTTCCAGCTGGATTGCGTGAACGAGGACGCGATCAATGCCCTCGGGCGCGCGGGACGCACGGTGATCTACGACCGCTGCATCATGGTGGAACACCGCCGACTCACGTCGGCCCGCTAGAACGCCGGCCGGTACGGCTCGCTGTGGTGGTACCGGGCTACTTCTTCGGCGTGGGTGACGCGGCGGGCGCGACGCTAGCCGCAGGAGTGGGCGACGCCACCACCGCACCAGGCGCCACCGGAGACGGCGAAGTCGCGGGGGTGAGCGGAAGGCCGAGAACGTTGGTTGGAGCCGCGCCGGGGGTCGGGGAGGCCGCGGCCGGGATCGCGTCGAGGACGGAGACCTGCTTCTGCTTGAGCACGGCCAGGGTGATGCTGGTCATCATGAAGATCGCGGCAAGGCCGGTGGTCACACGCGAGAGCAGGGTCGCCGAGCCCCGGGGCCCAAAGGCGGCCTGAGTGCCTCCTCCGCCGAAAGCGCTCGCCAGATCCTGGCCCTTGCCCTGCTGGAGCAGGACCACGGCGATCAGGAAGAAGCACGCGATCAGGTGCAGGATCAGAACAAGGTAGTAGAAAACGGTCATCGCTTGGTTGCCTTTAGCCTCGGGTGCAGTCGTTCGAAATGGGCCTCAATGTCCCCGGAGAGCGCTTGAAAAGGTCCCCGGGTGCCAGGCCGAAAGAGGAAGAGTATATCGAACTCTCAGGTTCGCGAGGCCGCGATGATACCCAGGAACGAGGGTGCTTCCAGGCACGCCCCGCCCACCAGCGCCCCATCCACGTCGGGCTCGGCGATGAGGAGACCGGCGTTGTCCGGTTTGACGCTGCCGCCATAGAGGATCCGGATGACCCGGGCGACTCCGTCGCCGTGGGACCGGGCCACCAGCTTTCGGATGAAGCAGTGAACCTCCTGGGCCTGCTCGGGGGACGCGGTCTTCCCGGTCCCGATGGCCCAGAACGGCTCATAGGCCACCACCGACCGCGTGGCCTCTTCCGGGGTCACGTGACGGAGGGCGTGCTCGATCTGCCGTTCGACCACGTCGAAGGTCCTCGAGGTCTCTCGCTCCTGCAGCGTCTCGCCCACGCACAGGATCGGGATCAGTGAATGATCGAGGGCCGCTCGAGACTTCTTCATGATCGCCTGGTCGGTTTCGCCGAAGAGGTGCCGGCGCTCCGAGTGGCCCAGGATCACGTGGGTGCACCCCACGTCCTTGAGCAGGGCGGGCGAGATCTCGCCAGTGAAAGCGCCCTTTTCCGCCTCGTGCATGGTCTGGGCGGCGAGGCCCACGGAAGTTCCCTTGAGAATCTCTCCGACCGCGGCGAGGGCGGTGAAGGGAGGAGCCATCGCGACGTCGATGTCGTCGAAGTCGCGCACGCCGTCGCGCACCGCGGCCGCCAGGGCCCGCGCCTCGGCGACCGTCTTGTGCATCTTCCAGTTGCCGACGACGAAGGGACGGGGCATTTTGATGATTCCTATGAGCCGACCGACGAGGGATTCGGCTCGTCGTCGAGGCACGAAACGCCGGGCAGGGTGTCCCCGCCCAGGAACTCGAGCGACGCGCCTCCCCCGGTGGAGACGTGGGTGATCTTGTCCATCAGGCCCGCTTGGGAGACGGCGGCGACCGAATCGCCTCCACCCACGATGGTGGTGGCCTTGGAATCGGCCAGGGCCTTCGCCACCGCGAAGGTTCCAGAGGAGAAGGGCTTCATCTCGAAGACGCCCATGGGGCCGTTCCAGAGCACCAGAGCCGCGGACCCGATCTCGTGGCGGAAAGCGACGATGGTCTCCGGCCCGATGTCGAGACCCATCCAGCCCTCGGGCGTCTCGGTCACGGGCAGGGTCCTCGTCTCCGCGTCGGCTTTGAAGGCGCTTGCCACCACGTGATCGAAAGGCAGCAGGATCTTGCCCTTTCCGGCGTCCAGCAGTTTTCCCGCGAGTTGCACCTTGTCCTCTTCGACCAGACTCCTGCCTATGCTGTATCCCAGGGCCTTGAAGAACGTGTAGGCCATGCCGCCGCCGATGAGGAGGGTGTCCACCCTGGGGAGAAGGTTCTCGATCACCGTGATCTTGTCGGACACCTTCGCGCCGCCGATGATGGCGACGTAGGGCCGCGAGGGCGAGGCGAGGGCCATGCCGAGGTAGTGGATCTCCTTCTCCATCAGGAGGCCTGCGACCCTCTGCTTCACGAAGGGTGCCACACCCGCGGTGGAGGCGTGCGCGCGATGAGCGGTGCCGAAGGCGTCGTTCACGAAGACGGTGGCGCCCGAGTCCGCGATCAGGGCCTTCGCGAAGGCGGGATCGTTTGCCTCCTCCTCGGGATGGAACCGAACGTTTTCGAGAAGAAGGACACTACCGGGCTTGATGGCCTTCGTGCGTTCGCGAACGTCATCGCCAACGCTGTCGTTTGCGAGGGCGACCTCGCACCGCATCAATTCGGACAGGCGCCTCGCCACGGGGAGAAGCGAGAGCGCCGGGGTCGGGCCCTTCTTCGGACGCCCCAGATGCGAGGCGAGGACGAGTTCGGCGCCGGCCTGCTGAAGGAAGGTGAGGCTGGGCAGCGCGGCCCGGATCCTCGTGTCTTCGGCGATCGTCGTTCCTTCCATCGGCACGTTGAAATCGACGCGCACGAAGATGCGCATCCCCTTGACGCCCTGGAGGTGCCGGATCGTCTGCTTGGCTGCCATGTGTTCCTTCTTTCCCCGCCCGCTGAGCCTGGCGCACCCTTGACTGCGGCTAGGCGCGATCCTTGCTCGCCATGAAACGGATGAGGTCGCACATGCGGCTCGAGAAACCCCACTCGTTGTCGTACCAGGCGAAGACCTTGGCCAGGTTGCCCTGAAGCACGCGGGTGAGCGGCGCGTCCACGATCGAGGAGGCGGGATTGCCGCGGAAGTCGATCGACACGAGTTCTTCGTTGCTGACTTCGAGGATGCCCCTGAGCGGCCCGGCGGCGGCCTTGGTCATGACGGCGTTGATCGCCTCCGCCGTGGTCTCGCCCTTGAGCTCCACGGTGAGATCGACGACCGAGACGTTGGGAGTTGGAACGCGCATGGCCACCCCATCGAGCCGGCCCTTGAGTTCGGGGATGACGAGGTAGATGGCCTTCGCCGCTCCGGTGGATGTGGGGATCATCGAGAGCGCGGCCGCGCGGGCGCGCCGCAGGTCCTTGTGCGGCAGATCGAGGATCTTCTGGTCGTTGGTGTACGAGTGGATCGTGGTCATCTGACCGCGGATGATTCCGAACGAGTCGTGCAGCACCTTGGCCACCGGCGCGAGGCAGTTCGTGGTGCACGACGCGTTGGAAACGATGTGATGGCGGGAGGGGTCGTACTTGTCGTGATTGACGCCCATCACGATGGTGAGGTCTTCGCCCTTGGCCGGCGAAGAGATGATGACCTTCTTGGCTCCGCCTTCGAGGTGCACCTTCGCCTTGTCGGCATCGGTGAACAGGCCGGTCGATTCGATCGCGTATTCGACGCCGAGGTCCCTCCAAGGCAGGGCCGCGGGGTCCTTGGAAGAGAGGACCTTCACCTTGCGCCCGTCCACGAGGATGGTGTCCCCCTCGACCCGGACGTCGTGCGAGAGATTGCCCAGAATGGAGTCGTATTTGAGGAGATGCGCCAGGGTCTTGGCGTCGGTGACGTCGTTGACCGCGACGATATCGAGTTCCCGATCGGGGAGCGCTGCGCGCAGGATGTTCCGACCGATGCGTCCGAACCCGTTGATGCCTACTCTTATCGCCATGGACGTCGTCTCCTTCAATAGTCCGCGCGAGCGTCGCGCGAGTTGCCTCGGGGTGCGGCCTAAAGACCGAGGTCGGCCCAGATCGACCCGCCCCGCCGAAAATTGTAATTGAGAATGAGCAGGTAGGCTCTGATGCATGAGCACCCTTGATCTCGCATGTGTCGGGGAGTCGTTCGAAGATCTGATCTTTGCCGGCCTCGAGCGTCTGCCCAGGCTCGGGGAGGAACTGCGGACGAAGTCCTTTGCCCGGACTTACGGCGGCGGAGCCACGATCACTGCGGTGGCGGCCGCGCGCCTCGGCGTGGCTACGCGGATCGTGAGCGGTCTTTCCGATGGTGCGGTGGCCTGGCTCCAGGCCGAAGACGTGCAGATCACGAACCTGCGCAAGCGCGATGAGCTTCATGCGATCACCGCCGCCCTGTCGACGCCCAGGGATCGGGCATTCGTCACCTTCGATGGCGTGAACTCCGAACTCGGCCCGCGTTTCGTCCGGGCGCTGGGCAGGGTTGAGGCGCGGATCGTTCACTGCGCCCTTTGTCCGCGGGACATCGAGCCGCTGGCCCGGGCGCTTGGCTCCCTCCGCAAACGCGGGGTCAGAGTGTCGCTCGACTTCGGCTATGACCGGAACCTCGCCAAGGACCCTCTCTTGCCCCGGCTGATCGCCGAGGCCGACTTTCTCCTGATCAACGAGGACGAGGCGAAGCTCTATTCGAAGCGCAGGTCTCTGGCCCAGGCGGAAGCGTTCTGGACGCACCACGCGCGCCACACCGTGATCAAGCTCGGCTCGAAGGGCAGCCGCTGGATTTCGCCGCGAGGCGTGGTGGAGGAAACGGCTCCCTTGGTCCGCGCGGTCGACACCACCGGGGCGGGTGACGCGTTCAACGCCGGGTTCCTGGCCGGGCTTTTAAGCGGCCTTCCGGCGCGCCGCGCCCTGCGTCTTGGAAACACGGTGGGCGCGCGGTCGACCCGAGCGGTGGGCGGCCTCGACGGCCTGCCCCGGCTCGAAGAGCTCTAGCCGACCCCCCATGTCCCCGGGGACTGGTTTGGGGTGAAGGGGCGCTTCACCCCAAACCGTGCCCTCGTTCCGAAAGGCGGGTCCTCAACGCGAGCGGGTGCGTGAGACCGCGTCCGTCCAGCCGGCGTACAGGGATTCACGCTTCGATGCGTCCATGGCCGGCGTGAACGTGCGGTCGAGCGCCCACAGCTTCTGGATGTCGTCGAGGTCCGCCCACACTCCGGTCGCGAGACCCGCGAGATACGCGGCGCCGAGGGCCGTGGTCTCCGCGACCACGGGACGAAGCACTCGCGCCCCGAGGATGTCGGCCTGGAACTGAAGGAGCGCGCCGTTGCGCGTGGCGCCGCCATCCACGCGGATGGTCTCGAGCGAGAGTCCCGAGTCCTTGCGCATGGCTTCGATGACGTCGCGCGACTGATACGCGATGGAATCGACCGCCGCGCGCGCGATGTGGGCCCGGGTGGTCCCCCGGGTGAGACCGAACATGGCGCCCCGAGCACTCGAGTCCCAGTAAGGCGCCCCGAGACCGACGAAAGCCGGCACCATGTACACACCACCGCTGTCCTCGACACTTCCCGCCAGGGTCTCGACTTCGCCAGAGGTGGCGATGATCTGCAGCGAATCGCGGAGCCATTGCACCACCGCGCCCGCGATGAAGACCGAGCCCTCGAGACCGTACGTGGTCTTGCCGCCGATCCGCCAGCCGACGGTGGTGAGCAGGCCGTTCTTCGACGCCCTGGGTGTTGAGCCCGTGTTCATGAGCAGGAAGCAGCCGGTGCCGTAGGTGTTCTTTGTCTCGCCGGGCTTGAAGCAGCATTGGCCGAAGGTCGCGGCCTGCTGGTCGCCCGCGATGCCCGCGATGGGGATGCGCGAGCCGAAGAGAGACTCGTCGGTCTCACCCACCACGCCGCTCGAATCCACGATCTTCGGCAGCATGGCCAAAGGCACGCCCATGATCCTCACAAGCTCGTCGTCCCACTGAAGGGTCTCAAGATCCATGAGAAGGGTGCGCGAGGCGTTCGAGACGTCGGTGACGTGCGTCCGCCCGCCGGTGAGCCGCCAGATCAGGAAGGAATCGACGGTGCCGAAGAGGATCTCGCCCTTCTCGGCGCGCGCGCGCAATCCGTCCACGGTAGCGAGAAGGTGCGCGATCTTGGTCCCCGAGAAGTAGGCGTCCATGACCAGGCCCGTCTTGCGCCGGAACAGCGGCTCGTGACCCTCCGCCTTCAATCGCTCACAGACGTAGGCGCTCACCCGGCTCTGCCAGACGATGGCGTTCGTCACCGGCTTCCCCGTGATCCGGTCCCACAGCACCGTGGTTTCGCGCTGGTTGGTGATACCGATGGCGGAGATCTTCGGAACGTTGGCCCGGGTGATCGCCTCGCGCGCGGTCTGAAGTTGCGTGTTCCAGATGTGTTCGGGGTCGTGCTCCACGTCGCCCGGGCGAGGGTAGATCTGCTCGAACTCGATCTGCGAGGTCGAGAGGGGCAGCCCCTCGCGGCCGAACACGATGGCGCGGGAAGAGGTCGTGCCCTGGTCGAGGGCGAGAACCGCGGGTTTCGACATGTTTCCTGTCTCCTCGACGACGTTTGTGGGGCGTCCTTAGATCTCGGCTCGCGCGTCCGGGTCCAGGGCCAGGATCGCCGCTTTCATCTCCTGGCTCACCGGTTTCGAGCGCATCAGGCCGTACTCGTAGCAGACCACGATTGTCTTCGCCTCCGCCACCAGGCGGCCATCGGCCTTCGCGGCCACCACGTACTCGAATACGATGGATGATCGCTTGATCAGCGAGGTCCGCACGAAGACCTCGAGCTTCTCGCCGTAGCTGACCGGCGATCTGTAGTCGATCTCGGTGCGGGCCAGGATCATGTCGATCAGCACGCCCGACATGATCCCCGGTCCGGGATCGTGAGACGCGCCGCCCAGGGCGGGCAGGCCCGCGTGGGGCTTCTGGCCGGTGACCTGGATCCAGTAGGCGATGCGCGCGGTCTCGATCCATTTCAGATAGACCACGTTGTTGACGTGGCCCATGGCGTCGAGGTCGCCGAACACCGCCTCGGCGTCACGAGAGAAACGAAAACCCTTCACAGGATCTTCTTACCCAGGAGCGAGCAGAGAAGCTCGACGCTGAGCTTCGCGGTCTGATTGGCGCGATCGAGGACCGGGTTCACTTCGACGAGTTCGACGGAGCAGACGCGATCCGTGTCCGCGAGCATCTCCAGGGCGAGATGCATCTCGCGATAGCCGATACCGCCGGGGCTTGGCGTGCCGACCCCCGGCGCCTCGTCCGGGTCCACCGCGTCGAGGTCGATGCTGACGTGGATGCCGGCCGTGCCGTTCAAAGCCCGTACGATCGCGGCCTCCATCACCGAACGCATGCCACGCTCGTCGATGTGCCGCATGGTGAAGGCGCCGATGCCGACCTGGGCGACGTTCGCGCGTTCCTTGAGATCCACCGAGCGCAGGCCGATGATGGCCGCGCGCTCGCCGTCGATCATCGGGCCCTTCGCGTCATAAATGGAGAGGAGATCCTTGGCACCGAGCCCCAGGCACACCGCCATGGGCATGCCGTGGATGTTGCCGGTGGGCGAGGTGTGCTCGGTGTTGGCGTCGGCGTGGGCGTCGAACCACACCAGGCCCGCCTTCTCCTTCTTCCGACGGAAGTGCCGGGCCACGCCCGCGATGGTGCCCATGGCGATGGAGTGGTCTCCGCCCAGAACCACCGGGATGACCTCTTCGTCCATGGTCCGCGTGACCACGTTCCGCAGGGTGATGCAGGTGGCGCGAATCTCCTTCAAGTACTTGAGACGGGGATTTCCGGGATCGCGCGTCTCGGCCACGTGGGCTTCGATGTCTCCGAAGTCCTCCACCGCGATGCCGAGGTCGCGCACCGCCTGATGGATTCCCGCCACCCGGAACGCGGAGGGCCCCATGTCGACGCCGCGATGGCCCGCGCCGAGGTCGAGCGGCGCGCCGATGATACGGATCTTCTTCTTCGCCCTTTGCGAGGTCATCCTGCTTCTCCTTCTGATTTTTGTTTGTCCTGAAGCACGCGGATGATCTCGTCCCGCGGCATGGGACGGCCGAGCAGGTGACCCTGGAGCAGGTCACACCCCTGGGATTCGAGGAAATGTTTCTGGAACTCGGTTTCGACGCCCTCGCCGACCACTTCCAGGCTGAGCTGGTGGGCGAGAGCGATGGTGGCGGAAGCGATGGCCTCGTCCACCCGGTCGGAGCCCACGTCCTGCACGAACGTGCGGTCGATCTTGATCCGGCTGATGGGGAGGCGGCGGAGGAGATCCAGCGAGGCGTAGCCGGTGCCGAAGTCGTCGAGGCTTATGGCGACGCCCATGGCCACGATCTCGCGCAGGGCCTCGATCGTTCGCTCCTGACCCTGGAGGGCCGAGGACTCGGTGATCTCGAGTTCGAGGGCGCTCGCGTCGATGCTGGCGGCGCGCAACGCGTTCGCCACGATGGAGACGATGTTCGGTTCGCGAATCTGGGCGGCGGAGATGTTGACGGAAATCCGGATGGGCGCGCCGATGGCCGCGCGCATGAGTGCGATGTCGCGGCAGGCGGTCTGCAGGACGAACAGACCCAGCGGCTGAATGAGACCGGTGGCCTCGGCCACGGGAATGAAATCGTCCGGCTCGCGCACCGTGCCATCCGGCCTTCGCCAGCGGATAAGCCCCTCCAGGCCGCACAGTTCGCCGGTGATGGCCCGCACGATCGGCTGGTAGAAGAGGACGAACTCGTTGTGGGCGAGACCTTCGTGGAGCTCGTTCTCGAGCTCGAGCAGCTGGATGGCCGCCCGATTCATGGTCGCGTCGAAGAGCTGAAGCCGGTCGCGCCCCGCGTCCTTGGCCCGATACATCGCGGTGTCCGAGCTCTTGAGGAGGGTCTGGACGTCGTCGCCGTCCTGGGGGCCGATGGCGAGGCCGAGGCTCGCGCTCACCCGCAGTTCGCGTCCGGCCACCAGGAAAGGCTGACGCATCGCCTCGAGGAGCTTTCTCGCCACGCGCACGGTTTCGTCGGACTTGAGGCCGGGAAGGAGGATGGCGAACTCGTCGCCGCCGAGCCGGGCCACGGTGTCGGACCCGCGCAGGGCCTCCCGCAGCCGGTCGGCGCTTCGCTTGATCAGCTCGTCGCCCGCGTCGTGCCCGAGCGAATCGTTCACGTTCTTGAATCGGTCCACGTCGAGAAGGATGACGCCGACCTGTCCCCCTTCGCGGCGGGCCAGGCTCAAGGCCGCGTCTGCGCGATCGATGAAGAGCGGGCGGTTCGGGAGGTCGGTCAGGGCGTCGTGGAAGGCCACGTGTCGCGTGTGATCCTCGGCTTCCTTGCGCTTGGTGATGTCGTAGGCGGTAGTGAGGACGGCGGGCTGACCGTCGAGCTCGATCGGCGAACCGGTGACTTCGAACCAGCGCGCCGTTCCCTCACGGTCGATCAGGCGCACATCGTAGTGCCCATCCACGGTCTCGCGCCTGGCCCTCGTCCGTCCCCGCGCCTTCACGATCTCCACGTCCTCCGGATGCACGCAGACCCAGAACGGCTTGCCGAGGACATCGCCGAACGCATCGAGGGCCCAGCGGTTGGCGAAGACGATCTCATCGTCCCGGTAGATGAGGAGGGCGCACGCGGCGCCCTCGGCGAAGGCCCGGAACCGCATCTCGCTTTCGCGCAGCGACCTTTCGGCCGTCCTGCGGACGGTGGCGTCGCGGAAGCTCCAGACCCGGCCCTGGATGTCGCGGTTGGGGCCGAGGGGCCGCGAGAACCTTTCGAAGATCCGGTCGTCCCTGAGGGTGATGGTGTCGAAGCTCTCCTCGTCCGGGTGTGCGTAGAGCTCCTTGATCCGGCTCAGGAAACCGTCCGCGTCCACCACCTGGTCCAGCACGGCGGCGATGGCCTTGTCGTCATGCCGGCTTTCCATTACCCCGAGCGGCAGATTCCACATCGATACGAACATGTCGTTCCAGGCGAGGATCTTCCCGGCGCGATCGATCACGAGAAGGCCGTCCGCGGTCGAGTTGAGGATGGAGGACAGGAGGCCGGTCGGCGTGTGCTCGCGGTTGTCGAGGCCCAGATCCGCGCGCGTGGGAATGGGTCCGCTCGGGCCTTTCCAGACCGGCGGTCGTGATCTCTCAGGCACAGTGCGGCACAATGGTGGACATGGGGACTCCCGAGGAGTGGGAAACCAACCTAATCTACCCCCGAATGGATTCGAGGCGGGTGAAAGAATCGCGCGTGGGTCGAGCGGCAGGATCCTGGGGAGCACGGCTGGTCGCGGCGCTGACCCTGACCGTCCTCGTCGCCGTGTCTTCGTTCCCGGCCTCCCTGCCTCCGCGTTATCGGTTCAAGACCCTGCAGACCGGCCGGATCAAGGTCCATTTCCACGCCGAGGTTGAAGCCCCGGCCCGGCGGACCATGGCTCTGGTCCTCGAGATCCTGCCCCGACTCGAGGAGCGCTACCGGGTCCGGGTTCCGAGCCTCGATGTGGTCGTGCACGATGCGAACGACTCCCCGAACGGGCTCGCCACGTCCTTTCCCTACCCGTTCGTGGAGATCCGGACCGCCTCCTTCGATGGCGCGGAATCCGGGCCCACGGAATCGTGGCTGCGGATGGTGGTGACTCACGAGCTGACCCATATCGTCCACCTCGAGCAGGCCGGCGGCATCTACGGCTTCTTTCGCCATGTCTTCGGACGGGCGCCCCTGCTCTTCCCGGACGCGCTTCAGCCCGCCTGGTTCATCGAGGGCCTCGCGGTTCGGGAGGAGACGAAGGGGACGGCCTTCGGCCGCGGCCGGCACACCTTCACGAAGATGCTGGTGGACGAGGCGGCGCGCAGCGGCCAACTCGCGCGGATCGACCAGGCGACCCTCGGCCTAGGCCTCTGGCCGCTCGGAAGCGCACCCTATCTTTTCGGCGAGGAGTTCCTGAACTACGTCGAGCAGAACCACGGGGAGGGTTCGACCCGGGACATAGCACTGGCCCACGGCCGTTCGTTCCATCCCTTCCTCGATGAGCGCACCTTCAAGGATGTGGTCCGGCAGAGCCTCACCCCGCTCTGGCGTGAGTTCGCGGCGAAGCGCGTGCTCATTCTGCGTCCTCTCGACCCGCCCACTCTGTTGACTACGCGCGGCGTCCTTCAGACCTCGCCGCGATTGTCTCCCGATGGCGCCACTCTCGCCTATACCAGTCGCGTGCTCGAACACCTGGGCGAGGTCCGGCTCATGAGCAAGGACGGCTCAAACGATCGGCGGCTCACTTCGCGGATCTCGGGATCGGGCCTTTCCTGGTCGCGCGACGGCAGGTTCCTCGTGTTCGACGAGACGAATCAGGTGAGGAAGTTCGAGTCGCGGTCGGATCTTCACCGGGTGGAGGTCGCGAGCGGGCGCCGCAAACGGCTGACCCGGGGACTGCGGGCCAGCGATCCCGATGTCGGGCCGGCGGGCGCCACGGGATCACCCATCGTCTTCGTGCAGCGTTTCGCGGATCGGTCGGAGTTGTCCCTGTGGGCCGAGTCGGCGGCGCCGCGCACCCTCACCGCGTCCAGGCCGGGCACCGAGTGGTCTCACCCCCGCTTCTCGCCGCGGGGTGAGGCCATCGTTGCCGCGCGTCTGCAGGGCGGCTTTCTGGATCTCGTGCTTGTCGATGCCTCGACCGGCGCCGTCCATGAACTGACCCTCGACCGCGCGGTCGATGTCGAGCCCGCGTGGGTGGACGATCGCACCATCGTGTTTCGATCGGACCGGGAGGCGTCGTCGTTCCGGCTCTTTCTGATCGACCGCGAAGGCGGGGGTCTGCGGAGAGTCGAGAGCTCGCCCGAAAACGCCTTCGTTCCGGAAGTCGACGTTCCCGCGAAGACCGTGTTCTACGCGCACTACTCGTCGAAGGGATACGACCTCGCGCGCGCGCCCTTCGCGCAGGGTCCAGCACCCGATCCCTTCGTGGACGCCTTTCCCGCGGCGGTGGACGAGCCACCTCCGTTTGAAGGAGCGGCCTTGGCCTTCAACCCCCTTCCCGCGCTCCGCCCGCGGTTCGTCTCGCCGTTCGTCGAAGTGGTTTCGGACGAGTGGCGGGTGGGGCTTTTGACCGCGTCCGTCGATCCGCTGCTGCGCATAACCTACGGCGTCGCGGGAACCTGGGGAACCACGGTCAACAAGGCGAATGTCCTCGCGTACCTTCGTTACGACCGGTTCAAACCCACGTTCAGCTTCCTCGGACGGATCGCATCCTCGCCGTCGGCTCTCGGGCCCAAGGACGTCAAGGAGGCGCAGTTCTCCGCCGACTTCCCGCTGGAGCGAGGAGTTCTCCGCGAGCAGACGTTGAACCTCACCATCCGCCGCCGGCGCGAAGACGCGAGCCCGGCCGCGCTCGACACCGGGGTTCTGGCCTTCAGCTGGCAGTTCGATTCGACGAGGGCCTATCCGATGTCGATCTCGCCCCAGGACGGTTTCCGGTTGCGCGCGGCAGTGACCCACGAATTCGAGGCCCTGGGCAGCGACCTCGACTTCGGGAAAGCCATCATCGACCTGAAGGCCTACACCCGAATCGGAAGCACCGTACTGGTCTCGCGGATCGGCGGAGGATGGACGTTCGGTCCGCGCCTGCCCCGGACCGCCTTCGCGGTGGGAGGTCTCGCAAGCCCCGCGCTCCTCGACCCCGTGGGCGACCAGCCCGCCGTGCTTCGCGGCTACGATGATCCCGGTAAGGACCCCACCCGGTACGGCAAGAACCTCGCGTTCGGAAATCTGGACTGGCGCATTCCCCTCGGGCACCCGCAGCGCGGCCTTCGCGCGCTTCCCTTCTTCCTCCAGCACCTGCATCTCACCGCATCCCTCGATGCCGCGGTGGTTTCCCAGGGGACACTGGACTTGAGCTCGGCCCGGGCGGGAGCGTCGCTCGGCCTCGGCGCGGATCTGTTCCTCGGGCATCGGATCCCGGTCACCCTTCAGGGTGGAGTGGGGCGGGGCCTCACGCGCGACGGCCGCACCGTGCCATGGTTCTCGATTGGGTTCCCGTTCTAGATCCGGATCGATCTGGCCTCCACCGCGAGGGCGGCATTAGAGTGATCTCATCCGAATGAGACCGATGCGACGGCGCCACACGCGCGACGAGCCTGAGGATCCGAACAAGCCGAAGAAGGGCAAGATCCAGCGCCTGAAGGAGATCCTGCCTCTCGCCTGGACCGTGGTGCGGCCGCGCGTCCCCGCTCTCGCCCTCGGGCTGCTGCTCATCATCATCTCTCGCTCCGCCGGGCTCGTGCTTCCCGCCACCGCGCGCGTCTTCATCGACGAGGTGGTCAGCGGCGCGAAGCCCGAGAAGATGCGCTTCGTCTTCGTCGCGGTCTTCGTGGCCGCGCTCGTGCAGGCCGCGTGCTCGTACTTCCTCTTCCGCGTCCTCACCGTCCGCACCATCGAACTGGTGGCCGATCTGCGCACCCGCGGCGTCGCCCATCTCATCCGGCTGGCCGTTCCCTTCTTCGACAAGAACCGGACGGGCGCCCTGCTGCCACGCGTGCTCCACGACATCGAGGCCCTGCGCATCCTCATCGGGTCGGGCTTCATCGACTTCGTGGGCGGGGTCTTCTTCGCCGCACTTTCCGCGGTTTACATGTGGACCATTTCACCGCGGCTCACCCTCGTCGCCCTCGCCGGCCTGGTCGCCTTCGTGGCCCTGCTGGTATGGGCGTTCTGGGGTGTTGCGGGCGCTTACAGCGAACGCGCAAAGCTCCTTTCGGAGACGAGCGGCCGGTTGAGCGAGGCGCTCTCCGGGATCCGGGTGATCAAGGCGTACCGCGCCGAGGAGCGGGAGAGCGCGGCCATGGCCACCGCGATCGCGGCCATACGCGACAACGCCATCGAAATGGCGGGCAACAACCGGATCTTCTCGTTCTGGAGCACGACTCTGGTGGGCGCGCTGGGACTGGGGCTCATGACCATGGCCCTCTCCGAGATCCGCGAGGGCCGGCTCACCCTCGGCGGTCTCACCACGTTCGCCCTGCTCCTCGGGTTCTTGAACGGGCCGGTCTACATGGTGGTGGCCCTCGTCGGACAGTTTGCCGACGCGCTGGTGGCGATCGAGCGGCTTCAGGCCATCCTGTCCGAGCCGGGGGAAACCGTGGCCGCGCCCGGCGCCGCTGCGGAATCGCCGCTCAAGGCCGACGACGTGAAAGGCCACGTCTCGTTCGAAAACCTCTCGTTCGAGTACCGGCCCGGCGAGCCCGTGCTCAGGAACGTCACCTTCGTTGCTCCTCCGGGCACGGCGACCGCACTCGTGGGCTCATCGGGATCGGGCAAGTCGACGATCATGGGATTGCTCGCGGCGTTCTACCGGCCGCGGGCCGGAAGGGTCGTGCTGGACGGGCACGACATCGCCTCCCTTCCGCTCTCCGACTATCGGGCCAATCTGGGCGTCGTCTTCCAGGACACGTTCCTGTTCGACGCCACCCTGCGCGAGAACATTCTCTTCGCGCGCCCGGACGCGACCGAAGGGGAGTTCAAGAAGGCCTGCCTCTCCGCCCACGTGGAGGAGTTCGCGTCGCGCTTCAATCACGGATACGAGACCATCGTGGGCGAGCGAGGGGTGATGCTCTCGGGCGGGCAGAAGCAGCGGGTGGCGATCGCCCGGGCGTTTCTCGCAAATCCCCGCATCCTGCTGCTCGACGAGGCGACCTCGAACCTCGACAGCGAGTCGGAAGCGCTTATTCAGAGGGGACTCGAATCGCTGCTCCCCGGCCGCACCACGTTCGTCATCGCGCATCGACTCTCGACCGTGCGCTCGTGCCACCAGATCCTGGTTCTGGACCACGGGGAAGTGATCGAGCGCGGCACCTACGCCGATCTGCTCCGCCTCGGAGGCCGCTACTCCTCGATGCTGGAGCAGCAGACCATGACCCCGCCGCAGGATCGCGCTCAGCGCTAGTCGCCCGGGAAAACGATCTGCTCCGGAGGCCGGTCGCGCTGCTCGAGCACGTACATCAGCGCCAGTATGGTGCAGAGGATGGCCAGCACGGGGAACAACCAGCGCTTGACCTTGCGAACCAGCGCCATTTGGCGGTCCAGGGGGTCCCCGGTTTCAAGGGCGGAACGCGAGCGATGCCGGTGTCTTCCTTCCCGGACCCGCGGTCCCATGAAGCGCGACCCGCAGTGGCTGCACCGCCAGAAGCTAGCGGTCTCGTCGGGGTTCTTGTCCTTGTCCATCGGGTAGGAACTTCCCGAAGGACGAACATTTTGCGAGTGACACTCGACGCAGGCGACCACATGGCCCGGGGCCGAAACCGCTCCACGATCTGCCGACTCGTTCACATTGCCTCCCTCATCTCAGAGTGAGAGCCTCGCGGAGGCTGTTGGCGGCGCCCCTTCATCCTTGTGCCTCTCTTCACCAAGAGCCGCGTCGAGGAAGCAGCGATGCGCGTCCCGGTGCCCCTCCTCCAGCCAGTCGAGAAGCGACGTCTCCACTTCGTTCGACGGATCAATGGCCCCGTCGAGGTCGAGGGGCCGGAGGAGCGATCGCCGCGGCCGGACCACCTGGAGGGTCACGGACCGGAAGCGCCTCCCGGTCACCGGGTCCTGCCACTCGCGCTCGCCCGTGCTCTTCTGGTGTCCCACGGTTTCCACGATGCGGTTGAGCCGCTCGGTCTGGCGCAGATCGCTCTCGATCGCGGTTCGTTCCTGAAGGGCCAGGAAGGCGGCGGCGAGGGCCTTGAGCCCGCGTCGCTCCGCAAGAGGTCCCGGGTCCTTCGCGGTCGCGGTGACGAGTACGATCTGGTCCGCGCCGAGGGCGATGGCCTCGGAGAGCCCCGACCCGGAAATGGCCGAGGCCTCGGCGATCCGGTGGACCTCGCCACCGAAGGCGCCCTGCTTGGGAAGACGGACCCGGCGCGGCGAGGCCAGAGGCGTCGCGGTGAACGCGGTGGCCACCACGTCATAGAGGAGAGGGGCGACCGCGCTGTCCTTGAGATCGAGGAAGTCGTCGCCCTCGACGCCCCGGGAGACCGTTTTGCGATCGTCGGAAACGAGCTTCAACACCAGCGGTTTCCTCGCGTCCATATTCGCAGCGCGCAGGACCAGGCCCCGGAACCCGGGCTGGCCGGCGTTCTCGGCGATCAGCGCCGCGTACTGCCGCCCGACTTCGGAGGTCTCGGGCGCCTTCTCGTTGAGAGCCGGCCCGCGCGAAACTTCCCACAGGCGCCGGGCCAGCTCGCTCTCGATGCCGGAAAGATCGAAGGCACTCTCCAGCGCCTCGCCGAAACGGCGCTTCGAGCCCTTAAGAATTCCCGCGCCGCGGAAGAGCAGGAAGAGGAAACCGAAGAACGTGGGTGCGGCCAGCGCGAAAACGAAGAAGAGGCGCAGTCCGGGAGCAAGCGCGGCGAGGGTCCGGGAGAGGTCGGCCATGAAGCCCGGCCGGGCGAAATCCACGGCCAGGAAGGCGGGGAGCAAGAGGCCGAGCAGGAGAGCGAGGAGTGCCGGAACCAGGAAGGCCGAAAGAGCCACGAGGCTGAGGGAGCGAAGGAAACGGAAACCGGAGCGCAGCCTGAAGACACGACGCGCGGAAATCTCGCGCCAGAGTCCCTTCTCTCCATACAGGACCGAACCCGAAGCGGCCGCGCCGAACGCGGCGGCTAAGACTCCCACTCCCGAACCGACCATGAGGTCGATCCGGACGCCCGCCTCGTCGAGCGCTTTCAGGACACCCGCGTGATAGGCGCCCGAGGCCCCGCTGCCCGCGAAAACGACCGCCGTCCGATGTCCCAGCAGGTGGTCCTTCATTGGCACCATTATCCTGCATTTGAGGCCGGCCGGTGGCCGGATCAGGCTAGCGGGCGTCGTGGATGGTGAAGAGTTTCACAACCTCGACGTAGCGCGTGCCCTTCGGGACGCGCACCTCGGCCACTTCGCCGACCTTCTTGTTGAGGAGGCAGCGGCCGATGGGCGAGGACGGCGAGATCTTTCCCTTCTCCGGGTCGCTCTCTTCGCTGGTCACGATCTCGTAGGTGTTCTCTTCGCCGGTGTCCTCGTCCTTCACGTACACCGTGGACCCGAGCCCAACCTTGTCCCTGGGGATGTTGTCGAGGTTCATCATCGACAGGCCGGCCAGACGGCCCTGAAGCTGGGCGATGCGGGCCTGCAGGAAGGTCTGCCGCTCCTTCGCCGCCTTGTACTCGGCGTTCTCGCGAAGGTCGCCCCATTCACGCGCGCGCTGAATCTCTTTTGGAAGCTCGACCTTGAGCTCAAACTCCGCTGCTCGAATATCTTCCTCAAGTTTCTTTTTCGCTTCGATCATGGACTCGACTTCTCTTCCGTGGTTGATGGCTTCGGCTGGACCGAAGCGCGCTTCACTGGCCCTCGCTCCTGGTCTCCTTTGGTTCCTTGCCGAGGCGCTTCCAACGAGCATTCCGCGAAAGCCTGGCGGCGGCTTCAGGGACTCGTCTGGATGGCCCCAAGGCTCCAAGAAAGGCCGATGTTAGCATCGCGGGCCGGTTCTCCTTTCGGTCTCTTCCCCCGGAAATCTCGCCGCCCATGTCGATTTCAACGCCGAAGCGGATCTCTGGACGCGACAATCCGGAGTTCAAGCGGTTCCTCGCGGTGCGCGCGAGGAAGAACCGGGACCTGATCCTGGTCGAGGGTCCGAAGCTCCTCGGAGAAGCCATCCGATCGAAACTCACCGTCCGCGCGGTCGCAGTGGGTGAGCCGGCGACCGCGATCTCCGAGGACCCGCGCGTTCCCTTCTTCCACTTCGCCGCTCCGCTCATGAAGAGTCTTTCGGACGTGGAGACGCATCAAGGCTCCATCGCCCTCGTCGAACGCCCCCGCTTCGAAGGCGACTGGCTGAAGCAGAAGGCCGCGTTCATTCTCGTGCTCGACGGCCTTCAGGACCCGGGCAACGTGGGCACTCTCTTCCGCACGGCCGAGGCCGCGGGCGTCACCGGCGTGCTGCTCACCCGCGGCTGCGCGGATCCTGTCTCGCCCAAGGCCCTCCGGGCGTCCGCGGGTTCCTCCTTTCGCCTCCCCCACGTCCTTGATCTCTCCGCGGACGACCTTCTGGGGAGGCTGCCCAAAGGCGCCAGTCTCGTGGCCGCGGTCTCGGGATTGGGCGCGCTTTCCGTGTTCGACCAGGCAGAACTGTCCCTGCCTATAGCACTCGCGCTCGGGTCGGAAGGCTCGGGGCTCAATCCGAGGATCGAGGGCGCCTCGTCGCACCGCATCCGGATTCCCAGTGCTCGGAACGTCGAGAGCCTGAACGTGGCCGCCGCGGGCGCCATCGTGATGTTCGAGATCGCGCGTCGAGCCGGTATCCTCCGAAGCTGACCTGAGGCGCCCCGCGCACCGCTCAGGGAAAGCCGCCGACCTTGACTCCCATCGACCCCGACTTCAAGACGCGCATCGCCTCGCTGATCGAGCTGCGGGAGTGGCATGGCTTGCGCCGCGAGATCGCGGACCTGCATTCCGCCGACATCGCGGAGCTTCTCGGTCACTTCGAGGGCGACGAATTCAACATCCTCTTCAGGCTGGTGGGGAAGAGGAAGGCGGACGCCTTCTCCTACTTCCCGGTGGACCGGCAGAAGGAGCTCATCCGCGAGACCGAGCCCGCGCAGCTCTCGTTGCTCGTGTCGCAGATGCAACCCGACGATCGGGCCCGGCTCATCAGTGTTCTTCCCCGCGAGACCTCGAACATCATCCTCGCGAGACTCCCGCCCTCGGAAATCAAGCGGTCGCTCGTCTCGCTCTCCTATCCCGAGGACACCGCCGGCCGGTACATGACCCCGGACTTCGTGGCCATCGATCCTGAGATGACCGCGGCCGAAGCGCTCGCCCATATTCGTCTGCACGGCCGGAAGAAGGAGACCCTGAACATCGTCTATCTGGTCGACAAGGACGGGCGCCTGGTCGAGGACCTCACCCTCGGCAATCTGGTCCTCGCCGATCCCGACGCGAAGGTCCTCGACATCGTGGATCCGGGCTTCGTCGACCTGCGGGACACCACCCCGCAGGAGAAAGTCCTCGAAGCGTTCAAGAAGTACGACCGGGTGGCCCTGCCCGTGACCGACGTCTCCGGCCGCATGCTTGGCATCATCACCGTCGACGATGTCATGGACGTGGCGGAAGACGAGATGACCGAGGACATGCAGAAGATCGGAGGCATGGACGCTCTCGACGCCGCCTACTCGCAGACCGGTCTCTTTCAGATGGTGAGGAAGCGCGGGGTGTGGCTCGCCGCGCTCTTCGTGGGCGAGCTCTTCACCGCTTCGGCCATGGCCCACTACGAGCAGGAGCTCGCGCGCGCCCTGGTGCTGACCCTCTTCATTCCCCTCATCATCAGCAGCGGCGGCAACTCCGGGTCGCAGGCGGCCTCCCTGCTGATCCGCGCCCTCGCGCTCAAGGACGTGAGTCTCTCGGACTGGTGGCAGGTCATGAGGAGGGAACTCGCGTCCGGCCTCGCTCTCGGCACGGTCCTCGGGATTCTCGGTTTCGTACGGGTGACCCTGTGGCAGTGGGTCGGGGTGGTGAACTACGGCGAGCACTCGTTCCTGATCGCCACCGCCATCGGCCTGTCGCTCGTGGGCGTGGTGACCTTCGGAACCCTGGTGGGCGCCTTGCTCCCGTTCCTGCTGCAGCGACTCGGCCTCGACCCCGCGACCTCCTCGGCTCCCTTCGTCGCAACCCTGGTGGACGTCACCGGCCTGGTCATCTACTTCCAGGTGGCCGCCCTGGTGCTGCGGGGGACGCTGCTCTAGAACAGTTTCTGGAAGTCGGGGCGGAGGAAGATCTCCCGGCCCTGGGTCTCGATGTGGCCGTTCGCTTCGAGGTCGCGCATCATCCGGGTCACGGTCTCGCGCGAGGACCCGATCCGGTGGGCGATGTCCATGTGGGTGGGACGTCGAACCACCACCCGGCCGTCCTTGAGGCGCTTGCCCTCTTCCTCGGCGAGTTCCTGAATCACCCGGGCCACGCGACCGTAGACGTCGAGCAGGGCCAGGGTCGAGATCTGATGGTTCGCCTTGCGCAGGCGGCTCGCGAGGACCTGGATGAGAGAGGTGCTCATGCCGGGGTCCTGCTCGAGAGCGCGCGTGAAGTCGTCTCGCTGCAAAGAGAGCAGCTCGCAGTCTTCCTCCGCGATGATGGTGGCGGACCGCGGCTCCTGGTCGAGGAGCGCCATCTCCCCGAAGAAATCGCCTTCGGAGAGTATGGAAAGCGTCACTTCCTTGCCGTCGTCCCCGAAGATCGCGACCTTGACCCGGCCGTGGAGGATCACGAACAGGGAGTCGCCCGCTTCCTTCTCGTGGAAGATGACCTCGTCCTTGCGGAACCGGCGCCGGCGGGTGAGCCGCAATATCGCATCGAGCGACGCCTCTCCCAGACGGAAGAAAAGCGGGACGCTCTTCAGGAATTCACGCTCGGTCATGGGGATGCCTTCGAGGCTATCAAGATCGTAGCATCCCAAAGGCCGGGGGGCGCGGCCCCGGTCAACCCCGGCCCTTCTTCGCCTTGTCGAAGCTCGCGGTCACCACACTCGAGATGCCGCCGCGCACGCCGAACCTTCCTTCGAGCATCATGCTCCGCGGTTTGGTGGCCTTCACCAGGTCGTCGAGGATCCGGTTCGTCACCGCCTCGTAGTAGATGCCCTCGTTGCGGTAGCCACCGAGGTACATCTTGAGGCTCTTGAGTTCGACGCACCGGCGGTCCGGAACGTAACGGATGATGAGGGTGGCGAAGTCGGGCTGTCCCGTCTTGGGGCACAGCGCCGTGAACTCCGGGCAGGTGTGTTCGATGAGGTAGTCCCGTCCGGGGTTCGGGTTCGGGAAGGTTTCCAGCCGGTCTATGAGTCTTTCCAACGGGAGAGCGCCTCCTTCAGGTCGCGTTCGATGTCGTCTTTGAGGGATGGGGGTTTGACCACGATCACCCGGGGCACGAAGCTCCGGATCCAGGCCTTGAGTTCGCGCGAGAGGGCCACGCTCAGCGACAGGTCGAACGAGCCGTCGGGTCTCGGGCTTATCGTCTGGGACTCGTGCCAGGTTCGATCCTTGACGCTGTCGGCCATGGCCGCGTCGAAGCGCAGAACCACTTCCTGGGCTTTGCCGCCGGCGATGCCAAAGGCGCTGCGGGTGTGCGCCTCGATGTCCTGATCCTTCGGCATCTCGAAACTCACGTCCATCAGGGCGATGCGCTCGATCCGCTCCACCGCGAAGGTACGGACCTCGTTGTACTCCTCGACCCGGCCGTACAGGTACAAGCCGCCCTGGTAGTAGACGACCCGGTAGGGATCGACCTCGTACCGCTTCGCCCGCTTTGAGCTCGCGGAGTAGTAGGACATGTCGACGCGTCGCTCATGAAGGGTGGCGTCGACGAGAGTCGCGATCACGCCCCTCTTGGCCGAGTAGTCCTTCGAAGGGAAGGGCCGGGCGCCGAAGAGGTCGGAGATGCGAGAGAGGTATTTCGTGCTCTTCTCCGGCAGGGCGGCGCGGATCTTGACGAAGGCGGAGTCGAGATCGGCCGCGAAGGGCGCGCCCGAGAGAATCGTCATGAGGTGGCGGCCGAAATACAGCGCCGCCATTTCGGACATGGTGAAGGTGGCCTGGGCCTTCTGGGTGTAGCCGTCGAGCAGGCGCCAGACTTTGCGACCGCTCTCCTTGTCGTCGTAGAGGGGGAAGCCCGCCTCCTGGAGCGCCTCGATGTCCCGGCGGATCGTGCGCAGGGCGACATCGTGCTCAAGGGCCAGGTCGGAAGCGGTGACGTAGCGGCTCTTCTCAATCCGCTTGAGGATCTTCCACTGGCGGATGACTTCGGCGTTCCGCATCGTGTCGTTAACTTATCAGCTACGACAGGCTCTTCAGCGTGGGCCTCGTCTGTTCGAATTGTTCGAAGACCGCGCGGGCGAGCTCTGCGGTCTGCGGGCTGGAGGTGGCGCCCCGCGTATCCAGTTCCAGGGCCCTGCAGGCGGCCGACAATCGCATCAGGCCCAGGGTGGCTGAACTCGATTTAAGGGAGTGTGCGATTCGGGTGACGTGCTTCCAGTCGCCCTGATCGCACCCCTTCTTGAGGTCATCGAGCGACTTCGTGGCTTCATCGAGGAACAACTGGGCCATTTCCGCCACGAAACCCGCCCCCTGGTCGCCCGCGACGGCGCGGAGCTTCTCGATCGCCGTGGGGTCGAAAGGCGGAGTTTCGGCGGATTGATTGGACATGGGGGGAACCGGAAGTGTAGCCGCGGCCTTGGCTTCATCGTGTGATCTTCGTCATGATGACCGCATCATGACGATCCTGACCGTGGTTCTTGGATGGGCCCTTCTCGATGCGACCCCCGCCGCGAATGAGGCGCCGCGCGCGGAGACTCTCGCCTGGCGACAGAAGAGGGAAACGGACCTCAAGGCCGACCAGGGGTGGCTTTCCGTCTCCGGCCTTCCCTGGCTGAAGGAAGGCGAGACCACGGTCGGCTCCGGCGAGGGGAATGCGATCCGGCTCGCGGATGGGCCGACGCCGTGGGGCACAATCGCGCGCACGGGGATCAAGGTCATCCTCCGGCCCGCGGGTGGGCCGCCCCGCGAGATCACCACCAAGGATGAGCCGTTTCAGATCGGCCGGAGCTGGATTCAACTCATCCGGCGCAGCGAACTCATCGGGTTGCGGGTGTGGGATCCGCAGAATGCCCGCAAGCTCGCGTTTACCGGTCTGCGATGGCTGGAGGTGAAGGACGAATACCGGGTCCGCGGCCGGTTGATTCCGAGTGCTTCGCCCTCGAAGGTGAAGATCGCGAACGTCCTGGGGCAGGTGAACGACTTCGTGAGCCCGGGTGTGGTGGAGTTCGAACTCCGGGGGAAGAAGCTGCAACTGACCCCGGTTTTCGAGACGCCGAAGGAGGACGAGCTCTTCTATATCTTCAAAGATGCGACGTCGGCGAAGACCACGTATGGCGCGGGTCGTTTCGTGTACTCCACTCTTCCCGACAAGGACGGCATGGTCGTCCTCGACTTCAACCGCGCCTATTCGCCTCCCTGCGCGTTCACCGATTTCGCGACGTGCCCGCTGCCACCGGCGCAGAACCGGCTTGAGGTGGCGATCGAGGCCGGCGAGCTGGATCCGCACAAGGGCCACTGAGGCTTTGAGCGCGACGAGCATCGACGCGCTGGCCGCGACGGTCGGCGACCTCAAGCCTCTGCTCGGGAGCGCTTCACGCGCGCTCGCCCTGCGTCGCGCCCTCCTCGCGGGCCCGCTCGTGGCGCTGCCTCCGAAGGTGCCCGGGGTGGCGGAGTCCGTCCTGGATCCTCTCCGCGGCGCTCTGGCTTTGCCCTCCGCGCGGATTGTATCGACGCTCGAGGCCCTGGACGGGACCACGAAATGGGCGATGGAGTTCGGCGACGGCCAGAGTGCCGAGACCGTGCTCATCCCTTCGAGAACCCGGGGGACGGTCTGCGTGTCGTCTCAATCGGGGTGCACGCGCGCGTGCGCCTTTTGCGCGACCGCGACCCTGGGTTTCAGGCGCAACCTGACGGCGGGCGAGATCGTGCATCAGTATCTGATCGCCCGGGACGCGGCGGCGAAGGCCGGGCTCGAGGCGTCGAACGTGGTGTTCATGGGGATGGGAGAACCGCTCGACAACCTCGCCGCGGTGCTCATGGCCGTGCGTTCGCTGACCGACGTTTTTCCCGGACTCTCTCCGCGGCGGGTGACCGTGTCGACTTCCGGGGTGGTGCCGCGCATGGGCCGTTTCCTGCGGGAGAGCCGCGCGAGTCTCGCCCTTTCTCTCAACGCCAGCGACGACGAGACGCGGTCGCGGATCATGCCGCACAACAAGACGTGGCCTCTCGCGTCGATCATGAACGTGTTGCGCGAAGCGACGGCCGACCGCCCCCGCCGCTTCTTCGTCGAATACGTCCAGCTCCCCGGAGTGAACGATGCGGCCGCGGACGCGATTCGAATCGCCGCCCTGCTGCAAGGACTCGACGTGCATGTGAACGTGATCCCGCACAATCCGTTTCCGGGGAGTCCGTTTCGGTCTCCGCCTCGTGAGGAGACGCTCCGCTTCCATGCGCAGATCAAAGCGCAAGGCCTCACCGGCATCATCCGCTGGCCCCGTGGCCGCGACGTCGCCGGCGCCTGCGGCCAGCTCGCGCTACGGATGGTGTAAGTACAAACCCTACCTCGACCAGGCTCGTGGCGCGGAAGGTCGTAGGTATCAACGCTCTCGCCGGGCCGGATGCGCGGCGCACGGGCGAGGGATTCGATACACTCGCCCTCCCATTTTTTCGAGTAAGGACCCCCATGAAGAGACTCGCGTTGGCTGCGGTTGTTGGTTCATCGCTCATTGCGGCCGCGCCGCCCGCGCTTTTCGACCTTTCCGTGCCTTCAATCATGCGGGGGCCGAAGCTTGTGGGCTATGCGCCCGACTCGATCCGCTGGGCCGGCGACTCGAAGGAGTTCTGGTTCGAGTGGCGCAAGCCGGGCGACACCGAGAACTCCACCTGGGTCACGACCGCCGGCACCGGCGAGGCCCGCAAGCTCACCGACGCCGAGCGAAAGAGCGCGCCTCCCGCGAACGCGGACTGGGATGAGGCCCACCGCCGCGCGGTGTTCTCCCAGGCCGGCGACATCGTGTTGGTCGACACCGTGGCCAAAACACGGCGCGTGATCACTCGCATGACCGGTAGCGAGACCCGCGCCCGCTTCGCGAAGAGGGAAACCCACGCCTCGTTCGTGCGCGAGAACGCTTTGTTTCTGGTGCCGATCGGCGGCGAGGGCGACGGCGGGATCATCCAGCTCTACGAAGCCGGCCCGAAAAAGAAGGACCCCGTGCTCACCGACGCGCAGAAGGTGATGCGCGAGGAAGAGCAAAAGCTCCTCGCCTTCGTGAAGAAGACCGCGGATGAGCGGAAGGCCCGTGAAGAGAAGCGCGACGCCGAGGCCCTTCCCAAGCTCGACCTCGCTGAGGGCGAGGCCGTCGTGGATGCTCAGCTCTCCCCGGATGGCGACCACGTCTTCGCCACGGTGTCGGTCAAGGCGACCGGTTCGAAGACCGCCGATGTCTCGAACTACATCACCGAATCGTCTTACCTGGAGCCGATCCCGGCGCGAAACCGCGTGGGCGACAACCAGGACAAGAACAAGCTCGCGATCATCAATCTCAAGACGAAGAAGACGGTCTTCGCGAGTCTCGCCGCGCTCAAGACCGAGACCAAGACCGCGGAGGGCAAGACCGAGACGAAGGATCGCGACGCGCGCTGGTCGTCACCGGAAATCTCCGGAGACGGGAAGCTCGCGATCGCCCTCGTCCGCAGCGCCGACAACAAGGATCGCTGGTTCGTTCGCGTCGATCCCGAGACCGGCGCCGGCACCGTGCTTATAAACGACCATGACGACCGGTGGCTGCGCGAGCTGTTCCAGGGCGGCATGGGTTTCCTCTCCGACGAGCACACCCTCTGGTTCACATCCGAGAAGCCCGGCTACATGCACCTCTTCACCATGGACGCGGCGGCCGAGAACCCTGAGGTCAAGACCCTCACCAGCGGCTCGTGGGAAATCGCGAGCGTCGATCTCTCCATCGATCGCAAGGCCTTCTATCTCACCACCACCGAGGCGGGAGCGGGGGAACGTCATCTCTATTCCATGCCGAGCACGGGTGGGGCGCGCACGCGTCTCACCACGGCGGCGGGCTCGCACGAGAGCCGGGTGTCGCCGGATGGCGCGACCCTCGCCACCGTCTATTCCGCCGGCAACCAGCCGCCCGAGGTCTACGTCGGCTCGTCGGTCAACGACCTCGCCCGGCGCGTCACCACCTCGCCCTCCGCCGAGTGGCTCGCGGGCAAGTGGCTCGATCCCAGGGTCGTCATGGTCACCGCGCGCGATGGGGTCAAGGTTCCCTCGCGTCTCTATCGCCCCGAGGATCTCGGCGCCAAGCCGGACTCGAAGCGGCCCGCGGTGATCTTCGTCCACGGGGCCGGCTACCTTCAGAACGCGCATCGCTACTGGTCGACCTACTACCGCGAATACATGTTCCACCACTTGCTCGCCTCGAAGGGCTATGTGGTTCTCGACGTGGATTACCGGGGCAGCGCGGGCTACGGCCGCGATTGGCGGACCGCGATCTATCGCCACATGGGCGGCGCCGACCTCGAGGACATCGTCGACGGCGCCAAGTACCTCGTGAAGGAACAAGGGGTCGATCCCAGCCGCATCGGCGTTTACGGAGGCAGCTATGGCGGCTTCATCACCCTCATGGGCATGTTTACGACACCGGGCACGTTCGCGGCGGGCGCGGCGCTCCGGCCCGTGACCGACTGGGCCCATTACAACCACGGCTACACCTCGAACATCCTGAACCTGCCGCAGACCGACGCCCTTGCCTACAAGAAGAGTTCGCCGATCTACTTCGCGGAGGGCCTTAAAGGCGCGCTTCTCATCTGCCACGGTGTGGTCGACACGAACGTGCACTTCTCCGACTCGGTCCGCCTCGCCCAGCGTCTCATCGAACTTCGCAAAGGCAACTGGGAGCTTGCGATGTATCCGGTGGAAAATCATGGTTTCGAAGAGGAGACGAGCTGGGCCGACGAGTACGGGCGGATCTTCAGGCTCTTCGAGCGGGAGCTCAAGAAGTGACGACCGCGTCCAGTTTTCGGGTGGATCGCCTGGGTCAGGCGTCAACTAGACTCTTCATCCACCACCGCCCAGACAACAACTCACATCAAGGAGCACGCCAACGCCCATGTCCAAGGGAACCCCCGACTATCAGGATGCCGACCTCGTTCTTCGCGTCTACGAGATGCGCCGCGAGCCCGTCATGCGCGCCTCCCGCGACGCTTTCAACGGCAAGTTCTGGCCCGCGAGCTACGACGATATGAAGGCCATCGCGACCCAGGGCCATGAACTGAACGCGGCCTACCGTCAGCTCGGCACCTACTGGGAAATGGTCTACGGTCTGGTGAGGCACGGCATCGTCAACACCGAGTTCTTCATGGAGACCAATGGCGAGGGCATCTTCATGTACGCGAAGGTCGAGCCCTACCTCGAGCAGCTTCGGAAGGACTTCAATCCCACGATCCTGCGCAACACCGAGTGGATCGCCAAGGAAACGGAGCGCGGACGCATGCTCACCTCCATGTTCAAGGCTCGGGTTCAGAAGGTTCTCGAGTCGAAGAAGTAGGGAGCCGCCACGTCCGCCTCGCACATCCCTAATTTCATCGTCATCGGCGGTCCGGAGATACACGCCGGGTACGTGAGACGACTGTTCAGGGCGGAGGCGGCGGGCAGGATCACCTTCGGCCGGATCGTGGTCATCGACCGCGATCCCGGCTGCGCCGTCGCACGTCTGGTGAGCGAGCGCGTGCGACTGGAGGTGGCGTCCTGGAGCGACTGGCTGGCCGAGAATCTCTCCCACAGCGGCATGGGGGATCACCTCGTGCCCTACCACTGGGCGCCGCATGTCCTGCTCGACTGGCTGACCGCAGACCTCTCCCGCCACCGGCTCACGCTCAGGCGATCCCCGGAGTTGGCTGAGCCCCCGGCCCGCCCGCCGGTTCTCCGCGAGACGAAAGCGGGAGATCTCGCGATGTCCTACGCGGAGTGGCTTTGCCCTCCCGCCTGCATCGAGCCCGCCCTGTGCCCGCACACGCGCGGCCCGAAGTCGTGGAGCCTGGCCGGGGAACTCGCGAGAGCATCGCACTCATTCGTCTTCCCCTGCCTTCATCTCGCGTACGGCGTGGGCACAATTCCCCTCTCCGCGATCTTCGGGGTGAGAGATCGCCTCGTCGACGCTTTGCGTCGCGGCGAAGTTGGGCCCGACGCGCCGGTTTGGGTGGGTTCGGCCAGCCACTGCCACGGACTCGCAGCCCGTGTGACCCTGCAGGCCGGGACCTAACACCAGCATAACGAGATGAATCGTCATTGCGAGGGCCCATTCCGTTTGCGATGGCCCGAAGCAACCCTTTCCTGGCACTACCAAATCTGCGATTGCAGGATAGCGGGGGGGAGAGGATTGCTTCGGAGCCCGCCGAAGACAGGCTCCTGGCAACGGCGGAGAGAGGGCCGCTTTCTGGCGAAAGGGCCCCTCTCTCCTAGAATAACGGGGTGAAAGCCATTCGCGCCGAGGAGCTAGCGCCCGGAAAGGCCATGAGTGTCATGCTGGGCGGCACGAATGTCGCGCTTTTCAATATCGACGGCGCGTTTCACGCCGTCGAGAACAGATGCGCGCATCAGGCCGGCCCGCTGGCCGAAGGGTTCATTTCAGGCAACGTCGTCTTCTGCCCCTGGCACGACTGGCAGTACGACGTGACCACCGGGGCCTGCCTCAATGCCCCGGAGTTCGAGGTTCGATCTTTTTCCGTCTCTGTCGTGGACGGTGACGTCTTAGTGGATGTAACTGGAGTGTGAAGACCCCTATGAAGTTGTTCGAAACCCGACCTGCAGCCGGAGCCGCCCTCCTCATGGGATGGAGTGTGATCGCCTTCGCCCAGGGCGCGCCGCCCCCGCCGTCGCCCAGCCCGACTCCCCCGGACTCCTCCATTCAGTTCCCTTCCGCCGTTGAGCTCGTCACCGTGGACGCGGTGGTGACCGACAAGAAGAACAACCCCGTCGACAACCTGACCCGGGATTCCTTCCAGGTGTTCGAGGACGGCAAACCTCAGGTCATCACCAGCTTCGAAGCGGTGGTTCTGCCCCCCTCGCCTCCCACCGTTCAGCCCAAGTACCGCGCGATCTCCACCAACCAGAGCGCCGAGGTCCGCACCGGTCGGACCTTCATCATCGTCTTCGACGACGTCCACCTTCACCCCTTCCAGGCTCTCCGCGCCAAGGCCGCGATCGACCAGTTCCTCAAGACCGGCACCCGCGACGGCGACCGGGTCACCCTGCTCGCGAGCGGGGGCGGGGCATGGTGGAGCACGCGCATGCCCGAGGGCTATAGGGAACTCACCTCGCTCCTGAAACGTCTCGACGGTCGCGATATCCCCGATACCGGCCAGGACCGCGTCACGGACTGGGAGGCCCTGCGCATCCACATCTACCGTGACAAGCAGGTGGAGGAGCGGGTCACCCGCAGGTTCGAGACGTACGGGGTGAACCCCGGCCAGCGAAACAGCCAGACCGAGACCGGAACCGCTTTCGACGGCGACCCTCTGGTCGAGGGCCGGGCCTCCGAGGTCTACTATCAGGCGACGGCCAAGAACAAGATCACCCTCAACGCGGTGGAGCGCGCTCTTTCATCGCTCGCCGGGGCCAAGGGCCGCAAGTCGCTGATCCTCGTCGGCCAGGGTTTCATCTACGACCCGAACCTCGACGAGTTCAAGAACGTCGTCCAGGCCTCTCGCCGGGCCAACTGCGCGATCTACTTCGTCGACACCATGGGCCTCGGCGGCATGCCCATTCAGATGACCGCGGAATTCGGCCCGTCCATGCCGACCCAGGACATCGGGGCCGCGTTCGCCGAGAACCTCGAGCGTTCCGAGGGCGCCGAGTCCGTAGCCGCGGACAGCGGCGGCTTCTCGGTGAAGAACTCGAACGACCTCGCCAAGGGGCTCCAGCGCATCGCCGACGAAACCCGGGTCTACTACCTCATCGGCTACAACCCCACCAACACCGCTCGCGATGGCAAATTCCGCAAGATCGAGCTCAAGGTCGCGGCCAAGGACATCAGGGTGCGGGCGCGCAAGGGCTACTACGCAGCGATCGACGGCGAGAGCAAGGAGGCGAAGAAGGTGGCGGCGGGCGGGCCTGACCAGCAGTTCCAGGAAGCGCTCGACTCTCCTTTCGAGATGTCGGCGATTCCCATCCGCCTCACCGCGTACGTCTTCGACGAGACCCTGATGGGAAAGGCCAGCGCGATCCTCCATGCCGATGTGGATCTCTCGGCGTTCTCGTTCAATGAGAAGGAAGGCCGGTTCTCCGACACCGTCGAATTCCTGCTCGTGGTCGCGCATCGCGACACCGGCGAGTTCAATCGCTACGACCAGAAGATCGACATGAACCTCCGGCCCGAGACCAAGGCGAAGTATGCGAAGTCCTGGTTCCCGATCCAGCGCGATTTCGAGCTCCTCCCCGGGGCTTACCAGGCGAAGCTCGTCATCCGCGACAAGAATTCGACCAAGGTGGGCACGGTCATCCACGACTTCGAGGTGCCCGATCTCGCCACCTGGAGAATCTCGACCCCGGTCCTCACCGACAGCACCCAACCGCCCCAGCCGGGCCAGCAGAATGGACCGCCCAAGCTCATCATGCTCGCCCGCCGCGAGTTCGAAACCGGGGCCCGCCTCTTCTGCCAGTTCGACGTCTACAACCCCAGCAAGGACAAGGCCACGGGTATGCCCAAGGTCACCGCGGGCTATACCATCCGGAGGAAGAGCGACGGACTGGTGTTCCTCAAGGTCGCGCCCACCATGATTCAGCCCACCTCGCTCGGTCGGTTGTCGCGGATGGTCGGGCCGCCCCTCGAGGGCGCCGACCCGGGCGAGTACGAGTTCGAGCTGAACCTGAAGGACGAACTCAGCGGGAAGATCCTGGACTTCAAGGAAGAGTTCACCGTTCTCCCCAAGGGGACGGGCGTCGCAGCCTCCAGTCCGAACCAGAATTGAGCGGAGTCAAGGGAAGCTGAGGGGAGGGCCACGCATGCGTCGCGCGGCTCGCTTCGCGGTCCGTGTCCTGGCCTTTGTGCTGCTGAGGGTTTCCCGCGTCCTCGAACGCGCGGGCCGGGGGCTTGCCGTCGCGTCCTTGACCCGAGCGGAGATCGACGACCTCAGCGTTTCCGAGTGGGAAGCCTTCGGTCGGGACAGCCCGGTGGAGCAGCCCTTCGCTTGGGAAGCCGATCTCTTCGCGCGGCACATTCGCCCCGGCGATTCGATCCTCGTGGTGGGGGCGGGGAGTGGACGCGACGTGCTTCCCCTCCTCGCCGCCGGGCACGCGGTGACCGCTCTCGACATCGCGCCCGAGGCCCTTCGGGCCCTGAGCGAGCGGGCCCGGTCGCGCGGTTTCACCGTCGCCACCATCCACGCCTCGATCGTCGACGCGGAGCTTCCGCGGGAGGCCTTCGACGTGGTGCTCTTATCGTGGTTCTGTTTCTCCTATCTCCACGGTTCCGCCGAACGACGCGCGGCGCTCGCCCGAAGCCGGTCCACGCTTCGCCCCGCCGGGCGGATACTTCTCTCCTACCCTTTCCGCGGCGACTCCCGCCCGCCCGTGGCCACCGCACCGTGGATCGCTCGCGTCATCGCCCGTGTTCTGGGCGGCATGGAGACCGAACCGGGAGATGATTGCATCGTGAGTGGAACGCCTCTGCGACCCGGTGTCTTCTTCACTCACCCCTTCAGGCCGCGCGACCTCGAGGACGAGGTGAAGAGCTTTGGCTTCCCGGTGGCATTCCACGATCAGTTCGGAAACGGCGTCGGTGTGCTCGTTCTCGATCGCCCTTCGAAGGCCGCATGACCATCGCGGCCGTCATCGCGGCGCTTCTAGCGCTCGTTCACCTGTTCGCGGAGGAGTTCCTCGGCCCGGTGGCGCCCCTGGTCAAGATGGCGCCGGTGGCGATCCTGGGGGGCCTCGTGCTTCGAGCCCCCGCAACTCCGGCGAGCCGCATGGCGGGCCTGGGCCTCCTTATCGGCGCCGTCGCGGATGCCGCCATCGAGTTCAGCTTCATCGGCGGCCTCGTGACTTTTCTGGTGGCCCATCTTCTCTACGTCGTGGCCTTCGTACGCGTCGATGCGCGGCTTCGTCTGTTGCGCCTCCTGCCCGTGGCCCTCTGGGCCGCGGTGGCGCTTCCGGTTCTGGTGAAGTCCGCCGGCCCGCTTGCGGTTCCCGTGCTGATCTACGGAGTTGTGATCTTCAGCATGATCTGGCGCGCGGCCGCCGCGATGGAAGGGCCAGGCTGGAACGCGGGCGCGATCGGCCTTCTGGGCGCGCTGCTGTTCGGGCTCTCCGATACCCTCCTCGGCTATTCGCGCTTCGTGGCCCCCCTACCCGCCTCGAACTTCCTCATCATGGGCACGTACTGGGGCGGCCAGGCGCTGATCGCTACCAGTTTCCTCAAGCGCCCCTGAGTGGGGGGGGCGCGGTCAGTGCACCACGCGGGCCTGGACCTTTTCTTTCGTGGCCAGTGAGAACTTCACATCCGTCGCGCCGCCCTTGGTGATCCGATCGGCGACATAGGCGCCGAGCGCCGGACCGTGCTTGAAGCCGTGGCCGGAGCCGCCGCCCACCAGCCACATGTTCGAGTGCTTCGGATGGCGGTCGATCAGGAAGTCGCCGTTCGATGAGTTCTCGTACTGGCAGACCTCGCTGCCCACGATGGGCGCGTCCTTGAGTGCCGGGAACCGCTCGGCCACGAACTTCTTGACCATGGCCGTGCTCTCCGCGGTGACCAGGCGTTCGCCTGAATCGGGGTCGAACTTCGGGCCGTGCTTGTCGATCGCGCACTTGAAGCCCTTGGTCTCCAGGTCGGGAATGCCGTAGATCTCCGCTCCGAAGTCGATCCAGGTGGGCATCCTCGGCGGACCGAAGCGGTCGTCGCCCGGGGGCACGCCGAAGTAGAAGACTTCCTGGCGGGTGGGGAAAATGCGGTCGCCGAGGACGTCCGGGAAGACCTTGCCGAGCCACGGGCCGCAGGCGAAGACGAAGTTCGTGGCGCGCACGGTCTTGTCGCCCACCTTGATCGACGTCACCGCGGCATCCGTCGCCGGCGCTTCCGCCTGGCCGAGGATGAACTCTCCGCCCGCCTTCTGAAATTCGCGGACCACGGTCTGGACCGCGCGGCGGGCGAAGAGAGCGCCCGATCTCGGTTCGGACAGAGCCCAGGTGATGGGGCCAAAGTCGATCTGCGGGTAACGCGCGACCAGCTCGGAGCGTTCGAGCTTCTCGTGAGGAACGCCGACCTTCTGGAGCATGGCCAGGGAATCGCTGGTCAGTTCGTCCTTGCCCCGGGCGAGGAAGAGCATGCCGGTCTCGGTGAAGAGGCGCTCGCCGGTGGTGCGCTCAAGATTCTTCCACTGGGTGAGGGAATCCCACGACATGCGGGTGTAGATCTCCTGAGAGCCGTAGCCCATGCGGATGACGCGGGTCTCTCCGCCCGAACTGGCCCTTGAACTGCCGGGCCCATACTCGTCGATGAGGGCGACGCGGAGACCGCGGCTCAGCAGATGCCTCGCGGTCCAGGCGCCGAAGACCCCCGAGCCCACGATCGCGACGTCGAAGGTTGACCCGCCCGCCACCTTCCCTGTTCCGGTCTGGGCCCTCGCCTGTGTTGCCACTCCCGCGGCTACCGCCGCGCCGACGAAGGTTCGACGACTCACCTTTCGATTCACCGATTTTCTCCTCGCTGTTTTCGCGGCCTTTCTGGCGCCCCCGGACTTCTTCACCCCGAAAGCCTAAACCAGGGCCGGCTCCTTCCGGGGCTATGCTCGGCGCCGATCAAGGAGATTCTCTGATGGCGGCGGTGGATTCGTCGGTCCGGCAAAGCGTGAGCGAAGGGGAGTGGGAGCAGCGCGTCAATCTCGCGGCCTGCTACCGGCTGGTCGCCCACTATCGATGGGACGACCTCATCTTCACTCACATCTCCGCGCGTGTCCCGGGCCCCGATCACCACTTCCTGATCAATCCCTACGGGATGCTTTTCGAGGAGATCACCGCGTCGAGCCTGGTCAAAGTGGACTTGAGCGGCCGGAAGGTGATGCCGAGCCCGTTCGAGATCAATCCCGCCGGCTTCACCATCCACGGCGCCATTCACGCGGCGCGGGAGGACGCGAAATGCGTGCTTCACCTTCACAGCCTGAACGGCGTCGCGGTGGGCGCGCAGAAGGGCGGCGTGCTCCCCATCTCGCAGCAGTCGATCTTCGTGCTCTCCTCCCTCGGCTATCACAACTACGAGGGCGTGGCCCTCAATGAAGACGAGAAGCCAAGGCTCGTGAAGGATCTCGGCGACAGGAACTTCCTCATGCTCCGGAATCACGGTCTGCTCACCGTGGCCGACAACATCGCGGACGCCTTCGTGTTCATGTATATCTTCGAGGCGGCCTGCACGATCCAGGTGCGGGCGCAGGCCGGTGGGGGGGAGTTGATTCCCATCGACCCGCGCATCATCGCGGGGGCCCAGGCTCAGGCGAAGCAGGTCACCCGCGGCGCGGGCGGGGGATTCGCCTGGGCGGGTTTGCTGCGGATGCTGGATCGGCGGGACGCGAGCTATCGAAGGTGATCGTGGGGGCGGGGTTGCTGGTTGGCGCCCTTGGCTCGCCTGCCTCGCCATGACGCCTCAGAACCGGAAACTGACCCCGAGCGAGAAGCGCTTGTCGATGTTCGCGCGCGGCGTTCCGGAGAGGCTGACCTTCCGGAACTCGGCACGGAGCTTGGCGGCGCCGATGGGCACGCGCACACCCCCGAAGATCGTGGTCAGGCTGCCCCAGTCGCCCTGCTTCCCGTCGTTTTGGTGGTAGGCCCCGACGCCCACGCCGACGAAGGGCGAAATTTTGAGCGACGGCGGGTTCAGCTCCGCCTGCGCGGTGTAAGTCGAGATCGACAGCAGAGGGTCTTCCCCGCTCATACGCGCCCACTCCCCGCCTGCCTGCAGGAAGGGGAGTGAGATGAAGGCCGCATGGAAGCCGAAGCCCGTCTTCCAGGCATCCGTCGGCGTGGGCAGGGTCAGGAAGGCGCCCAATTCGCCCGCGTCCGCGCGCGGGGCGAGCGACGACAGCGTGAGGACGGACAGAACTACGGCTCGGCGCGCGAGTGTCACCATTGTCTTGCTCCTCGTCTCTACTTAGAGGCCCTGGCCTGGCGTTCCTTGTGCACGGTCCAGGCGATCGGCAACAAGGATAGAGCCACGATCAAGAGCGCGATCTTGTCGATGTTGCGGGCGAGGTCGAACTCCGGCGCCACCGTCTTGAGGATGGGCGGGAGGAAGTAACCCGCGAGGACCATGCTCCACACCCAGGTGAAGCCGCCGAGCACGTTGTAGGTGATGAAGGTGGTGAAGCGCATCTTCACCATGCCGGCCACGATGGGGGCGAAGGTCCGCACGATGGGCACCCAGCGTCCCGCGACCACGAAGAATGCTCCCCACCGTCCGTAGAATTCTTCGGTCTTGGTCAGGTACGCGCGCTTGTAGACGGGGATCCCGAGCAGGCTCTTCTCCGGCCAGGTGTAGAGCGCCTTGCCGAACCACGACCCGATCCAGTAACCGATCTGGTCGCCGAGGACGCCGCAGAGGGGAACCACGGCGAGGAGCGCCCACAGCGGCAGGAGGGGATGGCCGTCGGCTCCCGGGGTCGCCGCGAAGATGCCGCACAGCACCAGCAGCGAGTCGCCCGGAAGCAGCGCAAAGAAGCCCGTCTCCGCGAAGATGATCAGGCAGATGACGGGGAGCCCGCCCGTCTGAATCAGCCACTGAATGCCCTCGGGCTTCAGGAACCACAAGAGTTGAT
>JANMVV010000112.1:0-31291 GCA_031392925.1 Vicinamibacteria bacterium
GGAAGCGACCTCATGTTCACCACCGCCACCTGCGTGGCTCTGACCGCCCACCCCCGCCTTTGGCTCAGTGAGCCGCAGACGCTCTCGCGCCTGACCACGGCGGCCGGGGCGAGCAGCACGGAGTGGGTGCGTCTGAAGAACTTCTGTGACTCGAACAATCTCACGACTTTCGACTATCAAGGTCAGGAGGCCTATCGGTTCGTTGCGAACTTCTCCCTTTGCTACCGGATGGTCAGGGCTCTCTCCGGCGCTGCGGCCGCCGCTCCCTACGCGCAGAAGGCCATAAACGCGCTGCAAGACGCGGCCAACCCGGTGTTGAGCTTCACTGCGTACGACACAGACAGCGGCTACGGCATCCGGAACTACGTTCCCGCCATGGCCGTAGCCTATGACTGGCTGTTCGATTCCCCCCTCATGACCGCACCGGTAAAGACGGCCATCATCGGGCAGCTCAACAGCTGGCTCAACTGGTACGCGGCCAATGGCTATGCGAACTCGGCTCCCATCTCCAATTACAACGCCGGGTATACGACGTCGAGCGTGCTCGCGGCGGTTGCCATCAACGGGGAGGATGCCTCGGCCGCGGCCATTTTCACCGGAGCGGTGAACCGGTTCAACGCCGCGCACACTTTGTTCGACCAGAAGATGCCCGGGGGTTCCTGGCCGGAAGGCTGGAACTACGGGCCCCTGGTGTACCAGTCCCACCTGATGGCCGCCTCAGCGCTGAAATCGTTCACGGGCATAGCGAGCTACGTCACCGGCAAGAGCTGGATGTCGAACAACGTTCCCTTCAAGCTGCAGGCGACGACTCCGGACGGACAATTCTTCTATGACGACGGGACATGGACCGGTAATGGATGGGGCGACGTTTCGTATAACGACATCGCGGCCGCGGGCTTCGTATTCGGTTGGGCCAGCGCCAACGGCCACATCGCCAAGCGCTACATCGACGTTGCCCTGGCCGGGGGGGCCGATCTGGTGGAAGAGGAGTGGAAAGGCTTCCTGCTCTACGATCCGACCGCGGTGCCAACGGACGTCGCGAGTCTGGCCCGGTCGCATCGTGCTCAGGGTACCGGCCTGGTGGTGATGCGATCGGATTGGTCCTCTCCCAGCGCCACCTGGGCCACCACCAACGCCGCCGGGCCCTACCTCTCCTATCAGGAGGGGCAGGACAAGGACCAGGGTCACATGACGCTCTACAAGGGCGCCCCCCTGCTGATCGAAGTGAAACACGGCCTCTACACCGATGCGGGTTCGCGGAACACGTTCCTCCACAATACCTACACCATGGAAGGGCGTACGGACGGATTTGGATATGACACGTTCACAGGCAGCCAGCTCACATATTCCGGGGACTGTCCGAATCCGCTGGGCACCGATCTGATCGGGAATAATGCCTTCATCGACGCGGGGGAGTTCGTGTTCACCTCGGGAGAATTCTCGGCGGCCTACCAGACCGTCCCTCAGGACGATCCGTATGTCTGCGGCCGGGTTCCGGTGTCGTGGGCGAACCGGAGTGTCTTCTACCTGCGCCCCGATGTGTTGGTGGTGTACGACCAGATCAAGAAGGCAGCGACCCAGCTCCAGGTGGTCCCGACGATGCACTGGCACTTCCCGACTACCCCGGCTGCTCAGGGCGGTAACCGCAAGCTGTCGCTGGACAACGGTCCGGCCCGCCTGCACTTCCAGACGGTGTTCCCCGCCGCGACCACATCGACGGTGGTCAACGAGGCGGTCGACACTTCGAACTACCCCGGGGTCGCCAATTCACACCTGACCGTCACTTATTCGGGCAGCAACCCCCAGTATCAGAATTTCCTGACCGTGATGCGGGCCGGACAGGCGACGGCGAGCTATACCTTCCCCGCGGTGACCGGGGTTACGGGCACGAATGCCCTTGGTACCGTGATCAGCGGCCTCCTGCCCGAGGAGAGTGCCACTCCCATCGTGGTGGTCTTCGCCGACAATGCCTTGCTGACCTTCCCCACTTCCATCTCGTACCAGTACACGTCCGCGGTCCCTACGCGAAACTTCGTCATGAAGCTGAAGCCGAACCAGATCTACGGCATCGGGACCAGCGTGGCCGGATCCACGGTCACGGTGACGATCACGGAAAGCCTGTCGGGGACGTCCACCGACAGCGCAGGCGTGCTCGCATTCAACCAGTAAGCAACCAGGTGCGGAGGGTGTCTCCTCGCCCTGAGCCCTGAGCCTCTCCCTCTTCGTCGTGGCGGCGACTACGACAACCGCCCGTCCCGCGGCGCGACGCACTCGACGCGATCGCGACGTCACGCCCGCAAACGTCCCCGTGGATGCGATGTCGCCCGTACGCCCCGTCGAAGCACGGCCGGAGTCCGGGAGGTGCCGGACCACTCGCTCGCGGCCTCGCCGCGGTCAGTTTCTCGCCGCTCAGGGCTTGCCCCAGGCGCGCTTGAGCAGGACGCTCGCGGTGTCGACCGAAGGTCTCGCGGCGCGATCCTTGGCCAGGCACATCTGGGTCAGGGCGCGCATCGCGGCCGAGGCCGGAAGAGGCGGGGGAGTTGCCTTGAGATGCTGGAGGCAGTACGCCTCCTGCGAGGGACCCAGGAACGGAGGTATGCCGGAGAGAACGGCGTAGGTCAGGCATCCGAAGGCATAGACATCGGTGGCCCGCGTCGGCGTTTCGAGGCGCCACTGCTCGGGGGCCCCGTAGGCCTCGCTGAAGAACAACCGAATGTTGAGCGAGGAGGGGGCGTCGTCTACGTGTCGCGCGATTCCGAGGTCCGCGAGCTTCCATTTGCCTTCGTGGAGCAGAACATTCGCCGGCTTCACGTCGCCATGGACGACGTGCTTCATCTCTTTGAGGCCGGTAAGAACGTCCAGCAGCACGCGCATGGCGTCTTCGTCCGTCATTGGCCCGCGGTCGAGAAGGTCCTCCAGGCTCTCTTCGGCCAGAGGCATGACCACGAAGTTGTCGCCGGTCTCGCGGTCTTTTCCTGCGTCGAGAAAGGGGATGACGTGCTCGTTCTGGTGGGGCATCATCAAGTATGCAATTCGGATCTCTCCGGTCGCGAGGCCGGGGGCGACCCGCCTGATCCGCTTGACCGCGACCTTGTTTCCGTCGCTGCCTTCGCCCTCAAAAACGTCGCTGAACCCGCCCTGGCCGCCGATCCGACTGGACTCGGAGAAGGTCCATTCCCGAGTCAAGTGAATGGTGATTGGCGGTCGGGTTGTGGGGGAGGTCGCTGTTCTTGGAGAAGCCACGGGTCGGCGAAGATACTACCGGACCCGGCCAGCCTGCCACCGGCCTTGCTCACCTCGCACGCATGCTGCGCCCTCTCGCGCTGTATCAGGACCTGAAGTACGCCTTCCGGAGTCTCAGGAGAGCGTCGGCCTTCACTCTGGTGGCGGCGACCACTCTCGGCCTCGGCATCGGCCAATTCTGCGGTGTTCACGGTGGAGAACGCGGTGATGGTCAAAGGAGTGCCCTACCGTGATGCCCACCGGCTCGTTTCTGGGAGACCGAACCACGCCAGCAGAGCCGCCAGGTTTCGTATCCTGACTTCAAGGACATCGATGGGCAGGTTCTGAGTCTGGACGGGATCGCGGGCTATGCGTTCGACGGTTTCGTCCTCCGGACGGGCGAGGGGTCGGAGCGGCTTCCGGCCGGCCGAGTCTCCGCGAACTTCTTCAACGTGCTCGGGGTCGAGCCGACGGTGGGCCGCGCCTTCCGGGGCGACGAGGATCAGCCGCTCCTGAAGCGCGGCGTCGCTCTGATTTCGCACGCGCTGTGGCAGCGCCGCTTCTCCGGCGATCCCTCGGTGGTCGGTCGATCGATCCCCCTGAACGACGACCCGTTCACGGTGCTGGGAATTCTTCCGCGAGAGTTTCATTTTGCGAGAATCGGCGCCCCCGACATCTTCGTGACCCTCTCCCCCACGAAGAACGCGATGGAACGCCGCTACATGCGCGGGATGTGGGCGATCGGTCGCCTTCGGGAGGGAGCCACGCAGGAACGGGCGAACGCGCCACCACCATCAAGGGGAAACGTGTGCCGGTCCGTCGCGATCACAAGCAGGACTGGAAGAGCTGAGCTGGGCGCGAGTGGCAGCGCTCCTCAGTTGTGGAAGTCGGGTCAGCGCTTCACGGACGCGCGCAGCACGTCGGCGAAGCGGGCCGCCTGCGCTGATCGGTGATACTTCGCCACCTTTGGGCTGCGTGGCGGCGAGGTGTCGAGCTTGCCGTCGAGAAACAGCCGGATGCGCGCCTCGAGGTGGCTCGCGATCGCCGCCTCGTCGCGCGGCGGAAGCACCGGACCGAGTTCGAGATCTTCCACCAGGCGCTGCAACGCCCCTGGGGGGCTGAGGGTGAGAAGCGGCCGACCGAGCGCCATCAGTTCGAAGATCTTGGCCGGATAGATCCGCTCGTTGCCGGGCACGTCATCGAGGACACACAGCGCCTCGTGTGCGGAAGCGAGGCGTGGCAACACCTCGTCGTGCGCGACATAGCCTCGGCGTTCGATCTGCATCGCCTCCGTGCCTTCGAACGAGGCGAGCTCGGTGTCGACGATGCGCCCCATGATTTCCAGATGCAGATGACGGGCAAGGGCCGGTGCGTCGCGGTGCAGACGGCGTATGGCACCCAGCAGCCCGCGCAATGAGGTCAGGCGGAACACCGTCCCCGCGTAGGCCAGGACGTAGCGATCGGTCGGTGGCGAAGGTAGCGTGGCTGGAAAATCGTCGGGGTCGTAGCCGTTCTCGATGGTCACCACGCGCGCGGAGTCGAGAAAGGGGTGGCGCCGCAGGAGGTTTTCCCGAAACTCCTCGGTCGCCATGGTCACGAACGAGGCCGCGCGGAGGATCAACGGTTCCAGCGCGTCTCCCAGCGCGGGGCCGAGCGCGCCGCCCACCATCTCGTAGGTCGTGCGAACGGTGCTCCACTCGTCGCGGTAGTCGAGCACGAACGGCAGCCCGGCGAGCCGCGCCGCCGGACCGAGCGCGAACTGCGAGAAGGGCGGACCGCTGATCAGCGCGACATCGACGCGACGGGCGGCGGCGAGCAGCGCGATAAGCGCGGTCGGTTGCCAGAGGACCTGCGGGTCGGGAACGAGCAGTTGCCTGGCCAGGCCCTTCAGGGATGACAGCGCGCCCTGGCGCAGGGATGGTCGATCTGCCGAAGGTGACGATTGCGCCTTCCACACCGACTGTTTTACGGCGTACTCTGGCTCGAGCGTCCGCGTGCGGATGATCTCCACCCCCGGGGGCAGATCGGCGAGCAGAGACTCGTCGCGCAGAGGTACGGATGGGTTGCTCGAAGTGAGCACCGTGGGCTGGACGCCGTGATGAACAAGATACTTGATCAGCTTGGAGACTCGCTGCACGCCCGCGCCGCCGACGGGCGGAAACGCGTAGCTGACGATGAGCGCGCGGACCACGGGCAATTCTGGCGCTTCGGAGCGAGGGGAGGCGCTCATGAGCGCCTGGGTGGCCCGCCAAACTGGTCGAGCGTCGTGAGTTCGAGGCCAGCGCCACGAATCATCGCGATGAGCGCCGGCAAGGCCTCAAGGGTTACCGCCGAGGTGTCGTGCAGCAGCACCACGTCGCCGGAACGAGGCGGGTTGGCCGTGAACCAGTCGAGCAGCTCCTTCGGGTGGCTGCGGAATACGTCTCCGGGATCGACGTTCCACAACGCGACGGTCAGCCCCGTCGCCCACAGCCCGAGCACCTTGGCGATCGAAACCTTCCCGTAGGGCGGACGGAACCACGGGGAATCAGCGCCGAGCTGGAGACGCAGCCACTCACGCGTGCGTCGCACCTCCGCGAGCAGCCGCAGGGCGCTGGTCTGGCCGGGTTTGGTGTGCGACCACGAGTGATGGCCCAGCAGATGTCCGTCGGCGATTATGCGGCGCAGGATCGCCGGGCGCAGGATCGCCCGGTCTCCGCGCACAAAGAAGGTCGCGCGCACGCCCTGGTCTTTCAGCACCTCGAGGAGGCGTGGTGTGACCGTCTCGTGTGGCCCGTCATCGAAGGTGAGGCACACCGCGCCGGAGGTCGGTTCCCCGGCGGCCACCAGGAAGCGACGCGGTACTGACTCCAGCAGCACGGTTCGAAGGGCCTGGCGCCAGGGGCTCGGCCTCGAGAGGGTGGCCGAGCGCAACCCCCGTTCCGAGACGCGGGGTGCGGTGGCCCCGGCAACGCAGCGAGCGAGTACTTCGTCGAGACGGGATTGAAATGCGAGTTCGGCGACCAGCCCGCGAGCCCGGGCCGAAGGTGTGTCGCGTCTCGCCAACACTTCTCCAATGGCGGTGGCCAGATCGCGGGCCTGGCCCGGCGGCACGAGGCGATCGCAGGCATCGTCGGCAATTTCGGGTATGGAGCCGACTCTGCTCGCGACAAACGGAGTGCCGCAGGCGGTCGACTCTAGGAGCACGTTGGGCACTCCCTCGGAGAGGCTTGGAAGGACGGTAACGTCGGCGGCGCGGTACCAATCGGGCAGGTCGTCGTGGGGCACGGAGCCCAACCAGCGCACGAGGGAGTCGATGCCCAGTTGCCTGCACAGCGCCGTCAGCCTGGCCGCCTCTGGACCTTCGCCGACAATGCAAGCGACCATACTCGGGTGGTGCTCGCGCAGCAGAGCGACCGCGCGCAGCAGGGTCCCGACGTCCTTGACCGGGACCAGGCGTGCCACCAGGAGCAGCACGGCCTGGTCGAGTGGGAGCCCAAGGCGGCGACGCGCTTCGGCCCGGTCGCCCGGTGAGAAGCGCGTGGCGTCCACGGGCCGCATCAGGCTCGTCACTCGCGAGACCGGGATGCCCATCGCGACCACTCGATCCGCAAGGTTCTGCCCGATCGCCATGACAGCGTCAACGCCGCGGAGCACGGCTTCGATACGGAGGAGGCGACGCGGATCCTTCGTCAACACGAGGACGTCCGATCCGCCGACCATGAGCGCGACCGGCACGCAGAGCCGCCGCGCCAGGCGCAGGGCGACCTCGCCGTCGGGGTGCGCCCAGTAGGACAGTACGACATCGGGCTTCTGGCGACTGGCGTCCCGGAACAGCCTGCGGCCCAGACTCCACCACATCCACGCGCCGCGCCAGTGCAAGGCCACCCGCGGCGGGAAGTAGAAGCGAGGATAGGTTGCCGAGAACCTCTCGCCGGCCTGTGGCGGCGGCCCCAGATCCCTTTTTCGCAATGCGTCGGTCCACGCAATCGGGCACACCACGCGCACCTGATGGCGACCGGCCAGCCCGCGGATCATGTGGCGGTTGAACACCGCGCGGTGCGGGTCCACCTGCGAGGGGAACTCGCTTGAGAGAAACAGGACGTTCACGGCCGCTTTGCCGAGAGCTTCACCGCGCGGAGCCTATCGCAATCAAGCTGGTCAGAAGCTGATTTCGAAGGTTTGATCTCGGGTGGCCGCTTCACTTCTCAGAACCGGGATCTCAGATCGAGCAGCCATTCCGCTTGAATGAGGACGGCAAAGAGCAAGACGGCACCCATCAACAGGGACGGTTTGAGTTTGAACCTGTGTTGCATCCATTCGGATGCGGCGGCACTCGACAACACCGCCCCAAGGGGGAGCAGTGGGGCGTGGTACGTCGGGTGCGAGAACGAAATGAAGTAGGGAAACGCATAGCCAAACGAAATGCCAAACAGAATCGCCCACCTTCCTCGATCGATGCTCCTCAGGCCAAAAAGAATCGCCCCGAACAGGACGTTCAAATAGATGACGGCGTCCAATGCCAGGAGGGCCACGCCCGCCCATTGGCTTTTCCCTCGTTTCACGAACTGCGCGGCGGTGAAGGTGTCGAAGGCAAGGAACGTCCGTACTCGGGCGAAGGTTCTGACCAGGAACAGGTCGGGCCTCTCGGCAATATGGCTCAGGGCGGCGTGAGAAAAAGCGGCGTCGCGATCGGCCTGCGGCAACGACCTGATCCGCCGATGCTCCGCCCTGAATTCTTCCGGAACCCCTTCCGACCCTTCTTTATGTGAGCCGAACCACCACGTTCGATAGAGCGGCGTCCAGGGATTGTTCCCATAAAAGAAATTCTGGGAATTGGCGTTGTTGATGAAGATGACGCGACCGGTCAATTCGTGCGCTCGGTACGTCCACATCGACAGGGAAGTCAAAATCAGGGCGCCAGGTAGAGCTGCGACCATCCACTTCTTCGTTCGCCAAGCGAGCCACAGCGGAACAAATACGCATAGCAGGAGATTCGACGGCCGGACCAGCAGCAGTCCGGCCAGAGAAAGCCCGATTCCAAATACCGCACCCACCGATGGCTTTCGAAGACAACTCTCCACCAGCAAGACCAGGACCGCTAGGAGCAAGGCCGTCGGCAACTGAGTGATCGGCGTTACCGAAACGAGAATGAAGGTGGGCATCACAGCAAGCGCAAGCAAGGCAATGCTCGCCGCGCATCGATCGGAAAATCGAAGAATCAGTCGATAAACCGCAAGCGAGCAGAGGAGATACATCGGCAGCATCGCGATCTTCGCAATCCATTCTCGATCTCCAAGAAGGGCCATGACCCCCCTCAGGTAATAAGGAAGCCCCGGTGGCCAATCGGGTTCGAAGGCCTCTCCTTTGAGGAGCTGTTGCGCGGTGTGGAAGTAGTCCCACGCATCGCCATACAGCGGTACATTGGCCGAACTCAAGAACGTGACAAGCCTTAGAACCAGGCCGAGGCCGACCATCATCCAGGGCGCTTCCCGTCGACTCAAGAAACGAAAGAGATTCTCGCGCATCGTGGAGACATCACTCTAACCCCCGCGGAGAGGCAATCACCTATCATTCAGGGGCAGTGCCACCGCGCTTGATCGGCTGCCCGCGTCCGGTGCCGGCAGGGCCTCCGCATCCCCGCGTTGAGCGGCGGACGGCAACGCGGTCCCCACCCCCGATTCCCTGTGCCAAGGAACTCCATGACTTCCCCGCTCTTCGATAACCCAGCCGGTGACCAACCCTTGGTGAGCGTCATCATTCCGACCTACAACCGCGCGTACTGCCTTGCGCGCGCGGTTGACAGCGCACTCGCGCAGACGCATCGCAAGATCGAAGTGCTCGTGATCGACGACGGATCCACCGACGGCACGCGCGAGATGATCGGCTCCCGTTATGGAGAGGACGGGCGGGTCCGCTACCTCCCGCAGGCCAATCGAGGTGTTTCCAATGCGCGCAACACGGGTCTCGCCGCGGCCCGCGGAGAGTTCGCCGCCCTGCTCGATTCTGACGACCTGTGGATGCCCTGGAAGATCGAACTGCAAGTGGCATGCATGGAGCACTTCCCCGAGGTCGGCATGATATGGACCGACATGCAGGCCATCGACCCTGACGGCAAGGTCTTCAATCCCCGCTACATCCGGACGATGTACAGCAGCTACCGGGTCTTCACGCTGGAGGAGCTGTTTCCGCAGAGCGATCCCCTGCGGGCGATCGCGCCGGCGCTCGCCTCCCAGGTCGGCGAGGCCCGCGTGCATCGCGGGTCCATCTACTCGAAGATGATCATGGGAAGCCTCGTGCAGACGTCGACGGTGCTGGTCCGGCGCGAACGATTCACCAAGGTCGGCGGTTTCAAGGAGACGTCGCGCGGCGCCGGAGAGGACTACGACTTCCACTTGCGGACCTGCCGCGAGGGGCCGGTCGCGTTCGCAGACCTCGCCACCATCCACTACCAGCGAGGCATGCCAGACAGGCTTACGCGCCCGGAGAACAAGGTCCGCATCGCGCAGAATTTCCTGGATACGATTTTGCCCCTCATCCGCACGACGAGGGCGGAGATCGATCTGCCCGATCACATGATCGATGCGGTTCTCGCCGACGCGTACGGGTGGATCGCCTCCGCCCAGTTCGAGTGCGGCGACATGCGCGAGGCGCGAGGCAATCTCATCCGCAGCCTGCGCCACGACCCGCGGCAGCCCCGCGCGCTCCTGCTGCTGGCCTCCTCTTTTGTGCCCACGGGACCACTCGCGTCCATGCGGGCCGGGTGGCGCGGCCTGAAACACATGGCGGCGTCCAGCCGTGGCCGGACCTAGCGTGACTGGCAAACGCAACCAGGCGGTTCGGTGTTGATTCAGCGTCTGGCGCGCGCCGTGAACGTGCTCGTCGTAACCGGCATCATGCTGCTGACGGTCGGCTATTGGGTGGGCCCGGAGTATTTCTGGCTCTTTGCGCTGGCCCAGTACCTGCCCTACCCGGCATTCGTTCTGCCCTCCCTCGCCGCCCTCGGCCTGTCGCTGGCGCTGGGGTGGCGCTTTCGTCTCGCCTCTCTCCTGGGCCTCGCCCTGGTCATGACCAGTATTACCGGTCTCGAATTCCACCGTGGCGAGCCGGGGCGCGGCCGGGTGCGCGTGATGACCTACAACATCAAGGACTACATCACGGCGCGCCGTGCCGGCGGCCTCGCGGAGATCGCCCGGGAGATCGACCGGCACGACCCGGACATTGTCGTTCTGCAGGATGCGCGGCGAGTGGCGGACGAGGACGATCCAGAGAAAATTCTATCGATCCTGGGCAACCGACGGAAATTCTCTTTTGGTCAGTATGTCGTGGCCAGCCGCTTCCCCCTGCGCGACTGCCGTCGGCGCGATATTCCGTACCGCATGGAGCCCCACACCTATGTGACCTGCGTCGTGGCCGCAGACGGCGTCGAATTCGAACTGGTCACGGCGCATTTCATAACGCCCCGGGACGGGCTGGCCGCCATCCGGGCGGAACCCCTTGGCGCCATCGGGGAGTGGAAGGAGAACATCGCGGACCGGATGACCCAGGCGGAGGAGCTGGCGAGGGACCTGCGTTCCGATCGGCTCCCGATCGTCGTCGCCGGCGACCTCAACGCCCCCGAAACTTCGCTAGTGGTCCGCACTTTGCTCGAGACCGGACTGCGCGACGCGTTCTCCGTGGCCGGCGTCGGCTATGGACACACCTGGGGACACTCGCTAAGGCTTCGATTCTCATTCCTTCGGATCGACCACATCCTGGTGGGGCCGGAATTCGGCGTGGCCAACTGTTTTGTGGGGAGTGCGCTTGGGTCGCAGCATCGTCCCGTGATCGCCGATCTCTACCTGACCCGCGACAGCCGCCCGGCACCCGGGCGATAAGACCCTGTCGATCAGGCCTTCGGCGCCTGCGCCGACAGGTATTCGTTGATGACGAAGCGTGCCTTGCCCGCGGCGGTCCTGGGCAGGGAGTCGTGGTACTCGATAGAGACGTCGCCCTCGTTGCCCAGGTGCTTGCCGAAGATCGTTCGGAGCTTGGGCTCCTCCGTCGACGGGTCGTAGCCGGCGGGGGCGCGCACGATCTTGATAATCGCGTGCCCGGGGCGCCGCTGCACGACCTGATACTCGGCAACGCCCGTGACCATGCGGAAGGCGTGCGTACCGATCAAGCCGGAGATGGAGTCACCCGAAGCGGTGATAAGCACGTCATTGACCCGGCCATCCAGCCGGGTGATCCGGCCCAGGGAGCGACCGCAGGCGCAACCCGGCCCGCCCAGCACGCCGGCATCGCCGTTCCGGTAGCGAATCAGCGGCATCGCATTGTTGTCCAGATCCGTGAGGAGAAAGGCCCCCTCCCCGGTCAGGCTGGTGCGGCCACCCTCGCCACCCTGCTCCACCTCGATGATCGCGTGCTCGTCGGAGGTGTGGTAGATGCCCGGCGCGTCGGGGCAACTGTAGCCAAGCGACTGGACCTCGCCGCAGCCGTAGTATGGAAGCAGGCTGGCGCCGAAGACCCGCCCGATGCGCTCCGCCCAGGCCTCCGGCAGCAGTTCGGCCGTGGGAAAGACCGCATCCAGCCTGAGCTCGATCCCGGCCTTCTCGGCCAGTGCGGCCAGCTGGTGGCAGGCTGAGCAGTACCCGACCACGAACCGCGCGTTCGCCCGGCGAATGGCGGCGACATAGTCGGCCACGCTCCCGGCCCCCAGCTCGAAAGCAGGCAGGAACGTCTTTCCCGCGAACCAGTTCTTGATGCGGTTCATCGGCCGGGCGCCCTGCCCCAGTGAGCCACCGAAGAGCTGCGCCCACGGCATCCCCAGCCGGAGGCCGCCCCACCCGAAACCTCGCCAGTAGCTGGCGCGCATCCACGTGGTCCCCTCGAGATCGCGGACCACCCGCATGGGGGCGCCGGTGGTGCCGCCGGTGATCCCAACCTCGACCTTGTCATCGGGCAGATCGCGGGCGCGCAGCGCCGCCGCGTGCTCACGGATCACTCCCTTGGTCATGATGGGCAGCCTGCCCAGATCACCCACGTCGCGGACTTCGCCAGGACGGACGCCGTGCTCGTCCATCATGTGGCGGTAATGGGGACTGACCTCATAGAGGCGCGCCACCAGCGTGCGCAGTTTTTCGTTGCGCAGGTCCTCCAGCCGCGATCGGGGCCAACCCTGACTCTGCTCCAGCAAAGCGATGCCGTCGAGCAGGTCAAACCTGGCCAGGCGCGATCGAACCCACCAGTGGGAGCGATAGAGCGTCCCGCGCGCCTGTTGAATGAGCTGGATCGACAATTGGAGCCTCCGCGGCGGGGTATCCTACACGCTTACGTCGGAGCAACTTCGCTCTCAGACCGGCGGCTTTCGAGAAGTGACGATGTGATACGCTCCCCGTTTCCGTGGGGAGTCCTTTTACTAACGCTCAGGAGACTCACACGTCGGTCGCGGCTCACGCGGCCACAGGGGTTGCTTGGAATTTCGTCACCGGGCTCTCCCTCAAGGCGTTGGGTCTGGGCGGCACCCTCATCCTCACCCGCTTCCTGGCGCCCGCCGAGTTTGGCGACATAACGGCGGCGGTGGTCGTGGTGGACACCGCCACGAAGTTTGCGAACTACAACCTCGGCACGTACGTCGTGACCCGCCGGACCGACGCGAGCGTGACCTTCCAAGCGCTCGTGTACCACACCGGCGCAATGGCGACCGCCTTGCTCATGGTCACCCTTTTTCGGCACCCGATCGCAGACGCCCTGGGCACGCCCGGCATCTCCCGATACATCCCCTGGTTCGCCCTGTCCATGCTGCTCCTGCAGATATCCCGCGTCCCCGAGGCCACCCTCTATCGCGCCCTCCGCTTCCGAACGCTGGCCCTGACACGCGCGCTCGGGGAGGCCGTCTACACCGTCGTCTCCGTGAGCCTCGCCCCGTTCCTCCGAGGGGGGGGGGTCGTGGCGGGCAACCTGGCCCGCACCGCCACCCTCACCACCACCATCGTCCTCCGGTCGAATCGATCGGAGTGGCTCCAACCCGCGGCCCTGCGACTCTCCGCCGCCAAGGACATGGCGAGGTTTGGCTTTCCCTTATCCGCGAGGACGCTCGCGGACAAACTTTCAGGGTCCTGGGACAACCTTCTCGTCTCAAGACTCTTCGGAAACCACATCATGGGTCAGTACGCACTTGCCTACAACCTGGCCGACATCACCGGGCAGGTTTCCGAGTACATCTCCGACGTGCTGCTGCCCTCTCTTTCCCGGCTCGATGTGGACCGGCAACGGCTCGCCTTGCCGCGCATTTCGGCCATGATGGGCCTGGTTCTTTTTCCTCTCATGACGGGCCTGGCCGTGGTGGCTCCCCTGGTCGTCGCCGCCCTGCTCGCCCCACGCTGGGCGGGGGTCGCCCCCATGCTCGCGATACTCTCCTTCCGGTCGGTGCCCGTTCCCTTCGACTCGGTGTTCACCTCCTACTTCGCCGCACGCGGGCTGACGAAACCCGTCATGTACCTGAGCATGGTGAAGCTCGCTCTCGTCCTGGGGCTGATGCTGACCCTCGGCCGATTGGGGCCAACGTGGGCCTGTGTGGCCGTCGTCCTCGCCTTCCATCTCTCCTCGCTCTTCTACATGCTCGTCGGTTGGCGACTTGAGCAACTGGCGCCGCGACCCCTTATCTCGGCCACTCTGCGGCCGCTGGTCGCGAGCGGGCTGATGGCGGCAGCGGTGCTTCTCTTCCGCATGACCATCGAAGCGTGGTTCCCCATGCCGGTCCTGCTGGACCTCGTGCTCGAGGTCGCGGTCGGAGGCGTCGCGTATGTGGCTGCGGCTCTCCTGGTCGCACGCCCGACGGCGCTCGAGTTCCTCGAGGTCGCGCGCGGTGTGATTCGTCGAGGAGTCTCCCGGCGAGATCAACTCGACGCATAGAATGACGCTCGTGGCTTCGAGCGCTCCGGTGCAGTGACCCCTTTGTTTTCGGCGATCGCTGACCGTTCGCGACATACCCACCGCTGGATTCCCGGCTCGATCGCCAGCCGGCTCCGTCGGCTGGGTGAGCCGCCGACCACCGACGTCTGGGTGGCGATAACGGATCACTTCGAGCCGCTCTGGAAGAACCCGGACCAGGCGACCGCTCGCGACCGGGTGGCCCGTTGGCGGCGCTTGTGGCCGGAGATCGCGGGGCGGCACCGGGACGCGCGGGGGCGGCGGCCGGTGTATTCCTTCTTCTATCCTCAGGAGGAGTACCAGGAAGGCCTGCTGGAGCCACTCGCGGAGATGACGCGCGAGGGGATCGCCGACGTCGACATCCACATCCACCACGATCGCGAAGGCGAGACTCTTTTCGTCGAGAAGATGCAGGGCTTCATCGCAGCCTTGAACGGAAACCACGGGCTCCTGCGCCGGCACGAGGGACGGATTGTCTTCGGGTTCATCCACGGCAACTGGGCCCTCGACAATTCGAGGCCCGATGGCCTCTGGTGCGGGCTCAACAACGAGATCTCCTTGCTTCGCGATCTCGGGTGCTACGCCGACTTCACCATGCCCGCGGCGGGTGTGCCCTGCCAGGCCGGCCCCGTGAACGCGATCTACCGCGTGAGCGACGACCCCCAAAGGCCCTGCTCTTACGCGCATGGGGTCTTGGTGCGAAAGGGCCTGCGCGCGGTCGGCGACCTGACTCTCATCACGGGGCCCCTTGGATTCGACTTTCGCTCGCGCGGACTCTTTCATCCCCGTATCGAGTCCGGAGAGATCGCGGGGACGGCGCTGCCCTCGCGAACGAGGGTGAAGCTGTGGCTGCGCCTCGCCCCCCGCGTCGACGGTCATGTCTTCGTGAAGCTATTCGGTCACGGAGCGCAGGAGCGCAACTCCGGACCTTTGCTCGAAGGCGGGCTCGATCGGCTCTTCGCGGACCTTTCGGCAGAGTGCGCCGAAAAGGGTCTGCGACTGCACTACGTCTCCGGATGGGACATGTTCAGAGCGGTCGAGGCGCTGCGACTGGGCCAGAACCCCCTGACGAATCCCTGATGGGCTTTGTCTTCTTCATCGGCTACCTCGTCTTGTCCTACCTCCGCCCATGGGAGTTGAACGAGTCGATGATGTCGCTGCCGATCATGCCGGTCGCGAGCGCCGCCGCCATGGGAGGAACGTTGTACAGTCTGTTCCGCGGCCGCGGCCCGACCTTCCGCTCGGCACAGCCCTACCTTGCGCTGTTGTTCGTGGCGTGGACGGTGTGCTCGTTCGTGCTCGCCACCCGTTGGCTGGGCGGAGCCCCGAGCGTGCTCGAGGGCCTTCAGGCGCCCCTGCTGATCTTCTTACTCGCCTTCCTGAACGTCGACACCGTCTCGAGGTTTCGGGCCACCGCGTTGACCCTGGGGCTGCTCGCCCTCTTTCTGGTCGGACAGGGCATTGCCGCGTATCACTTCGGCTACCACAAGGACCTGTTGCTGATGATGGGTCCGAGCGAGGAGGAGGAGGTTGCGGGGGACGACCTCGAAGACGAGGAGGCGGGCGATCCCGTGGTCCGGATCCGCAGTGTCGGCACACTCGCCGACCCGAATGACCTCGCGCAGGCGCTCCTCAGCATGTCCCCCTTTCTCCTCGCGTTCCGCCGCCCAGCGAGCCGCTTCCGGAACACCTTCATGGTCTGGGCGCCTCTGGCGGGGATCCTCTACGCGGTTGGCCTCACAAAGTCGCGCGGGGCCGTCGTCGCCATACTTGCCCTCGTGTTCTTCGCCCTCCGACACCGCCTCGGCCGAGCGCTCTCACTGGGAGTGGCAGCCACGACGGCCCTGGGGTTGATCGGCCTCGGCCTTACCGGGGGCCGGACACTGTCTATGGATGAATCATCCGCGGGGCGAGTCGACGCATGGGCGGGGGGTCTGCAGATGCTCAGGGGCTCCCCTGTCTGGGGTGTCGGGTTCGCGCAATTCAGGGAAATAAACCAGCTCGCCGCCCACAACTCCTTCGTCAATTGTTTTTCCGAAACCGGGCTCGTGGGCTACTTTTTTTGGCTCTTCCTGGTCGCGCTTACGTTCACCGAGGTCAGGGCGCTTGCAAAGGGCGATGGCGAGGACCCGGCCCGAACGGACCTGGCGCAATGGGGCAGGGCGTTGTATCTGTCGTTGGTGGCCTTCCTGACCGCGGCGTTGTTCCTCTCGCGCACCTACAGTTCCGTCCTCTTCCTCCTCCTCGGCCTGGGGGCAGCCCTTTCGGACATCGCAAGGCGCCGCGGCATTGTCGCCAATACGACACCCCTGGTGCGGTGGGTTCCGCGGATCGTGGGAATGGAGATTGGGTCCATCATCCTGGTCAAGATCATGGTCACCGTTTTGAGCTAGCCAGGTGATGAGCGAGGAGCACGCTCAACCCGCAAGCCAGGGAGCCGCCAGCAGAGTGCAGAAGCGGGCATCGTCGACCGTGTGCTCCGCGGCGAGTCGGCGGAGATCGAGCGGGTCGATGACGCCGAGAGGTTGGAGTCTGGTGCCATAGGTAAAGCCCAACCGGTAGCCCGCGGCAACCGCGGCGGCCCGGATCTGAGGCTCTCCCGCGATAGACGCGCCGACGGGATACGCGATCGAGGAGATCGGCTCTCCCAACTCAGATTCCAGGTCCGCGCGCGAGCCCGCGAGCTCGGCGGGCAACCCCTCCGGGGCCAGGGTCTGCAGAACGCGGTGGGTGCGGGTATGCGAGCCCACGTCCATACCGGTTCGTCGCAGGGTCCGGACATCATCCCACGTCATGAGGAGACGATCCGCGAGACGACGCTCGGTGGCCGCCTCCCATGGAGCGTCGGCCCTGGTCACGAGCTCGTCGAGAAATCGTTCCAGATCCAGAAGGCGAGTGGTCTTAACGACTCTATGCAGAAGCCACGCGGGCTTCTCAATGCCGGCATCGAGATTCACCTCCAGGCTTGACGGGTAGTCGAGATGGAAGCGCCGCCGGCGCGCGTGTTTGAGGGTCCAGGAAATGCGATCCCACCAGAAGAGTCGCCGCTCAGTCACGTAGCTCGTCGCGATGAAGAAGGTCGCGCGTATGCCGTGCTGCTTGAGAATGGGCACCGCGTTCTCCAGGTTGTCCCGGTACCCATCATCGAAGGTGACGAGCGCCGGATTCGCGGGGAGGTCCGCGCCGTCGAGATACGCGAGGAGATCGGCAAGCGCGATGGGAGTGCAGTGCCGGCGCAGTCGGCCCAATTGGCGGTCCAAGCTCGCTGGCGTGGCATCGAGCACACCCTCGTCCACGTCGGCCGCAGACTCCAGCTGATCGACCCGGTGATAGTTGAGTACGGTGAGCCAGCGCGGCCGGCCCAGACGCCGCGCGGTGAGCCAGGCCTGGCTCGCGCCCACCCGGCCCAGAAACGAGGAGAGCCGCGCCCGAACCCGCAGCTTCACCATCTGCGATCGGCGCGACGCAATTGATTCACCAGGGCCCGCTCCGGGCCTCCTATGCCGAGGCTGATCACGAGGTGAACCAGGGAGGTACATCGTTCATCTTGGGACCTCGCCGGGGCGTTGAAGAACATGCAGGGATCAGGCGCGCAAGCCGGGCGGCGTGATTGTACCCTCACCACCCATTCTCCTCTCTCGGAATCAACTGGGGTCGCGTCCCCCGTTGAGATACCATGAACGCCCTCCATGTCATCCGACACGGTCAGCGTCATCATCCCCACCTACAATCGGGCCCACTGCCTTGGGAATGCGGTCGACAGCGTACTGACGCAGACCCATGCCCACGTCGAGGCAATCATCATCGATGACGGCTCGACGGACGGGACCTCGAACCTCGTCGCGAGCCGCTACGGCTCCGACGAACGAGTGCGCTACATCCAGCAGGCAAACGGTGGGGTGGCCGCCGCACGCAACCACGGCTTCCGCGTTGCGCGCGGGGACTTCGTCGCCCTGCTCGACTCGGACGATACCTGGTTCCCGTACAAGCTCGAACTGCAGCTCGCCTGTCTCGCGGCGGCGCCGCGGGCGGGGATGATCTGGACGGACATGAAGGCGATCCGGGCGGACGGCACGGTCGAGCACGAGCGCTACCTCCGCGTCATGTACTCGGCCTATCGCTTCTTCAAGACCGAGGACATCTTCGGAGAGTCGCACCCGCTCGGGGAGATCGCGCCGGGGCTCGCGAGCCAGGTCGGCGACCGCCGCCTCTGGGTCGGCGATGTCTTCTCACCGATGGTGGCGGGGAACCTTGTCCACACTTCGACGGTTCTGCTCCGTCGCGCACGCCGCGAGCAGGTGGGTGAATTCGATCCGAAGCTTCAGCAGGCGGGCGAGGATTATCCCTTCCACCTCCGCACGTGCCGCGCGGGGCCTGTTGCCTTCGCTGATATCCCAACCATCTGCTACCAGAGAGGAACGCCCGACCGGCTCACGCGCTTCAGTCTGCCGATGGCCCGCAACTTCCTGAACACGCTCACGGAAACACTGCGCAACGATCGCGAGAGGATCGTGCTGCCGGAAGGACTCATTAGGACCGTCCTCGCGGAAGCGCACGCCTGGGTCGGCGAGGAGCAGCTCGCCGGAGGTGCGCGCGGCGAGGCCATCCGCGAGTTCGCGACGAGTCTCCGGCACCGGCCACGGCAACCTCGCATCGCGGGCCTGCTCGCGCTGGCGACGCTGCCGCCCAGCGCGGCGGACCTGCTCAGGCGGGTCTATCGCCGCATCAAGGGAACCGCACGCCAGACCAGCGCGGCATAGCGAAACCCGGGAATCGGTCGCAGGCCACCGGAACCCGGTAGGCTGCGAACTGTGGATCCTCAAGAAGGTGCGCCGGGAGAGCGACTGTACCTCTGCAACGAGACCGGGCTCGAGGCGTTCCTCCTTACCGGCGTCGGCAGCGACCGCGAGCAACAGGAGCGGGATCTCCTGGAAGCCGGTGTTCACTTGCCGCTCCCGCACAGCATCGCGTGGGCGCGATGGATTGGCGGGGAAGCTTCGTGGTTCATCGGCGTGCGCGACTCGAAGGGCCGCGGCCGAGGGGGTTTCGCCATAAACGTCTCGCCGAGCCGGTCACTTCCGGGGCACCGGCTCCTGCGAGTCACCCGCCTCGGCCCTGGTCTGCCCGGCGCCACGCTTCGAGTGGGCCTCGCGGGCCTCGCGGCGCTGGCTGGCCGCCACTCCCGGATCCTGCGCATCACGGTCAACGCCTTCTCACGCGGCTCCCTCGGCGATATCGGAGCAACGCTCTCGGAGCTCGGGTTCCGGGAGGTCCGACCGCCCAGCTCGTACCGATACACCCTGGTGGTCGACCTGTCGAAGGATCTCGCGATGACGATGGCCGCGTTGCACAGCAGCGCGCGACGAAACATCCGACGCGTCCAGACCGCGCCGGTGGACGTCCGCAGCATCACCGAGACTGGAATGGCGCCGCGAGTTGCCGAGCTGCAAAACCTCGCCCTCCGGCGGACCGGTGCCAATGACACCAATATCGACTGGGTGGCGCGCATTAACCTGTCGCGAGCGCGACCGGACTTGTCGAACCTGCTGGGCCTGTTCCACCGGGAAATGGAAGGGCCCGAGTCGCTGGTGGCGTTCGCCTGGGGATGCCATCATGGGGATCACGCCGATTACCGCTCGGGCGGCTCGGCTCGGCTCGCCGGTCCGCGCATACCGCTGGCCTACGGTCTCATGTGGGAGCTCATCTCCTGGGCCAAGCAGCGCGGCGCGACTTGGTTCGATCTCGGCGGCACCACGATCGCCAGCAGTGCGGACGAAGAGGACGCGGAGGGGGCGCTCGAGGGCATCAGCCAGTTCAAGCGCTCCTTCAGCCGTGACCTCGCGGAGGTCGGCGCGGAATGGCAGCTCGAGCCTCATCCGTTGCGGGCGAGGCTCGCGCGGGTCGTCTCGGGTACGGCCAGTTGGATGCGCGATCGGGCCGCCAAAGCGCGCGCCTTACGCGAAGCGCGGTAGGCGGCTTCGGCCTTCGCCTGGCCTTTCGGCTTCCGGCTACTGCGTCTCGTCGTTCCCTCCAACGAGCATCTCCCGTCTCAGGGAAACGCGGCAGACTCGGCAACCCTCGTGACCAGCCGGCACATCTGCTCTCCACGTGTCCCATGTGCGGGCTGCGCCGGAAGAGCGCGGTGCGTGTTACCCTCGGGCGGGCATGCTGACCCTCCTGGCCTCGAGCGTGTTTCTATGCGCATACACCTGGATCGGCTACCCGCTGGCCATCTACCTGTTGTCTCGAGTTCGGCCGATGAGTGTGCCGCAGAGCCCCGAATGGTCGCCATCAGTGAGCGCTTGCATGGCCGTGCACAACGGTGCCGGGCATGTCGAGGCGAAGCTTTCGAGCCTCTTGTCGCAGAATTACCCGGCCGACCGGATCGAGGTGCTGGTCTACGCCGATGGATGCACGGATGGCACGGTCGACCTGGTCACTGCGGCTTCCACGAGGGACCCGCGCGTGAAACTGCTGGTGGGCGCAACGCGCGCCGGAAAACCGACGGCACTCAACCATATGCGCCGCCACGCATCGGGAGAAGTGCTGGTCATGACCGACGTGCGGCAGCCCCTCTCACCCCGGTCCTTTCGTGCGCTCGTGAGCGCACTCGGCGACGAGCGTGTCGGTTGCGTCTCGGGCAGTCTCGTACTCGAGGGGGCCACCGGAGCGGGCTTCTACTGGACCTACGAGAACTGGATCCGGCATCTCGAAGCCCGCTTTCGCGGCCTGGTCGGAGTCACTGGATCTCTCTACGCGGTTCGCCGGGCCGATTTCGCCGAGTTGCCGACCGACACCATTCTGGACGACATGTGGATCCCGATGCGCCTTCGCCTCGCGGGAAAGCTGCTGCTCCTGGCCTCGGAAGCGAAGGCGAAGGATGACGCGGTCGGCGACGGGCGTGAGTTCTCGAGAAAGGCGCGCACCCTCGCCGGAAACTACCAGCTCTTCGCGCGACTTCCTCGACTGTTGGTTCCGTTCGTCAACCCTTCATGGTTCGAAATCGTTTCTCACAAGCTCTTGCGCCTCGTTTGTCCGTGGGCCCTGCTCGTGCTTCCCGTGGCCACCGTGGCCGCACTCGCGGCAACCGGCGGTCAGGCCGGTGTGCTCGAAGGAGCCCTGTCCTTGTTTGTCGCCTCCCAGGTCCTCTTCCTGATCGCGGCGAGCCTTGGGCACCGGGCCGGCCGCGGCGGCATTCTCGCGCGCACCTTCGTGGTGCTCAACGCCGCGGCCATCGTAGGCCTGTGGCGCTTTCTGAGCGGCCGGCAAAGTATCACCTGGTGATCCGCGTCGTTCCGCGCCCCACTCGCTGAATGCGAACTTCCCGGTGTGGTGCGGAGTGGCGCCTCATCGCCTGCTGACATTGGCCCTCACCGCGGCAAAGCGGTGGCGGTTCGGGTGTGGCCGGTTCCGATCTCGTTGTAGATCGCCTGGTACTCATCGATCAGCCTTTCGATGTCAAACCTTTGCAAGGCCACCTCTCGACCGCGCCGGCCCATTCGCGTCCGCATGTCCGGATCGCCCAGAAGGGACCCGAGGGCCGCGGCCAGCGCGGCCGGCTGTCCGGCCTCGACCAGCAGACCGGTCTCGCCGTGGACCACGACTTCCGGGTTGCCGCCCACACGGGTGGCCACGATCGGCCGCCCTGCCGCCATGGCTTCGATCAGGGTCAGGGAAATGCCCTCTTCGGTCGAGGAAAGGACGAAGAGGTCGAACAAAGGCAGCAGCTCCGCGACGTCGGAACGAAACCCCAGGAAATGGACGCGCGCGGCCAGGCCCAGGCTTTGGGCGAGCGATTTCAGTTCGCCTTCCAGCGGACCGCCACCGACGATGACCAGGTGGGCGGAGGACCCTGACTGGCGCAGAGTATCGAAAGCGACCAGAAGTGTGCGGTGGTCCTTCTCGGGTGAAAGCCGCCCCACGATCCCGCACACCGGCACGCCATCGGGTATCCCCAGTTCACGTCGACCCTCGGCGGACCGAGGCGTCTCCGCCTTGTATCCGGTCAAGTCGATCGCGTTGATGATGACCCGGATCTTGTCCGCCCGGATTCGGTTATGCCTTACGAGTTCACGCCGGGCATCCTCGGACACGGCGACCACGCGGTCGGTCAGGGCCCAGATCAGCGGATTTGTCATGAGCGCGGCCCGGCCGTGCCGGGTATTGACCGTGCCGATGCCGCAAAGGCGAGCCGCCGGCGATCCATAGATCAAAGGCGCGAAGTTGTGGGTGTGCAGAACGTCGATGCCCTGGCTCCGGATCAGGCGCCTTAGGGCAAGGATCAACCGAACATCGAACCCCCTGCGCTTGTGCATCACGAAGGTGTCGATGCCGCGCCGCCGCGCTTCACCGATCAGAGCGCCTTCCGTCAGCACCACGATGGGGCTCCGGATTCCGCGCCGCTGGAGGTGTTCGCTCATCTGGATGGCCAGGTACTCCAGACCGCCGTGGTCGAGGGTGAGAACGACGTGGGCAACGGTCACGAGTCAGTTCATCCTCGACCCGAGGCTCAACACAGCCGGGATCTTCAATGAAGGTCCGGGTCGGCGTTCGGCACACTTCGAAGAACGCTATCCAAGGCGTCGCCCTGGCCCAGGTAGCCCGAACCCGGCATCTCGAGTTGGATTTCCGTGATCACGGCTCGGACTTCAGGACCGCCAAACGCATGCTTTTCCTCGATGAAGCCCAGCAGCAGCAGACGATCACAGAGTGTGTTGATGCGTCGGGGAACACCTCCGGTGAAGGCGTGAATCTCGTCGAGCGCTTCGTCGTCGAACGAAGGATCGCCCTTCGCGCCCACCGTCTTGAGGCGGTGCTCGATATAGGCCCTGGTGTCCGAGGCGTCAAGCGCCGACAGATGGCAGGCCGCGATCACACGCTGACGCAACTGGGTCATGCGCTCTCCGACCATTGTGGCGCGGAACTCCGGCTGGCCCACCAGGAAGGTCTGGATGAGCGATCGATCCGTCGCCTGGAAATTCGAGAGCATGCGCAGTTCTTCGAGAGCGCTGTGGCTCAGGTTCTGAGCCTCGTCAACCACGAGCAACACCCGCTTGCCCTGCTCGCGACAGGCTTTCAGGAACCCTTCGAAACGCATCAGCAATACCGCCTTGCTCCGGGTCGTGGCGGGAAGGCCGAAGGCCGCCATGACCAGTCGCAAAGTGTCCTCGCCATCGAGTTGGGTGCTGACCAGTTGCGCACCCACCACCTTGGCGGGGTCGAGTCCGCCGAACAGCTTGCGAACGAGCGTGGTCTTTCCCGCCCCGACCTCACCCGTCACCACGATGAAGCCCTCGGCTTGATACACCCCGTACTCTAGGTAGGCGAGAACCCGCGCATGGACCTTGCTGCCAAAGAAGAAGGCGGGGTCGGGACTGAGCGAGAACGGTCGGCCGCTCAGCCCGTAGAAGGTTTCCGGCCCGGGCTGAGAACTCACAACCGCCGCCCTGCAGCCGGAGCGGTCGCTGATTTGGCAATGCCACGGCTCCTTTGCCGATATCCGAGATCACACATGCTGGTGTCCTGTCTCGCTATACCGGTAGCCGTAGTTTTGCATGTCTTCATTCAGGCCGCCGGTGCTCTTGTTCAGTATCCCGAAGACGCTGCAACCCTCCAGCTGCGCCAGGGCGGATTTCAGCGCCGCCTGCGTTGTCTTGCCCGCCTCCACCACCATGACGACCTGCCCCGCTTGATGGGCCAGGGTGCCGGCCTCGGTGGTCACCAGCAGGGGTGGCGCATCGAAGATCACGATGCGCTCCGGTCCTTGAGCGGCAAGGCGATTGAGCAGTCTGCTCATGCTTTCGCTGGCCAGGAGTTCATTGGCATGGTGGTGCGGGGGACCCGCGAGCAGCACGTCGAGTCTCTCGACATTCGTTCGGATGGTGGTTTGCTCCAGGGAAACCCCGGGGTCGAGCAGCAGGTCGATGAGCCCTTTCCTCTGCCTCAGCCCAAGGAAATCGCCTCGTTGCGGCCGGGCGACGTCGGCATCCACAAGAAGCACCGAATGGTCAAGCTCGCGGGACATGCTGATGGCGAGGTTGATCGAGGAGAACGTTTTGCCCTCGTTGGGGAAGGCGCTGGTCACCAGAATGAGGTTGCTGCTTCGGTGCGCCGCGGAGTCGCGCCGTTTCACGTTTTGAACCAGCGCCCGCTTGATGATCCGAAACTCTTCGGAGATCTGAGTTCTCCTCCCGTCGGGAACGATCATGCCTGCTCTCTCGAGCCTGGCGAGGTCAATCTTGTCGGATGGGCCCTCGATACCGGTGACGCTCCGCCCGGGCGAATCGGATCGTCGGCTCGGCTCCCATTGCGGGTGCGCGCTTCGGAGGGCCGGAATCGGGGACACGGGCTCTGGTTTCGGCAGGATTTCGCCCGCCCGAGACGCTTCCTTGACCCCGCCAGGTCTCAGGCGCCGGACGGCGCGCTCGATGATGCTCACCTAGGGCCCCGCAAACCCAGGCTCAGAACCGCGACCACACCCGCATACGTCACCGCGAGCCCAAGGTAGGCTCCGACCCACGCATACAGACGCCGCCGTGCCGCGTTGAGCTCCGAAGGCGTCCAGACCACGGACACCGTACCGAGGACAGTCAGGCCGGTAGCCTCTCGCAGGGTTCGGGCGTCCTGGAAGGTCGGCCGCACCTGGGTCATGAGGAAGGCGACGCCGATTCCACCCGCGAGACCCGAAAGCAACACGATCGAGGCCAGAAAGGCCGGGCCGGGAAACGGGGCCGGCGGCACGCGGGGCGGGTCCACCACCCGGAAGACCTCGATCCCAGGCTGAGTGCTCGCGTCCTGGGACAGCTTCACCGAGTCGCGGCGGGCCAGGAGCTCCTGGAAGTTCTTCTTGTTCGCCTCGTATTCGCGATTGATCCCGGCGAACTCCGCCTCGACTGTCGGCATCTCGCCCACCGCGGCCTTTATCTTCGTGTAGCGCCGCCGGTATTCGGCGACACGAGCCTGCAATGAAGCAACGTTTCCTTCCGCTTCAGCCTTCGCCAATTGCAGCCGCTGAAACCCATCCAGGTTCTGAACCCCAGGCCTCACCCTTGCTTTGTTGCCCGGTTTTCGCGCCACTGCGAGAGCCTGCTGCTGTTGTTGCTCCAATCGTTGCAGGGCGATCCTCGCCGCGATCACGTCGGGGTGCTCTTCGGTGAGGCGGAGACGCAGGCTGTCGAGGTTCCGGCGGAGCTCCTGAATGCGGAGATCCAGCTGGGGGTCGACCGAGATCTCCGGAGCGCCAGGCTCGACTTCGCTCTCCTCGGCCACCTGCTTTCGAAGCGCGTCGCGACGGTTCTCCGCTTCCTTCAATTCCAGTTCGGCCGTGGACAGGGCCGTCTCGGCGTCGTTGAGTCTGGAGAAGTAGTCCCGGCCCGGCTGGAACTCTGGATTCTTGCGCTTGAAGTCCGAGAGCAAGGCCTCCGCGGTGGCGAGCTTCTTCTCGTATTCCGCGAGCTGCTCAACGAGGAAACCCTGCGCCTGGTCGGTGTCCCGGCGCCGCTCGGCCGCGACGGAAGCGACCAGCATATCCAGCAGGGATTCGACCACCGCTTTGGCCGCGGTCGGGGACTTGTTGGAATAGGTGAACGTGTAGAGGTTGTTGCGGTCGGTGCTCTGGAGCTTGATCCCCTTTTCAAGCTGGTTCACCACCGCATCCCGCTCCTTCGGGGTGCCTCGGCCCATATCGAGTTCGGGAGTGGCGGCGGCCACGCGTTCCAGGTTCGGACGAGAGAGCAGGGTACGCGTCATCATCGCGAGCTGTTGATCCCGGTCGGGCTGGACCGCCAGTCCATTGAGCAACGGCCCGAGGATTCCCTGAGTGTCCACGCGAACTCGCGCGGTCGCCTGGTAGCGGCTGGGCGTCACCGCGATCCCCAGCCAGCCGGCGACGCAGAAAACCCAACTGAATGCCGCGGCGTGCCACCGGTATTGCCACCAGCTTCGCACCTGCGTGAGCAGGGATGCGAGGTCGCCTTGCGCTGTCTTGTTCAACGAAGTCCCTCCCGAACGACCCGTGAACGTTGAACTCTACACTCCGTCGTCCGCGGTTCGGTTGGTTCCCTCCCTTTCCTGTCGCGCCGCGGTTTCAGCGAACTCCGTTGCCCCAAACCACGACCCCGACGGTTTCGATCCCGATCAGCATGTCGAGAAACAGGCTTCGATTCTTCACATAGTAAAGATCGTACTCCAGCTTGTCCGCCGCATCCTTGACGGACGCCGCGTAGGGGTAGCGGACCTGTGCCCAACCCGTGATGCCCGGTTTGACGCTGTGCCGGACCGAATAGTACGGGATCAGTTTCAACAGTTCTTCGACGAATTTGGGGCGTTCGGGACGAGGTCCCACGACGCTCATTTCGCCGTGCAGAACGTTGAATATCTGGGGCAGCTCATCGATACGCAGTCTCCGGATGATGCGCCCGACGCGGGTGACGCGCTGGTCGCCGACTTGGGCCCATACCGGCTGGGAGTTCTTCTCGGCGTCGACCCTCATGCTGCGGAATTTCAGGATATCGAAGGGCTTGCCGGACATGCCGACCCGGGTCTGTCGGTAAAGGATCGGCCCGCCATCCTCGAAGAAGATGGCAAACGCGGCGATCAGCATGATGGGGAAGGTACACAGCAGCAAGAGGAGGCCGATGGCGATATCAAACACGTTCCGGACGATCCGGTCGGGCCGGTTGGAACGGAAGCCCTCGCCAAAAACCAGCCATCCGGCGCTGAGCCAGTCGATGCGAAGGCGGCCCTGTTCGCGCTCGTAGAAGGTTGGAAGGTCCGTAACCTCGGCTCCGGCGAGTTTGCACTCGATCAGGTCCTGATACGGCAGCTTCTCGCCTTCGCGATCCCCGACCGCGATGACGATTTCATCGATTCGATAGTCCTTGACGGCGTCGCGGAGTGAGGACCTCAAGTTCAGGATGCGCTTCGGGTCCACCACGGATTCGATTTCGGGTACCGGCACGAAGCCGACGATGCGGAATTGCCGTCCGCTGGGCGCGCCCTCGAGGCCATCGAGGGGCTTGGCCCACTTGCCCGTGCCGACGACCAGGACGTGCCGCGACAGCGCCTCCACTTTCCGCCAACGAAGGAACACACTCCGGACCGCGAAGACGCCGACCATGGCCAGGAGCCAGGCAATCGCGAATACGCCTCGCCCCACTTCGAACTCCGGTACCAGGTAGAAGACCAGGCTCAGAACGAGAAGCCCGCCGATGAAGGAAGCCAGGACTCGGACGATCCTCTCGCTCGAATTCACCGGGGCATCGGAGCTGTAAAGACCAAACGACGCCATGATGCCCTGCATCACGAGCACGAAAGCGAACCCGGCTCCGAGGAGGGACAGGCCGTGCGCGACGATCAACCCTTCGCTTTGGAACCTCAGGACCGCTCCGGTCGGGATGGAAAGGGCGAGCACAAGTGCCTCCACGAAGGAGAGCACGAGGACGGGCACGCCTATGAAGTGGTGGAATATGCGAATCATGGTCCAGACCCCCGGAAACAGGGCAGAGCCGCAGCCTTGGCGTGCCAAGAGATGATTGGAATCCACACGAACCACGCACCACACACGACGCACAACGCGAGAGCGTTGAGCGCGAGGGATCAGGCACGAGGCGTGAAGAGAACACGCGAGCACTACGTCTACCGACCTGGGATGACGGCAATGTAGCCGAAAACGGAATCCACTTCAAGCTTTGTTTGAAGGAGACTGGAGGTCGGGTGAAACGGGCGCTCACCCATCCACGGAGCGGGTTCTGAAGCCGCACGCAGGTCGCGGAGAGATGTCGGAAGTCCGGCTGGCTGCGAATGCAGGACTTCACCCCGTGAGCCGTCGCCGGTAACACGCCGGGGGCGGAGGGCGAGAGACGCCCGGGCGGGCTACTCCACTACAACCACGTCGGCGGCCTGGATCCGAAACCTCGCGGCGGCCCCTGGGGCGCCAGTCAGGCTCTGGAAGGTGAAACGAATCCGATCCCGCCTCTGGCCCACTTCCCGCAGCAAGAAGATCCGGTCCTTGTGGGCAAACGGAGAGAGGCCGCCGGCCGCCGCGAGCACCTGAGCGACACCCGCCCCGCGATCCATCACATACTGGCCCGGCCGAATCACCTGCCCGAGCACGGACACGGTCAGGGGCTTCCGCTCCTCTACCACAACGTTCACCTTAGGGGCCAGCATGTATGGCTTCAGCGCGGCTTCCAGGTGGCTGGCCACGGCATCCGGGGTCTTTCCCGCCACCGCCACGTCGTGGAGCAGGGGAAAGGAGATCTTGCCATCCTCTCGCACGCGCCCTTTGGTCAACATCTTTTCCTGCTCCCAGACCTGGATGCTCAAAAGGTCGCCCGGGCCAATGAGGTACTCGCTGGTTTCAACCCCAGGGGAAGGTTTAAGTGCGTCGACCCACACGAACGGAGCGACATGACCGCAGCCCGCGATGAGGGTCAGAAGGGGGGCAAGTACGGCCACTCGGGACTGAATTCTCAAGGACGTTCTCCTAATTCGAACCGGATCGTCACCAATTCTGACCTACCCTCAGAGACAAACTGAGGAAACGGGAATGCGTGTGCGCGGTGGCGATTGGGTCGAGCCTACGATAGCCGCCCGCCGCCGAGAATTCGACGTCCTTGGCGAGGCGGAACTTCAGGTCTCCATCCAGGACTCCGGTAACGAAGGACAGACCCGCGGCGCCGGAAGGGTCCCGGCTCCGACTCAAGTTCGCATTCAGGCCAAGAGCCACCCGTGAGGTGAGGGTGCGAGCGAATCGAAGGGAGGCGGCCGATCTCACCTGCAAACGACCGAGGCCAAAGGCCTCGCTGACCGAACGGAACGCACCCGCCTCGATGGTCTGTTTCCCCGACCGAACCGCGAAGCCGGCGGCCCCGGTCGGAACCACGCGGCTGGACTCCGTGCGCTGGGAAATCAAGGTGCGAGCTCCCAGTTCGAGGTGGGCGCTAAACTTCTCGCCAAAGCGACGTCCCGTTCGAAGGGTCGCGCCATGCAGGTTGAAACTCGGTCGGCCCCCCGGACTCATGCGGCCAAATTCGTAGTACAGCCCGATCGGGGATTCGGGAGCGCTGGTCCAGGACAGGTCGGCGCGACCGATGAACGAGGATCCGTCGTTCAGGAGTGTGGAATCGAAATAGGCGACTCGATGTCGCGCGGACACGGTCCAATTCCACCGCCGGGAGATCTGGTGCGAAGCCTCGATGCTCGCGTCGTTCGTGCTGGACACCGTGCGGGGAAAGAACAGTCCAGCGTCGATCAGGAGCGGGGAACCGCCGGTGTAGCCCTTGGAAAAGGAATCGCCTATCCGAACCGTGCTGCGCGGTGAAATGAGGTAACTAGCCGAGAGATTCGCGGAATAGTTGATCCTGTTGAATTCGGGGGATTCTCGATATGCAGATCCCTCGCCTGATGCGCCAAGGGTGAGGTTCGCACGGGAAGACCTCATCAATCGGGTCAATCCGGCGCCAAGTCGACCCGAAACGGCGGATTCCATGGACGGGGTGAAGCGTATGTTGTCGTCGTAACCAACGCCGGCGGTCAAGTCGAGCCGCCAGGGCGGTGAGGTCGTACCCTCCTGTGCGTCGGCGGACGCCGCCCCGAACACCGCGGCGACGCCGGCCATGAAGCAGAGCCGACGCAGACCGCGGGGAGGGAGGGGGCGCATCAGAGCCGACCCGCCCTCATCGCCGCCGATGCGCCCTCCTGATCCGCGTCCAGGGGCCGCCTCGGCTCGCGTGAGGGTGCGGTGGAGTGGATGCGCGATGCGGGCAGAAATCCATCTTGCGAAGAATGCTATCAAGGTTCTCCGAGCGGCCAGCCGCGCCGTTGTCGGTGGTCTTGAAGACGCCCCCCGACGCGGCGCCCGCGTAGTAGACATTGGGATTCCCGCACAGCCGGCGATGGCAATGACGCGGTTGCCGACCGGACCGAGGTAGCGGAATTTCAGCTGCTTGTACGAATCGGGAGCGATGGGCGGCGTCGACTCGGCGCGCAGCAAACCCGCGGCGCCTCCGCTGAGAACAAGCACGGCCATGCTGAATGCGCGCCCATGGATCACGTGAGCCTCCTGTGGGTACGAGTGGCGACGCTACACCGCGCCGGGCGACCTCATTCCGCCGCGGCCAACCCGGTGACGACCGGGCAATCCAGGCCACGGACAACGACGCCCGTGTCGTCCAGGGATCACGATGGCCTGTCATGTACGATCAAAGCCCCGCCATGATTCGAAAGCCCACGCTGGACTTCCTGAGGAACCTGGCCCGAAACAACGACCGCGAGTGGTTCGGCGCTCACCGGGATGAGTATCAGCTTGCCCTGGAGAACGCCTCGCAGTTCTTCGATGAAGTGATCGCGAAGCTGAATACCCACGACCGCATCGAGACGCTCTCGGCGAAGCAGGCCTTGTACCGCATCTACAAGGATGTCCGCTTCTCGAAAGACAACACCCCCTACAACCCCCGGTTCGCCGGTCATTTCGCGCGGACCAAGCCCATGCTTCGAGGGGGGTATTACCTGTCGATCAAGCCCGGAGAGTCACTGGTTTGCTGTGGTTTTGTTTATCCCAATCCCGCCGACCTTAAGAGAATCCGGCTGGATATTCTCGACAACTACAAGCACTGGAATCGACTGATGCGCTCGAAGGGCATCAAAGCCAGTTTCGGAGACATGCGGGGCGATCAGGTCGCCACCGTGCCCAGGGGTTTCCCCAAGGAACACCCGGCCATCGACCTTCTTCGGTACAAGCAGTTCCGGTTCGAGCGTTCGTTCTCGGACCGTGAGGTTCTCGGAGAGGGCTTCCTCGGCGAGGTGGACCGGACCTACAAGAGCATTCGCCCGTTCTTCGACTACATGAGCGAAATGCTCGCCGCGGATTCGGCGGCCAGACCCGTGGTCTGATCCTCCTTTCCTTGACACCCGGGAGGTTGCGGCGTAGCTTGCCTCAACTGGCCGCGCCTGAATGCGGGATCGCGAAGTGATGCGGGCGGGTGCGGTGTTCTTGAGAGGAGCGAACATGAACTGGACTCGAATCGCGATCGCCGGCGCCGCCGCCGGTCTCGTGACCTGGATTTCGGATTTCGTGCAGCACGGCGTGGTGATGGCCCCGACGTACAAGCGCCTCAGTACGGTGTACTCGCAGACCGAGGTCAATCCGGCGTGGTTCCTGCTGGTCTCGTTCTTC
>JANMVV010000121.1:0-8894 GCA_031392925.1 Vicinamibacteria bacterium
GGCGGAGGCGCCGGAGATTCCCTGACCTGCGGTGGCCGAGGAATCGGCTGCCTTCGACGGAGCGGTGGGAACCGGTGAATTGCCGCCGGAACAAAAGGCAAGGAACAGCGCGAGGCCGACTGGCCAACGACCAAGGGGGAAGGACATGCTTCGCATCAGAGGCTCCTGTCAGGATATGTGGGGGGGTACTGCAAAGCTACTAACTCGGGGTGCGAAGGTCAAGAAGAATCCAGAGTCTTTCCGCTGATTCAGCAAAGCTTGACACCGACCTGCGGGGACATCGATACTCCACCAAAGGGGATCTGAATGGCGAGCAAGCTGACCACTGTGCCTGAGCGACGAGACGACCTGATCGTCCAGAAGGTTGGCGAAGAGGTCATCGTCTACGATCAGGTCTCACATCGAGCACACTCCCTGAACAAGACAGCGGCGCTCGTCTTTGAGAAGCTCGACGGGAAGACCGATCTCGGCGGCGTGGCTCGCCATGTTGGCAAGGCCCTCGGGCGCTCGCCACAGAGGGACATCGTGGATGCTGCGGTGAACGAGCTTGCTTCGGCTGATCTGTTGCGGCCCGGCGCGGCGCTGCCTCGGCGATCGGTCCTGCGCGGTCTCGCGGTTGGCCTGCTGCCGGTGGTGGTGAGCATCGCGGTTCCGCCAGCCGCCGCTGCCGCCAGTTGCGTTGCTCTCGGAGGCCCTTGCGTCTCCGCGGCCGAATGTTGCGATCTCGGCGCCTCGTGTTTTGATCTTGGTTCCGGAACCGTCTGCACCTTTACCTAACGGCAAACTGAGGCTCAGACAAACAGCCGGGCGTGGTCTCGCTACATGGGGTTCAGTGGATCTAGGCCCGAACAGAACCTGAAGTGCTCGCGGGCTTCGTTGCGCCGGCCCAGCCAGAGCGCCCAGTACCGGATCGCATGCGGCCCGCCGCTGGTTTTCCTCGAGTTCCGAAAAGCCCACGTGTGGAGGAATGCTGCGGGCGGCGCTCGCGAATGAAGCAAGCGGCCTGAAAGTCCTCGGCGGCGATGAAGCGCCGGACAAGTTGAAGCCCGGGGTCGCGGCGCACAGCTTTGAACAGCAGTTCCGTCACGGCCCCAGAACCGGCAGCAGCAGTTTCGGCGAGGCATGCCGCCGCCATGCCCCAGGGCCGCCGACCGCCGGGGCCTGGAGCCGCAGATCCATCCTGTGCCAGGAATACGGCCAGAGCTGATTGATAGTGACCGCGAATAGCTCCCGACTCACCAGGAAGCCGCGCTCCGGCGAGCCTGGCGCCGAAAGAGCGTCCAGAGCGACTCCTGCCAGTTGATAGCCTCTCGATGAACGAGCGAGCCTTGTGGAGACGGCGCGTCTCGAACCTCAGGATCTTGAGCGTCTCCGTGTCTCACGGCGGCGTCGAGGAAATCCACATCCATCACCTCGACCAGATCGCTTCTATCGACCAGCGAACTGGAAGTCGTTCTGAGCGATCGAGGCGGCGTGATTGCGTGCCAGCGCGAACTTAAAGAGACGTTCGCCAGGGCGGAGAAGAGTGGCTTCGCCCGATCGGGAGAACGCCTTCTGGATGCGATCCACGTGCTTCTGGCTCAATCGGCTGCTGAATCGCCGAGACTCGACCACCACGCGACAGCCCGCGACCGCCGCGACTTCGAGGATGCCGCCGTCGCTCCCGGTGTCGAGGACCACCACCTCCGCGCAGCGCAAACGAAACTCAGCGAGAGTCGCGAGAAGCCGGGGGAGGCGATCCGCCTTTTTTAAAAACAATCGTCACCACGGAGAACCGTGGCTCGCGCTTGCTCCTGCGTCACACACCAGCCATCAGAAGGTGCGCGGGGCGTTGAGAATCCGCACGATCGCCCGCGCAGCGTCGCTTGCCTCACCCCGGGGTCCCCGGATCACCTGGGCGCCCGAAACTGCAGACGTCAACGCCCGCAAGGCCGCGCGCGGACGCTTTCGGGCCGGTAGGGTGTGCTCGAGGAGTCCCAGGGTTCCGCCCGCCGGCGTCACCTTCCGGGGCCTGAAGCGCCGGCCCTTCTCGAACGAGGTAAGCACCACGAGGCGAACGGGCAGCGCGATCCTGCCCACGACGATGCCCATCGACTCGGGGGAATGCAATTCCGCCCTCCTTCGGGCCCCGTCCGGCCGTATCGACAACGGCTCGGCCCAGGGAAAGACGCGGCCGCGGGAATCCAGCACTGCGTACTCGTCGGAGTAGTAGACCCCACCCAGCGCGACCAGGGCCCGGACGAGCGTCGTCTTTCCGGAGAAGCTCTTTCCCGGAACTACGACCGCCCCGCCCTTGAATCCCACCACCCCCGCGTGTACGAACACGCGACGGCTGGCCGCCTCGCCGATCAGCATGGAGACATCCCGATCGAAGGCCCGCCGGACTTCATCGAGATCTATCGAGCGCGCGAGCCGCGTGGCGTCGCGATAGAGGACGTTGAAGCGCTTGACCGCGGAGCGCGGGCCGGCGCCGCCCAGGATCAATGAGTACAGACCCTGCACCACCACCGCGCGACCCGGCCGCACGGCGTCCGGAAGCCAGGACTTGAGGGCCTCTAGGCCCTCTTTGCCGGATGCGCGCAAGCCGATGCGCACGCCGTAACAAACGAAGGACGATCCCACCGCCCACCCGAGGCGGTCAACACCCTGCTGTCAGGTGGAAGGACGACCGGCGAGATGGGGCAGCATTGGCTTGGTTCCTGGACGTGGCAAGAGATCGCGTCTTAGAACACGGAGGCTCGATGGATGGCCGTCGTGCCTACTTGATGCAGACCGCGCGGACCTGCTTGGCGTCGGTGCGACCGTTCACGGCCTTCATGATTCCGTCCTGAAGCAGCGTGCGCATGCCGTCCTTCAACGCCTGACCGCGCATGGTTTCGACGGAGGCCTTCTTCTGGATGAGACGCTTCATCTCGTCGGTGGCCACGAGAAGCTCGTGAATGCCGACGCGGCCCTTGTAGCCGCCTCCGCCGCACTTGGGGCAGCCCTTGGGCCGATAAAACGTGTGCCCCAGGGGCGCCTTCAACTCAGACCAGAACTCCTCGCCATAGGCCTCCATGATGCCGTCGTATTCGAGCTTCTCGGGAACGTAGGCCTCCTTGCATTCTCCGCAGAGGGTGCGCACGAGGCGCTGAGCCATGATCCCGAGCAGCGCGTCCGCGAAGTTGAACGGGTCGATTTCCATGTCCATGAGACGCGTGATGGTTTCCGGCGCGGAGTTGGTGTGCAGAGTCGAGAGGACCATATGACCGGTGAGCGAGGCTTCGATGCCGGTCGCCGCGGTTTCATGGTCGCGCATTTCACCGACCATGATGACGTCGGGGTCGGCGCGCAGGAAGGCCTTCATGGCGACGGCGAAGGTGAAGCCGATCTTGGGGAACACCTGCACCTGGCGCAGGCCGTACTGCGTGATTTCGACCGGGTCCTCGGCGGTCCAGATCTTCATGTCGACGGTGTTGATGAAGCCGAGACAGGAATGCAGCGTGGTGGTTTTTCCTGAACCGGTGGGGCCGACGACCAGAGCGATGCCGTACGGCTTGGAGAGGAGGGCCTGCATCTCCTTCAGGTTGCGGTCGGAGAAGCCCATCTTCTCCATGGGGAGGGGCTTGCTGGCCGCGAGAATACGCATGACCACGTCTTCGTTGCCGCCCGAGGTGGGAATGGTGGCGACGCGGAGTTCGATCACGCCCATCGGACCCTTGAATCGGATCTTCCCGTCCTGCGGTTTGCGTCGCTCGGAGATGTCGAGCTTCGCCATGATCTTGTAGCGCTGCACCAGGGCGTTGCGATGGGCGGGCGGCACCTCGAGATGCTTCATGCAATCGCCGTCGATGCGGAACCGGATGACCGTGGGTTGCTGCTTGCCGTAGGGCTCGACGTGAATATCGGACGTTCCCTTGTTGTAGGCCTCGATGATGATCTTGTTCGCGAGCTTGACGATGGCGGTGTCGGTCTCGTCCGCTTCGGCCTCGCCCGGAGCCCCCGCCTCTTCACCCTCGAGTTCGCCCTCTTCGCCCGATCCAAGCTCGGTGATGATGGTCGCGAGGTCGGCGGTGTCATCCGCGGTCGGCGCGTCCCCGGGAGCGATTCCGACCCCGTAGCTTCGCGCCAGGTACTGCATGATGTCGTCCTTGAGCGCGACCAGGAACTCGTGGCGGGGCGACAGGTTCATCGCCTTGATGGCGTCGCACCGGGTGAGGTCGTACGGGTCCTCGACCGCGACGAACAGGGTGCCTTCACGCTTCTCGATGGGAGCGGAGATGTTCTTCTTCAGGAAGTCGATGGTCAGGCGGCCCTTGATGTCCTCGGGCATCAGGTAGCCCTCGGGGGGAGCCCAGAACTTGCAATTGAAGAACGAGGCCATGGCCTTGCCGAGCTCTTCCTTCGGAACCTTGAAGTCCTCCATGAGGATCTTCGACACATCGACCTGGTTGACTCGGGCCTTGGTGACCGCGGCCTCGATATCCTTCTCGGACACGACGCCCTTGTCCACCAGCGCGCCGTACTTGGTGGGCTTGGAACTGCGGGCCGCCCGATGCTGGTTGTAGAAGGCGATGCCGAGGATCTTCGCGAGCTCCTCGGCCGCTTCCTCATCCTTGGGACCGAAGCCGGTGCCGCCCCGCTTGTTGATGAGCTGAAGGACGCCCAGGAGGTACTTCTCGAACACGATCGGACAGGCCAGGACCTGGGTGGTCCGGTAGCCGGTGGTCTTGTCCCAGCGCGCGTCGAACTTGAGGTTCGGGTGGAGCTTTGCGAGCTCGGAAGGATCGTAGGCGTTCCGGATGTTGATGGTCTTGCGGGAGAGAGCGGTGAAGCCCGCGATCGACCCGAAGGTCTTGGGAACGCGGATCTCCTTGATGTCCGTCCCCGCCTTGAACATGGAGAACAGCTCCTGGTTCTTGGTGTCAAGGGCGAAGATGGTCACCCGGTCCGCGTCCACGAGGTCCAGGATCTTGTCCTTGACCTCGACCAGGATGTCCTGAATGCTGTTGGCCGAATTGAGGGCGTGCGCGATCTCGATCAGCCGCTTGCGGTACGAGACTTCGCGGGACGTATCCGGGGTTCGGGTGGTGGACATGGAAAGCGTGCGCTCCTTCTTGGATTCGTCTTTTGACGCCGACTTGAGCCAGAGATCCACGGCAGCGACCGCGAGCCCGGGACGACTTGAATGGTAAGGATAGGCACCCGCCCCTTGGGGCGTCAATACTTCGGGGGAGACGTGCTGGGAAAAAGAGGACTCGCCACATCTGAAAGGCACGACGATAAATCTAAAGAATTACGGATTAGATCTTAGAGCGCCGTGATTTATAATAAAGGCATAACAGCTTTGATCTAAGGAGATACACATGACCTCAACCTCCCTGCGCGACTTCCTCGAAATTCCCTATGACCAGCTCGAGGAGATGAACCTCGAGGTGAAGGAGGAGCGGCTGGCCCGGGCCCCCGAAGGAAAGATCCGGGAAAAGCGCCTCCGCTACCTCAAGGAAGAGAAGCGGATCAAGGCGGTCACGGTGTGCTTCACCGACCTCGAGGGCCGGCTGCACATGCTGGACTACGACAAGAAATTCCTCCTCGGTTCGGCCGACAACCTCACCTTCGACGGATCCTCGGTGCGCGGCTTCACCGCTCAGCAGGAATCGGATCTCCGCCTGGCCATCGACTGGGCCTCCTTCTACTGGCTGCCCTCGGACGTCTTCGGGCCCGGGAAGGTCCTGGTCTTCGGCGAAGTCCTCGACCGCGACGGCGAGGCGTACGTGGGCGACATGCGGGCGACCCTGAAGGCGTACATGAAGAAGATCCACGACAAGGACGGCACGGTCTGCCATGCCGCCAACGAGATCGAGGGCTTCCTCTTCAATGGACGCGATGCCGAGCGCCGCTACCACGAGACCGGCAAGTTCGACTTCATCTCCACCGGCGGCTACTATCACTCCCTGCCCGGGGATGCCCTGCGCCGCTTCATCGACCATGCGGCCGAGGTTCAGCGCGCGATGGGCTTCCAGAACGAGAAGGACCATCCCGAGGTGGCGCCCTCTCAGTTCGAGATGAACTACTCGTACACCGAAGCGGTGATCGCCTCCGACCAGGTTCAGCTCTACAAGCTGCTCTGCCGTCAGGTGGCGCAGAACTACGACATGACCGCGTCGTTCCTCCCCAAGCCGGTGACCGGCGTCAACGGCAACGGCATGCATACGAACCTTTCGGTGAATCGGAAGGGGAAGAACCTCTTCTATGACGCGAAGGGTCCGGACATGCTGTCGAAGGTGGGCTGGGATTTCATCGACCGGATCCTCACCAGCGCGAACGACATCTGCCTCATGCTGAATTCATCGGTCAACTCCTACCGCCGGCTCGACCCGCACTTCGAGGCGCCCAACCAGATCAAGGCCTCCGCCATCAACCGCGGCGCCATGATCCGCATCCCTCTCGGCAACGAGCGTTCCAAGCGCGTCGAGGTTCGGTCGGTCGCTCCCGATTCGAACCCGTACATGGCGATCTACGCCATGCTGCGGACCGGCCTCGAGGGCCCGGCCTCGGCGAAGGACGATGATCGGAAGGAGCGCACGCGCTTCCTGCCCGACAACATCTACGACGCGGTCCGCCTCTTCAAGGGCAGCGACTACATCGAGAAGCTGATCGGCGAGGACGTCGCGGGCAAGTACGCGGAGTTGAAGATGGCCTCGGCGGAGCGCTGTCCCAAGGCCCTCGGCGCCCAGATCAAGGCAGCGGAGATCCAGTTCCACCACGAGGTCACGAACCAGTACCTCTGGAGCCAGTTCTGATTCCGGCGGGCCAAGGCCCGCACGGAATCAGAAGCGCACCTCCACAGACCCACGTGCGATACCGCACCGACCGAGGCCGTGCTCATTGGCGAATATGCCGAGGAGGCAGGCTGCCGGGAAGTCAAGCGGGCTCTCTTGATCCTGCACAAGAGCGCTGTTTGATCTTGAAAAGGAAGGGAGCCAAGCGCCAAAGCGCGCCTCTCGCCAAGTCTGTCACCTAAGGAAAACTTGAACCATGAAGAAACCCCTCGCCTTCCTCCTGACCGCCGCGGTCCTCCTCGCTGGCGCGACCCCCGGCCACGCCACCCTGAAGATTCAGAAGCAGGCCAAGGAGGCCGGATTCCCTGCGACCAACTGTCTCTACTGTCACAACGAAAAGCTGCCCATGAAAGGGAAGGTCACGCACAACGAACGCGGAACCTACCTGGTCAAGCAGAAGGAGACCAGGAAGCCGAAGGATGTCGACGTGGCCTGGCTCAAGGAATTCGTCGAGACGAAGAAGTAGTTCTCGCCCGCCGATTTTCGGCGTCCCGGTCGCCCCTTGGGGGCTCTCATCGCGGCGGTCTTTCGTCACTTGCGGGGGCCCGAGCGGTTCCGCTAGGTTAGCGAAATGGTGAGCCCCTCCTTCACGCCCCTCTCCGGCTACCACGAGCTTCCAGTCGATGAGATGTCGAGGCGGGCCGTGAAATTCCAACGTCACTTGGCGCGCCGACGCACCGTGCGCGACTTTTCCGACCGCCCCGTACCGAAGGACGTGATCGAGAGTTGCCTGATGGCCGCGGGCTCCGCGCCCTCGGGGGCGAACCAGCAGCCGTGGCACTTTGTCGTGGTCGCTGATCCGGTGACCAAGGGCAGAATCCGGGAGGCGGCCGAGGGGGAGGAACGGGCCTTCTACGGTGGCCGCGCTCCGGATGACTGGCTCGATGCCCTTTCTCACCTCGGAACGGACGAACATAAACCGTTTCTCGAGGAAGCCCCGTACCTCATCGTCATATTCGCCCAAAACCACGGAGTGACGGGAGAAGGGACCAAGTTCAAGCATTACTACGTGACGGAGTCGGTCGGAATCGCCACCGGGTTTCTCATCGCGGCGATCCACGGGGCGGGGCTCGTCTCGCTCACCCATACCCCGAGCCCGATGGGCTTTCTCAACCAGATGCTCGGACGGCCAAGTCATGAGCGGGCGTTCTTGATTCTCGTTGTTGGCTATCCGAAGGCAAGCGCCGTCGTGCCCAGGATCCCGAAGAAATCCCTCGACGAGATCGCGACCTTCCTATAAACCGGTAGCCACGCCAGTCCCAGTGTCTACTTGACCAGGATGGTGTCTCGAAACTGTGCGAACCAGGCGAACCAGAACGTGCGTCGCGCCGGCTCCCGCGGCCGAGTCTCTCCGCCGGGGCCGTCGAGGCTCTCCTCAGTGATCCTCCATGCCTGTCCCTTGTCATCAATGACCTCTCCACCCGCGAGGCGGACGAAGTGGTTGAGCCCGGCCTTATAGACCCGGTTGGCGCCACCCTCGGTGGTAAGAGCCAGGTAGCCCGAGCCCGCGGCCTCGAAGGGATGCATCGGATTCTTCTTCAAAAGGGCGGTGTCGATCGCAACGGGCGTAAGGGATCGCTCGGGACCGATCACCTAAACTCCGGCGCGCATGACTCTGGCGAGCGGATCCCGCGTCGGACCCTATGAGATCACCGCCGCTATCGGCGCGGGGGGAATGGGTGAGGTCTATCGCCATCAAGGTTCTGCCCGCCGACCTCGCGGAGGAAGGGAACGCCTGGCTGGATTCAAGCGCGAGGCGCAACTTCTCGCCGCCCTCGCTCATCCCGAACATCGCCGCCATTCACGGTCTTGATGAGCCGATGGCCAGATGTTCCTGGTTCTCGAACTCGTAGAACCAGGTATCCGTCTGGCTCAGCGCGCGGTCGCGTCCACGAAGGCCGCCACGTCACTCTTGAACTTCTGCATCGACGGCGGGTGCACGTAGATCCTGCTCACCGCCTGGTGAGAATCCTCCTCGATGAGTGTGTGCCGTGGCCACTCCGCCTTGTCCTGGTCGGACATGAATGCAACACCCCCAGTCGCATGCGATAGGCGGGCATGGCGAACGGAGAC
>JANMVV010000128.1:0-8160 GCA_031392925.1 Vicinamibacteria bacterium
TCGGTCTGCCAGACGTTCGCCCACAATTCGCCGCGCACGAACTCCAGTTCGTTGAGCCTCTCCACTGGACGCGAACCGTCCACGACGAGAAGGTTTCGCACCGCCTTCTGGGTCTTTGGATCGAGGAAGAACAGGTGCGACGAACCGTCGCTCATCACCAGGGCCTTCCCGTCATAGGCCATGCCCCAGCCCTCAGTTGGGTAGCTGAAAGTCCTGAGGCGCTTCAACGTGTTCTTGTCATGGACGAAGCCCACGTGCTCTTCCCAGGTGAGCTGGAGCAGTTCATGGCCCACGAGGGCGAGGCCCTCGGCGAAGTACGGCGACTCGACCGGCGCCTGCTGGATCACCGCTCCCGTCTCGGGGTTCACCTTGCGAAGAGTGGAGTAACCGCGAAGCCCGGTGCTCTCGTAGAAGATCCCATCCGCGAAGACCAGGCCCTGGGTGAAGGCGGTGGGATCGTGCGGAAAGGCCTTCACGACCTTGAAGCTGAACCGAGGAGTCTTCGTCTGGGCGTTCGTGGTCATGCTCGTCGCGCAGAATGCCAGAAGGGCGAGGCAAGCGAGCGTCAGCGCGCCCCGACGCGGGAAGAACGGCTGCTTTGTTGCCACGACTCCTAATTTACCCCCTTGGACCTCAGGTCATTGCGAGCCGCTCACGTCCTTCGGACGTGACGTTGAGAGAAACCCACCACCGACCACCGTCATTGCGAGGCCCAAATCCGTATCGGAGCGGGCCGAAGCAATCTCGCGGGGCGTGGTAGCGGTGGCCCGCGGGACCCGGGAGCGAGTGGGCTTGCTGCGCCGGGGACGGCGGGTGCGTCACCCTGGGACGCTTCTCGATGGAATCGTGTGTTCCTTACCCGCCTCGGATCGGCGAAATGGACGTGTCTCGATGGAGTGACTCGCCTCTACGCCCCGGCGCATGCAACCCACTCGCTCCCCGGTCCCGCTCCATCTCTGGGTCCAACTACCGCCTTTGAAAAACCGCCTGAAATGGGTCGCAGGCGTCGAGGCGTTAATCGCGAGTCGCCGGACTCCGTCGGTAAGGTTCGCGATTATCGAGCCGAGTAAGGAGGCACACGATTCACTCGTTCCGATATTCCAGTGCCGACGCAGCGCGTATCCTCCCCCTGGGGGACGAGATGTCCGCGGCGCCGCGAGCCCATCTCAGCGCCCGGCTCCGCGGGCCACCCCTACCAAGCCTGTGAGATCGCTTCGTCGCTTCGCATCTCGATCGGCTCCTCGCGACGACGACGTGGGGTTTCTCTCCACAGTCACGGACGTAGTCCGTGTCCCGCTCGCAATGACGTCCGGACAATCAACGGCTTAGGTCCCCGGAACCGCCCCTCCGTCAACCGACAGGCAATGGCCGCTGATGAAGCTGCCCTGATCGCTCGCGAGATACACGTAGGCGTTCGCGATGTCCTCCACCTTGCCCATGCGGCCGAGGGGAGTGTGCTGCACCATGCTCTCGAGGGCTTTCAGCGGCATCTGCCGGATCATCTCGGTCTCGATGAAGCCGGGGGCGATCGCGTTCACGCGGATGCCGTGCTTCCCCATCTCCCGCGCCCAGACCTTGGTCATGCCGATGACTCCCGCCTTCGTGGCGACGTAGTTTGTCTGGCCGAAGTTGCCATACAGACCGACCACGGAGGAGGCCGAGACGATGACCCCCGACTTCCGGGCGATCATGTGCGGCGCCACCGCGCGCGTGCAGAGGAAGACGCCGCGCAGGTTCGCGTCGATCACCATGTCGAACTGCTCGTCGGACATGACGCTCACCTGGCCGTCCTTGACCTTCACCAGCATGCCGTCGCGCAGGATGCCCGCGTTATTGATGAGGACATCGATCTGCCCGAAGGCCTCCATCACCTTCGCGGTCGCGGCCGCGACCAGAGGGGCATCCGCCACCGAAACACGCGTGAACGTGGCCGTCAAAGCACCGGCGGCCTTCAGTTCGCTCACCAGCGCGGGCTCATCGCCCTTGACGTCCCACACCGCGACCCGGCAGCCCTGAGCGGCGAACGCGAGGGCCGTGCCCTTGCCGATGCCGTTGGCGCCGCCGGTCACGATGACGACTTTGTTTTTGAGACCGGTATCAATCATGGGGGGGTCCTTTTAGCAGAAAGCGCGGGCGCGAGACGGTGGTTATTGAACGCGGCCCTGGCTGCGACGCAGGTCGATGACGTTGAGACCGAGCCTCGTCAGGCTGATTTCGAGGCCATCCGGAGCGCCGGGTTCGAGAATGACGTTGGTGACGCCCCAGGAGAGCAGGGTGCTCGCGAACTTCTCGGGCTGATGGTCCAGAAGATCGCCGAGGCCGTTCACGTGGTCGGCGAGGGCCTGTGATCGTCGCGACACGAGGCCGGTCACGATCTTCCTCCGGTGCTGGGTCTGAAGCAGGACGGCGAAGCCGTCGAGGGTGGTCAGCGGAATGTTGCAGACCTCTCCCGGCACGAGCTGCGCGAGGTCCAGCGGCGACACGAAGGGCTTCGCCAGCGGCCGGGGCGACCACATCTCGAGACCGGCGGCCAGCGCGAGAAGGGCTACGAGGGCCCGGCCTTTGGCGCTCCGGCTCTCGACCCGGGAGAGAAAGCGCGCCGCGGGAATGGTCAGGAAGAACAGCGCGAAGAGCACGCACCGCACCGGCGTGCGTCCCATGGAGAAGGGCGGCACCGACATCAGGAAGGAGTACGGCATCACGATCCCGAGGTCCGATCCGAAGATCTTGAGGGACGGCCCCAGGCTCAAGGCCAGGAATCCAAATGCCACGACGCCGCAGAGGCGAGTCCAGAAGTCGCGAAGGCGGATCAGACCGATGAGGGCGCTGCCGAGAAGCACGAATCCCAGGAACGCTTCGTGGCCCCCAACGCCTTTACTGATCCTTCGGTCGAGCGGCGCCATGAGCGCGAGCCACGGCTGAGTGTGCGGATCGGGGGTCACGAAGGCGGCGAGATTGGCTGACCAGAAACTCGCCTGACGGGGATTCATCGGCTGAGCACCGCCTTGCACCCAGGCAAGAGCGAAGGGCGACACCAGAAGCACGGCGAGAGCGAGAGCCAAGCCGATGCGCGGGGCGCCCAGTCGGTCGAGCCGGCTGAAGACCTCGACCCGGGTGCCGGACCGCGCGAGAAGAATGGCGCCAATGGCGAGGAATGCCACCCAGGCGAAGGCGATGAGCTCGCCGAAGTAGGGACCGCCGCCGAACAGAAAGGCCACCAGAAGCACCGGCCCCAGCCGTGGACGCTCCCAAATGCTCACCAGGCAGAAGCCCGCCAGGGGAAGAATCGCGGCCACCGACAGGTGGTTGAGATGGGGCGCGTGGAGCTGGTTAAAGGGCGAGAACGCGTACCCGATGGTCACGGCGAGGGCGGCGAGACGTCCCGACCCGATCCTTCGAAGGAAGGCCCAGGTCGAGAACGTGATCGCGATGTAGCAAAGGCCGATGGCGATCTTGTACGCGACGAGAGGGTAGAGGAGGTCCGCGCCCCCGCCCGGGTTGCTCAAACCCCGCCACCCCTTCACCACCGCGGTCACCGGGAAGAACCCGGGAGTCAGGACGTGAGCGGCGAGCGAGGTCCCGATGGGATGAAACACGATGTCCGAATGCAGGGGCGACGTGCCCGAGGAAATCGCCCGATCGACGCTCCACATGTTCCAGACCAGCTGCCCGTAGTCAGTGCCGAGGACGGGGATGCCGTCCAGGGGAAACACCTGGGTCCAGGTGAAGAGCAGGGCGAGGGGAATGGCCAGAAGCGCCGCCGCACCCATCTCCCTTCCGGAGGGAGGAGAGTTCACGACTGGCTGTCGCGCTTGATCGGCTCCAGGGTGAGGGGCACGGCCCGGAGCTTGTCCGCGCGGCTCTTCGCGTCTTCGTAGAGCTTCGTCTGCACCCGGAAAGGCTCCTCGCCCTTGCCCGGACGACGACGGTGGTAGGTGCCGCCCGAGTCAAGAACGCGCGCCTTCTGATTGTCGTCGAAGAACCAGTCCAGGATGGCCGACAGGCGTTCGACTGCCTCCTTAGACGTGATGTGGGTCATCAGTTCGATTCGCCGATCGAGGTTCCGCGGCATCCAATCCGCACTCGCGATGTAGTGCTCTTCATCACCGCCGTTCCAGAAGTGATAGATCCTCGAATGCTCGAGGTAGCGATCGATGATCGAGACCACTTCGATGTTCTCGGAAACCCCCTTGAGCCCGGGGCGCAGACAGCAGATCCCGCGCACGTTGAGCTTCACCTTGACCCCGGCCCTGGACGCGGCATAGAGCGCCCGGATGATGTCTTCATCGACCAGGGCGTTCATCTTGCCGCGGATCAGGCCCGGCTGGCCCTCCTCGGCGCGGCGGCGCTCCCGATCGATCATGGAGACGATCTTGATGCGCAGGGCCATGGGCGCCATGGTGAGCCGCTGCATCGAGGGAGGATCAGAGAAGCCGGTGATGGCGTTGAAGAAAGCGGAGAGGTCGCGGCCCAGACCGTCGTCGGAAGAGAGGAGCCCCAGATCGGTGTAGAGCCTGGAGGTCTTCTCGTTGTAGTTGCCGGTGGAGAGATGCACGTAGCGCCTGATGCCCTGCGGCTCGCGGCGCACCACCAGGGTGGCCTTGGCGTGCGTCTTGAGGCCGCGGATGCCGTAGATGACATGAGCGCCGGCGTCCTCGAGCCTTCGGGCCCAGCGGATGTTCGACGCCTCGTCGAATCGCGCGGTGAGCTCCACCACCACCGTGACCTGCTTGCCTCCCTCGGCCGCGGTGACGAGCGCCTTCACCACCTCGGAGTCGGAGGCCGGCCGGTAAAGGGTCTGCTTGATGGCCAGCACTTGCGGATCCGCGGCCGCCTGCTTGACGAAATCCAGCACCGTCTCGAACGACTCGTAGGGATGATGAAGCAGGACGTCGCGGCGGGAGAGGAGGGCGAACAGGTCGGCGGACTCGGCGGGCAGAAGGGTCGCCTGCGAGCGCTGCCCCGCGTCGCGGAACGAGTCGAGAATGGGAAGGTCGAGGATCTGGAAGAAAAGCCTCAGATCGAGCGGTCCGTGGATGCGGTAGACCAGCGGCTCCGCGCCGGGGAACCTCGAGGTCAGTTGCGAAAGCAGGGCCTCCGAGGCCCTCGCGTCGATATCCAGGCGAACCACCTGCGAACGGCGACGGCCCTTGACCTCGTCTTCCACCTGCGACAGGAAATCGTCCCCGCCGCCTTCGTCGTCGATGTCGAGTTCAGCGTCGCGCAGCACGCGGAACGCCGCCACGTCGCGCACGGCCTGACCCGGGAAGAGGGTGGCCAGCTGCGACAGCACCACGGTCTCGAGCCGGACATACGTGGAATCGGCGCCGGGAACGCGAACGAGCCGGGGCAGAACCGCGGGAACGGGAACCACTCCGAGGCGGGGCTCGCCTCCCTGCTTGTCCTTGTCCGGCTCGAACAGGACGGCGAGATTGATCGACAGCGACGGCAGCATGGGGAACGGCCGGGCCGCGTCGACCCCGAGGGGCGTGATGACGGGCAGAACCTCGTCCTTGAAGAAACGGACCACGCCCGCGCGTAATGATGCGTCGAGATCGGAGAAGTCGAGGATGCGGATCCCGATGCCCGCAAGGCTCGGGAGGATGTCGCGCTCGGAGATCTCATGAAGCCGCTTCAACTGCAGCGCCGCCATCTCCTTCACCACCGCGAGTTGTTGCGCGGGAGACAGGCCGGCGGAATCGGGCGCATGGTCCCCCTCGGCGATGGCGTTCTTCAAGGAGGCCACGCGGACCATGAAGAACTCGTCGAGGTTGTTGGTGACGATGGCCATGAACTTGGCCCGTTCGGCCAGCGGCGTCGCCGCCTCTTCCACTTCCTCGAGCACGCGGGAATTGAACGAGAGCCACGACAGCTCGCGATTGAAAAAAATCTCCGGATCCTGCGCTTTGCGCTTCGGCTTGCCCTTCGGCGTCATCCGGCATCTCCTTTGGTGACTTCGCGGAAGATCACGCGCCGGCCGAAGGCATCCTGGAAGAAGTCGCTTCGGGCCAGGAAGGCGAGACGCTCCATGGTCAGGTCGCCGACCCCTTCCACCTCGAAGGCGATGACGCCGCCTTCGGGGCGAACCCGGACGTTCTTCACCTTCTGCTGATGGTCGGCGTCGAGCGCGTTCGCCATGCGCAGGATCGAGCCGAGCTTGTTGACCACGATCTTGGCTTCGCGGTCGAGGGTCATGTAGGGGATGTGCGAGCGCTGCGGAAGACCCCGACGGTGATACCTCGCGACGTTGGAGACGACCAGCAGGTCGTCGCGCGACATCCCGAAGATCTCGCACACCGAGATCAGGTACTGGGAATGCTTGTGGTGCGCCCGGATGTTCACGAACAGGCCGATGTCGTGCAGGAGGGCGGCCACCTCGAGCAGAAGCCGGTCGCGCGGGTCGAGGCCATGCTCGGACTTCAGCTCGTCGAAAAGACGAAGGGCCAGGTTGGCGATGTTCCGCGCGTGCTTCGCGTCGTAGCTGTACTTCTCCCCCACCGCGTTGGCGCTCGCGAGAACCTGGCGCGAAAACACCTCAATGCCGAGGCCGGCCTCCGACCGGGCCAGGTCGAAGATCAGACCGCGCCTCAGAGTGGCGTTCGAGACCGTGATGGACTGGGCACTGGTGGCCCGCACCAGTTCGGAATAGACGAGGAGAGCGGGGGCGAGGGTCTCCGCCTCGGCCTGCGACAGTCCGTGCGTGCTGAGGATCGTGTCGACGTCGAGGGTCGCGATCTCACTGCAGGCCTTGAGGAACGCGTCGCGGGGCAGGGTCGCGGGCGCCTCGGAGTCCGTAGTACCGAGAACCCGGGCGACCAGGCGGGCGTCCGCGCCGAGAGCGATGAAATGCTTGACCTCCTTCAGCGGAAGCTCGCGCCCGATGTCCTCGACCACATTGTTGATGTGGCGGAGGATCAGCTTCTGGAAGTGGGTGGGCGTGCCCTGGAACGCCGCGAAACTCTGTCGGAGGCGGATCGACCCGATCGCGTAGGTGCCGGAATGCGCGGGTTCTCCGCCGTGCAGAGTCGAAAGGTCGGCGCTGCCGCCGCCCACCTCGGCCACGAGGCAGGTCTCGGTCGCGAGTTCGGGCAGGGACTTGAGTGATTCACGGACCGCGAGGTAGGTGAGCCGGTTTTCCTCCGAGCCGTCGATCACCTCGACATCGATCCCGGTGCGGACCCGGATTCGATCCAGCACGGTATCGCGGTTCGTGGCCTCGCGAAGGGCCGACGTGGCCACCGCGCGATACCGCACCACGCCGAAGGTGTCCATGATGGAGCGGAAGCCCTCGAGCGCCTGAAGCACCGCTTCGACCGTCGGCTGGCCGATCCGGCCGCTCGTGAACGTGTCCCGGCCGATCAGCACGCCGCGCGAGGCCTCTTCAATGATCCGCATGGCGTCTCCCTCGCCCTCGGCGATGACCAGGCGCACCGCCGAGGCTCCCAGGTCGAGCGCGGCAAAGGGCTTGGGTGGCTCGGGCGGCGGAACCTGCGCTCCGTCCTTGGGCTTGCGGGTGAGAGTTCGCTTGCGCGGGGCGGCCATTCGGCCTCAATTCTAGTCGGCATTGTCGCGGACGGTGGATTTGAGGCAAAGGCCTCACGCACATCGCCTGCCCCTTGTGCGAGATACTGATCGCATGACTGCCCGGATTGCCCCGCTGGACGAACCCTTGAACCGCTTCCTGGAGCTCTTCGAAAGCGCCAAGAAGCGGGAGGCCCAGGACCCGACCGCGGTCGCCCTCGCGACCTCCACCATGCACGGCCGGCCCTCCCTGCGGATGGTCCTTCTGAAGGGGGTGGACGCCCGCGGCTTCGTCTTCTATACGAACTACCAGAGCCGAAAAGCCACGGAGATGGAGGCGAACTCGCAGGCGGCCATGACCTTCTACTGGCCGGCGATGGAGGTCCAGATCCGGGTGGAAGGCACCCTGGACCGGACGAGCGCCGAAGAGTCCGACGCCTATTTCGAATCACGTCCGGTGGGACATCGGCTGGGAACCTGGGCTTCCGAACAGTCGCGCGAAGTCGAATCCGCGGCCGAACTCGCACGCAAGTTCGAGGAAGTGGAAGAGCGGTTCAAGGATCGCGAAGTCCCCCGCCCCGCTCACTGGGGCGGCTATCGGATCACGCCCGAGTCGATCGAGTTCTGGTTCGGCAAGGA